>JANZZC010000167.1 GCA_026419575.1 Thermomicrobium sp. | reverse complement strand
CATCGCGGAAACCGCCGATGGGGCACAGGCGGGAATCTGGGCAGCGGAGGCTCCGTGGACGCAGTTCCGGTGGATCGCGAGCGGCCGGTTCTTCGTCAACCTGCAGCCGGTGCCCTATTCGACCGAAGTCGTCGTCACCCGGGTCCTGTCGGGAGAAGCCACGCAGGATGGGGTATGGCTCATCGACGCCGTGGACGGTACTGCGCGCGCCCTCGCGATCGCTCCGTCGTACCGCGTCGCCGACGGAACGATCGTCGTCCTGGACGATCCCGAACGAGCGCTCCTGCAGGTCTACCGGCTCGACGATCTTCGCCCCTGTGGTTCGACCCATCTGACCGAACCGGTCGCCGTCGATACCTGGGACGTCGCGCCGGACGGACAGTGGATAGCCTACTGGAGTGCAGCCTCGCAGCGGGTGCTGGTCGAACGATTGCCGACCTGCGAGGTCGCGGACTAAGCACGCGAGCGCGAGAGAACGTTCCCGGGAAGCAAGGGACGGAGCAGGCGAAGTTCTTCCCGGCGGACGGCTCCCAAGGCGAGGAGGGCGACGGCGTAGCCAGCGAAGGCCACCGGAAGCAGCAGCCAGGAGACGCGTTGGACCAGTGCGGCGGCGGCGCAGGCGAGCGCGAAAGCGAAGAACGGGCGCCAGAGGACACTCGACCACTCGATCTCACCGAGGTGACGCGCGACGCTGCGACGGAGCATCAAGAAGAGGACGATCTCGGTCAAGACCGTGACCACCGCTGCGGCGCGATAGCCGAAAAGGGGGACACCCGCCAGGTTGGCCGTGATATTGAACAGAGTCGCAGCGAGGTAGGCGGGAGCGATGTCGCGTTGGCGGTCGACGGCGATGATCGCGTACTGGGTGATTCCGTTGAGGTAATGCAGGGGAGCGAACCAGATGAGGAGCCGCAGGGCCTGGGCGGCATCGGGCAGGAATGCGCTCCCGCCGAGGATGCGGATCAGGAGGGGGGCTGCGAAGAGCACGACGAGGACGATGCCCC
This sequence comes from Thermomicrobium sp., assembly GCA_026419575.1. Classification (GTDB taxonomy): domain Bacteria; phylum Chloroflexota; class Chloroflexia; order Thermomicrobiales; family Thermomicrobiaceae; genus Thermomicrobium. Next base: position 24,770 of record JANZZC010000167.1, on the reverse strand, counting down.
AGCCGAGCATCGTGAGGAACTTTGCGCCGAGTTCGAAGGAGCGGCGCAGATCGGCACCCGTCTGCCGAGACAGAACCGGAAAGACAGCAAGCACGAAGTACGACGGGATGAGGGGAAGGAGATTCGGCAGCTTGTAGGCGGCATCGTAGATGCCGAGCGCACGTGTTCCCTCGAACGCTTGGACGACGAACGTATCGATGCGGAAGAAGACGGTTATCAGGAGCCCGTTGAGGAGGAGTGGCCAAGCTGCTCGGACGAGCTGGCGTGCCTCGTCCCGGGAAAGACTCCACTGGATCCGTACCCCGTGCCGGCCGATCGCGACGTGCATGGCCAGGGTATTGCAGCAGGTCGCGAGGATGGCCGCTGCGGCGATTCCCGGGACTCCCAGACCCGCCTCGAGCGCCAGTAACCCGATCGAGAAGCGGATCAGGTTGGTGAAGACGGTCAAGATCGCCGGCACATGCAGACGCTCGAATCCGGTGAAGGCGGAATTGATCGCTTCGACGTAGCTCGCCGGAAGCAGCGACACCGTGAGCAGCAGGATCGCCACGATGCTGGCCGTGGAGAGTCCGAGCACGCGTGCACCGACTGTGAGGAGGAGCGCGACGATCGGAGCGAGCGCGAGCAGGATGGCGAAGCGGAACAGTGTGGTGGTGCCGATCAGTCGACCAGCCGACTCCGGCTGTCTGGCCACCTCGCGGGCGGCCAAGATGCTCAGCCCGAAATCGGAAACCGTCTTGAGATAGAGCCACGTGACCGTCGCGATGGCGTACTGGCCATTGCCCTCGACGCCGAGCATCCGGAGAGTGAACGCGGCGAAGACGAGATCGACGAACCGATTGACGAGTTGCGCGACGATGGGCGTCATCGAGTTCGCGAGGATGCGGCGGGCCTGGTTCGTGCCGAAGCGATCTATGACGGCCGTGCCGAGGAAGGCCGTTCCGAAGAGGCCCACGATTCCCGCGGCGAACAGGAGCGCGAGAACGAGAGCGAACCAGTCCTGGCCGACGGGCGTTCCGAGGACAAACATCGGTGCGCGTCATCCCTCGCTGGTCAGGGCCGATCGGGTCTCCTCGCTCGCGGCGGGTGATCCGCCGCCGCCACGCGATAGACGTCCAGGTGCCGTTCCGCCGACTCGGACCACGTGAACCTGCTCGCGCGCGCCAGCGCAGCTCGTTGCAACCGCTCGACGTCGATCTCCTGCAAGAGGATGCTGCGGAGAGCCTCGGCGAGCTCTTCCGGAGAAGCCGCGCGCACGTACAGCGCTGCGTTCGCGGCGACTTCGCGATGCACCGGTAGGTCCGTCACGACTGCGGGTGCACCGCAAGCGAGGGCTTCGAGAAGCGGCAAGTTGAACCCCTCGTAGTAGGACGCCGAGACGAACGCTCGCGCCCCGCTGTAGAGCGCAGCCAGCAGTGCGTCGTCGACTCCCTGGAGCCAGAGAACCCGGCCACGTTGCACTGCGCGGGTGATCTCCGCTTCGATCGGCTCGGCGAGCCAGCCCGAGGCGCCGACGATGACGAGCTGGAGGTCGGGAAGCGTCGGTGCCAACCGTTCCACCGCACGCAGGAGGATGGGGTATCCCTTGCGTGGTTCGATCGTACCGACGGCGATGACGTACGGATCGCGGACACCGAGGCTCGCCAGGAGCGGTGTGCGTCGCTCCGTTCGGATCGGCTGGAAGCGTGGACTGACACCGTGCGGGATCGCATGGACCCGTTCAGGATCGAGGCGCAGGAGACGGAGGAGTTCCGCGCGCACGGCCTCGCTGACGGCGACGACATGGCCGGTCGACTGCAAGGTGCGGGGCACAGCTTCGGCGAGGAAGCGGACGAGCCGGGGGTGACCGAGTTCGGGTACCAAGAGAAAGCTCAGGTCGTGGATCGTCACCACGCGCGACGCCCGGGCCGGCGGCGCGAGGAAGTCGGTACCGTGCACGACGTCGACCGGGCCGGTGGCGATCTCGACAGGGAAGGGAACCCGCAGGCGGTGCCAGAGGCGAGTCAGATCCTTCGGCGAGAACGGCAAGGGGCGGGTCGTCGCTCCCGCTGGGGGAATGGCATGAGTTCGCGGGACTCGGCCGTACCAGAGCACCAAGTCGCGGCCGAGTCGCGACGCGAGTTCTTTGGCCAGTTCGCGGGCGTAACGCCCGACACCGGCTGCTTGAGCGACGGCTGGCGAATAGTCCAGCGCGACTCGCACTCCGTCAGTTCCCCCGCACTCGTTCTATCACCCAAGGAACACCGGCGATGGGGAAGACGCTCCAATAGGCGACCAGTCGGTCGAGCAACGCCAACGCGATCGCTTGCTCGCTCGGGAAACCGAGGAGCAGAAGCGTGGCAGCGATGCCGAGTTCGACGGCGCCGATGCCGGCTGGAGTGAGCGGGAGGGTCGTCAGTAGGGCAGCCAGGAGCGCGATGAGGAAGCTCAGCGGCAGGGCGAGTGCGATCCCCAGGGCTCGGGCTTCGGTGTAGACGCGTAGTCCCTCCAGAACCCAGAGCGGTACGGTGAGCAAGGTGACCTCGAAGAAAGGTCTGCTGCCGAGGGCGAGGCCGGCGGCGAGACCAGCAGCGGGGCGCTGCAAGAGAGCGGGAAGCCGTCGCACCGTCCGAGCGCTCTTCCGGAGGAGCAAAAGGCCGACGAGCGAAGCGAGGCTCAGCGCTCCGGCCGTCAGCTGGAGGGAAACCAGTTCTATGCTGTTGCCGATCCCGAGCGCGAAGACGAGCGCCGGGAGGAGACAGGCCAGAACCGCGAGGTCGAGCGTGCGCTCCACGAAAACCGTACCCAGGACCGTGGCGAGCGGCAGGTCCGTGCGCCGGTGGGCGAGGTACGCACGGTAGATTTCACCGAGCTTGGCGGGGAGAATGCAGTTAACGAGCCAGCCGTAGAGATAGAAGCGCAACAACGCCGACAACGGAGGGGAAGTTTGGCGCTCGCCGGGTGCGCGGGCGAGTGCGCGGAGGATGAGGCTCCAACGGTAGCTGCGCAGGGGGAAGGACCCGTAGTAGCAGGCGAGCGCCGTCGCGACATATCCTAGATGAGCTCCAGCCAGCTCCGCCAGCGCACGTCGCAAGTCAACACCGCCCCGCCACACGACGATTCCCACAACTGCGCCGAGAACTGCCGCACCGAGCGCGCCGCGCCACAGCGCTCGCCGACCCGACCATGCCGCCGTGGTCGGCTCCGCGTTTGCTGGAAGCGTGCCAGCGTTCTGCCGGGGATGCTGCTCGCCGCTAACCGCTGACATGCCGCTTCCAACCTTCGGAGACAAGCCAGACCAAGCCCCACATCGCGAACAAGTGCACGCTCAGGTGCAGCTCGTGCAGATTCTCCACCAGATTGTGAACAGCTACCGCGGTCGTCGCCGCCAATGCACCGAGGACGATGGCTCTGTCAAGCCCGTTCCGACGCCGACGCAGCGCACCGATCATCAGCGCGACGCCGCTTCCCAGAAGCGCGAGATAAACGACGAATCCAGGCAGCCCCAGTTCCGCTAGGACGTGGAGGTAGTAGTTGTGCGCATGTCCGCGGGAGATGCGGAACAGGGGGTGCGGCGAGTACTCCGGGAAGACGACACTGAAGTTTCCAGCGCCGACGCCGGTCAGGGGATGGTCGAGAAACATCCCCCACGCAGCCTGCCAGTGCACCATACGCTCGACGACGGCCCAGTTCTCGCCGGTCAGCTGGACGTCGCGCACGTCGAACGGACGTGCCTGCGTGATCAGCTGCTGCGCGCGCTCGCGAATCGGCTCCGGGACTTGCTGCCATCCGCCGCCGACGAGAACCAGTCCGGCGAGCCCGAAGAGCGCCAGGCCGGTACTACGGATCGTCCGCGGCGCGAACGCGAACAGTACCAACAGGCCGGCGAGCGTTCCCACCCAAGCGCCGCGGGAGAAACTCAACAGGATACCGGCGAAGCTTGCTGCAGCGCCCAGGGCCAGCCACACGAACAGAAGCCCGTACACCAGCAGGCGCCGACGCAGACGACTCGTCGCGCAGAACCCCGACCAACGCTTCTTCAGGTAGCGCTCGAGATGGACGTATCCGGCGTACCCCACCCAGAAGACGATCGGGAGGAGCCACAGACCGACCATCTCGAGGTACCCCGCGTACGGATTCGGCTGCCCGAAGGTACCATAAGCACGGTAGATGCCGCTCGATACGAGGAAACTCGGCGGAGCGATACCCAGCGCACTCTGGATCGCTCCGAAGCCGATCTCGGCGAGGGCGACCGCAGCGAGCGCAGTCGCGAGCAGCACGACAGCACGCCGGGAATCGTAGAAATGGATGACCGCGAGGAAGGCGACCAACGCGGCGAGCCACCGGTAGATCGTGGCGATCCCGTACAGGACGTTGGGCGCAACGGCCAGTGAGACCAATTGCACGAGCAGGTAGACCAGCAGGAGCTGGGCGACCAGCGGAAAACGGAACCGCTTGCTGCCAGCCAGAACGACGACCGGCAAGGCGATCGTCGTCGCGGCCAGGGCGAGTTGGGTCGCGGTCACCCCGAAGGCGCCGACCGGGAACCGCACGACGTCCTGCACTGGCACGGAGAGGATCAGCAGCGACGCCATCAGCCCGGGTGCGAAGGCGCTCGCGCCGGCGACTATCGCGCCGCCGACGATCCCGAGCCCGAGCGGCAACGGGAGGACGACGACCAGAGCTCCGACGATCCCGCCTATCAGGAGGAACCAGCGGTGGTTCGCGGTCGCACGAGCCATCCGGAGCGCTTCACTCATCGCGGACCGCGATTTGGGCAACGACGTCCCGGAAATAGGCGATCGTTTCGACCAGTCCGGCCTCCAACGGTACGAGCGGCTCCCAACCGAGGAGTTCGCGGGCCCGCCGGATGTCGGGGCAGCGTCTTCCCGGATCGTCCGGTCGCGGGGGAAGGAACACGAGCGGAGCGGAGGAGCCGGTCAATCGACGGATCAGCTCCGCCAGATCCAGCACCGTCCGCTCGTCCGGATTACCGAGATTGACGACGGTTCCCGCGAGCCCATCCCGCTCCATGAGGAGTCGCAGGCCGGCCACCATGTCCGAGACGAAGCAGAGCGAGCGAGTCTGCCGCCCGTCACCATAGATTTCCAGCGGTTCATCGAGCAAGGCGCGCATGATAAAGTTGGGTACGACCCTCCCGTCGTGCGGGTCCATCCGTGGACCGTAGGTGTTGAAAATCCGTGCGATCCGGGCATCGACGCCGTACTCTCGCACGAACTCCATCGTCGCTGCTTCGCCGAAACGCTTTCCTTCGTCGTAGCAGCTCCGCGGGCCGACCGGGTTGACGTTGCCGAAATACTCCTCCGACTGCGGGTGCACCAGCGGATCCCCGTAAATTTCGGACGTGGAGGCGAAGACGAACCGAGCTCCGTACTCCTTCGCCCCCTCGAGGAGGCGTAGGGTGCCCAGCGAATTGACGACCAGTGTCTCGATCGGGTACCGACGGTAACCGACCGGGCTTGCAGGGCTCGCGAGATGGTAGATCGCGTCGACCGGCATCAACTCAAACTCGAGGACGTCTTGCTGGAAAAAACGGAAGCGCGGATGCGACAGCAGGTGCGCGATGTTCTCGAGGCGCCCAGTCAGTAGATTGTCGACGGCGACGACTTCGTGCCCTTCAGCGAGCAAGGCCTCGCAGAGATGCGAACCGATGAACCCCGCGCCACCGGTCACCAAGACACGCACGGCTACCTCCTGGTCGCGCTTGCCGCGCTCGGTGCGGTGCGCGGCACATCAAGTATGGCAGCAGCGAGCCAAAACGAGAGCGCCAGATCCGGCGCGAAGTATCCTCGATCGACGATTCCGTGCACCGAGCCCGCGAGCAGGCCCATGCAGACCGCGAGGTCCAGGGGATCGTGCAGCCGGGCGGTCCGTCGGACCAACCACACGGCGCAACCGAGAGCGATGAGTCCACCGACTCCCAGCCGCACCCACGCGTCCAACACGAGATTGTGCGGATGACTCGTGAACCGCTCGAGCCAGGCGACCGGTTCGACGTACCGCGGAGCGTACTGATAGAGATACTGGTCGAGTCCAACTCCGGTGAGGGGTCGATCCGCGAGCATGCGCACTGTGCTGCGCCAGATCGCGAGGCGCAGTCCCTCGCTTCCGCCGGCGAAGTCGGCGCGGAACCGTTGCGGGAAGGTCAGGATGGCGAGCACGAGCAGCAGCGACGAGCCGACCGCGAGTCCGACTCCGAGACGGCGGTAGCCCGCGAGGAGCGTCGCGATCACCAGCGACACCGTCAGGGCCATGATCGCACCCCGGGAAAACGTCAGAACCGTCGCCAGGGCGATGGTCGCAGCTCCGACTCCCCAGAGAGCGCGACCGCGCCGGGAGCGCAGAGCGAGCGCTGCGGCTGCCGGTGCGGCTCGCTCCAGGGCCAGCGCCGCAGCGTTGGGGTGCGGGTAGAACCCAGCCAGCCGCCGAACCCCTTCAACGGCCAGCCCCCCACCGAGGAACCACTGACCGAGGCACCACAGTGCGGCGACCAGCGTGCCGGCGATCCACAGCGAGAGAAGGCGGCCTCGGTACGTTCCGTTCCTGAGTACCCAGAGGGCTGCCACGTACCAGGCGATCGGCTCGACGATCACCCACCGCCATTCCCGCACGCTCTCCCGGAGATGCGCGGGATCTGCCACCACACCCAGCGATGCGGTACCGACGACCAGGAGGAGCAGCGCTAACGGGACAAAGCGGGCGCGGACGGCGAGCGCGCGCACCTGCTCCGAAAGGGCACGCCATCGACGGCCGACCGCGATCATGACCAGCTCGCCCAGGGCAACGCCAGCGATCGCCCCACACGCTGCCACCTCGAGAACCGAAAACCGTGCGTCTCCAACGGTCACCTGGACAGGCGCGAACGGGACGACCGCGGCGACCAGGAGAACCGCTGCTGCTCGTCGCACGGTCGCGAGCGCCACGAGACCTCCGAGGAGGAGCATGGCGAGCGGGGGCGGACAATCGAGTGCGAGGAGCACGAGCAGCGCGATACCGGCTGCGACCGCTATCGCCTCGCGGCAGCTCGCCTCAGCGAGCGCTCGTTTCCAGAGCTCCAGGGCGGATCCCACCCTGCACCCTCACCGTTCTCCGTCACCGAACGACCAGCCGAGCCGCCGCACGAGGGCTCGCCACATTCGGTAGAAGCACCACACCGACGCCACGATACCGAGCGCAATCGGACCCAGCCAGGCCCACCAGACTCCGGGTTCGTTCCCGACGACGATCGCGCCGGCCGCGAGTTCGGCGGTCGAGAGATTTCGCAGCTCGACGACGTGGCTCCCCGGCACCAGGCCACGCGCGAGCGGTATCGTGTCGATACCGGTCGATGCACGCCCGAGATCGAGTTCCGTTTCGGAGACTTGCGCGGGGCCGTGCGAACCCGTCTCGCTCCACAGGCGAACGAGGACAGGACCCGCATCCGGGCCGGTTCGAACGACGAGCGCGACGCGCGTGCCGACGAAGGCAAAGCGCAAGGTATCGCCTTCGTTCCGCGTGGCGACGAACCGCTCGTCGCCGATGGTCTGCACCACCCAGTCACCGGCCGTGTGCACGCGAGGATCTGGGAGAACGGTGGTTCCAGGAAGTAGCGCAGTGGAAGCAGCGTCCTCGGGGACGGCGATGGCCGCAAGGCGCGGCAGCACCGTCACCCACCAGATCAGCGCCAGCAGCGTCGAGAGGGCGATGAGCGTTTCTCTCCAGAGCGTCGGTTCCTGACTTTCCGGCGACGATCGAGAGGTGGTGATGCTATCCTGCAACTGCATGCGGCGGGTCACCTCCCGCCGTAGTGTAGCGTGCCGGTCATCGCGAAACGCGACGCGGAGGGCAGCGCGGATGCGAGCGGAACTCGGGGTTCTGGGCGGCAGCGGCTTGTATCGAATGGCGGACCTCGAGGATATCGAAGAGGTGCGTCTGACCACCCCATTCGGCGAGCCGAGCGATGCGATCACCATCGGGACGCTGCAAGGCATGCGTGTCGCCTTCCTGCCGCGGCACGGCCGTGCCCATCAGCACAGCCCCAGTCGCGTTCCGGCGCGCGCCAACTTCTGGGCACTCAAGGCGCTCGGCGTCCGCTGGGTCGTCTCGGTTAGCGCGGTGGGAAGTCTCCGGGAAGAGATCAGGCCGCTCGACTTCGTCGTACCCGATCAAGTCATCGACCGCACCGTGCGTCGTTCCCGTTCGTTCTTCGACGAGGAGGGGCCGGTCGTCCATGTTGCGCTCGACGAACCCTTCTGTCCCGAATTGCGCGAGGCGTTGGTGCAGGCGAGTATCGCAGCTGGCCCACGGGTGCACGAGCGTGGAACGTACCTCTGCATCGAGGGGCCGCAGTTTTCCACCAAGGCCGAATCCCGGCTCTACCGGTCGTGGGGGATGGACATCATCGGAATGACGGCGATGCCCGAGGTCCGTTTGGCCCGCGAAGCCGAGCTCTGTTTCGCGATCGTCGCTCTGGTGACCGACTACGATGTCTGGCACAGCGAGGAGGAGCCCGTTTCCGTCACGGTCGTGCTCGAACGCCTCCAGCAGAACGTGGAGGCAGCGCAGCGAACCTTGCGGGAGCTCGTGCCCCGCCTGCGGCACCTTCCCGGTCGATGTTCTTGCAGCTCGGCGCTCCAATACGCGATCGTGACGCGCCCGGATGCGATTCCCCGGGAGATCCGGGAACGCTATTCGCTCTTGCTCGGGAAGTATCTCCCGGTCTAGGTCATGACGAGAGAAGCGCGTCTGCGCTGGCTCGAGTTGCAACTCCTCGTCGTTCCAGCCGCGACGTCGCTGGTGGGGCTCCTGACGATCTACCTGGCTCGACGCGGCGAGACGCGCTGGTCGTGGTCGGATCTTACGGTCAGCCTCGTCTTCATCGTAGCGGTTCTGCTCACGAACCTGTGGCTCACCGTGCTCCGCGTGCGCGCCGATCAGCTCCTTCTCCCGATCGTGGTGATGTTGAGCTGCCTCGGCTTGCTCCTGAGCCAGCGTCTCGGGCCGACGATCTCCGAAACGGGGGTCTGGGCCTCGCTGAGCCAGCGACAGCTGGCGTACCTTCTGGTGGCCTTCGTGGCGCTCTGGATCACGGTGGCGCTCGTGCGCCGCTTCGACGTGCTGCGCCGTCTCCGCTACACCTGGGCGGTCGCAGCGCTCGGCTTGACCGTCTTCACCATGCTCTTCGGCACCGATCTCGGTTCGGGGGCGCGCCTCTGGATCGATCTCGGACCGATCACGCTCCAGCCCGGGGAACTGGTGAAGGTTCTGCTCGTCCTCTTTCTCGCTGGATACTTGGACGACCACCGGGAACTGATCGCCAGCAGCTACCAGGTCGGCCCGTTCCGCTTGCCGCCGTTGCCCTACCTCGTTCCGTTGGTCGCGATGTGGGGAATTTCGATCCTCGCCGTCGTACTCCAGAACGACCTGGGGAATGCTCTGCTTCTGTTCGGCATCTTTTTGGTCATGTTGTACGTCGTCTCCGGGCGACCGCTCTACGTCGCCGGTGGACTCCTGGCCTTCGCGGCTGCGGTCGCCGTGGCGCTGCGCCTCTTCCCGCGTGTCGACCAACGCGTGCAGATCTGGCTCGATCCGTGGGCCAAGCCCAGCGGAATCGGCATGCAGCCCGTCCAGGCTGACCTGGCGTTCGCGCACGGCCATATCTTGGGAGCGGGGTTGGGTTTCGGCTATCCACAGGCGATACCCGTCGTCGCGACGGATTACGCGTTCGCTGCCCTCGCGGAGGAATTGGGCAGTCTCGGCAGCGTGGCGATCGTCGGACTGTACGTGGCGCTCGTCATGCGTGGTCTCTTCATCGCGGTGCGCATCCGTCACAGCTACGTCCGCCTGCTGAGCATCGGGCTGGTCTCGGTGCTGGGATTGCAGGCTCTCATCATTCTCGCTGGGAACGTCCGGCTGCTCCCGTTGACCGGGATCACGCTGCCGTTCATCAGTGCCGGAGGTAGCTCGCTCATCACGAACTTCATCATCGTGGGGCTGCTGCTCCGTGCCAGCGAAGCGGCTCGTGGCTGACCGATATGTGGCGCCTGGTGCAGACGAGTGCCATGCTCGCATCGCTGCTGCTGATCACGTACGGCGTGCTCCGGACGGATGACCGTGCGGATCCACGCTGGCTCCTGCTGCTCGCGTTCGTCGCCGTACTGTGGTCCGTGGCGCTCTGGCCGCGCGCGCCGCTCGCTCGCACGGCGCGTCCGGTCGTCCATGTCGGGCTGGCCCTGACGGTCGGATTCGGGCTCGTTGCGATCCAGATCGTGCGCGCGCAGCTCTTGGATCGCGAGCGGATCCTGGCGCGTGCCTCCGATCCGACCAGCGGCGTCGTCGATGTGCGGCGTTACCTGGGGCAACGCGATGCCGTCCGTGGACGCATCCTCATGCGCGACGGCACGATCGTGGCACAGGACGTCGTCGGCCCCGATGGGCAACGGCGTCGCGTCTACGAGCGAGCTTCAGCAGCGTATCTCGCTGGGTATTACTCGCCCGGACTCTTCGGCGCGACTGGCATCGAGGCAGCCTACGACGACGTACTCTCCGGGCAGGCGGTCTCGAACTGGAGGACCTGGTTGGACGGCATACTCCACCGCAATCGGCGAGGCAACGACGTCGTGCTCACGATCGATCCCGAGCTGCAAGAACTCGGGCAAACGGAGCTCGCCGACCGGACCGGTGCGATCGTGGTCCTCGACGCCGATTCGGGCGCCGTCCTCGCCTTGGTCACGTCACCCGGATACGATCCCAACCGCTTGAGCGTGCCACTGGGAGCGACCAGGGAGGACATCGAGCGAGCGCGTGCGTACCTCCGGTCGCTCGAAGAGGACGGACGCGGACCGCTCTTGCTGCGTCCGGTGCAAGGTCTGTACGTCCCAGGCTCGACATTCAAGACGATCACGGCAGCGGCGGCCTTCGAGTTCGGTATCGCCCAACCGGACACCGTGTACCGTGACGACGGCGCGCTCGCTATCGACTCCCGTGTCATCATCGAGCAGAACCGGCCCGACCCGTCGCGCGTGAGCTTCACGGTGCGCGAAGCCTACGGTTACTCGCTCAACGTGGTCTTCGCCCAGATCGGCCTTCAGCTCGGCTCCCAACGTCTCGAAGCGATGGCGAGGGCCGTCGGCTTCGGGGAAGCGATTCCCTTCGACCTCCCGATAGCGCCGAGCCAAATCGCCGGTACCCCTGAGTTCCTGACGAGCCGAGTGGGGATCGCGGAGACTGCCTTCGGCCAGGGACAACTTCTGGTCACCCCGCTGCAGATGGCACTCGTAACCGCCGCGGTGGTGCGGGATGGTACGGTTCCGGAGCCGTTTCTCGTGCAGGAGGTTCGCCGCCCGGACGGCTCGCTGGTCGAGTCCCGGAAACCGACCACCTGGCGGCGCGCGTTCGGCCAAGGGACGGCCGCTCAGGTTCGTGACCTCATGATCTGGTCGGTCGAGCACGGCTATGCCCGGAACGCACGGATCGAGGGAGCGGTCGTCGGAGGAAAGACCGGGACCGCCGAGGTCGGGAGCGGGGCGCCGCACGCCTGGTTCGTCGGCTTCGGTGAACGCGACGGGAAGCGAGTCGTGGTAGCGGTCGTGGTGGAGCATGGAGGCTCGGGCGGGCAGGTGGCCTTGCCGATCGCGCGAGCACTCCTCGAGGCGGCGCTCGCTCCCCGCTGAGAATCGCCGCCGACGTCGATTTGGTATACTTGTTCGGGTTGGACGACAGGGGGCGTGATGCCGGTACACTTGTCGCGACGAGCATTCGAAGCGCTGGTCGCGGAGGTCCTCGACACGCTTCCCGAACCGTTCCGAAGCGCCCTGGACAACGTCGCGGTCGTCGTCGAGCAGGAGCCACGGGTCCGGCATCGGCGGGTTGCCGGAATGCGGGGCGGAACCCTGTTCGGACTGTACGAGGGGGTACCGCTGACGGAACGCACGAGCGGCTACGGCCTAGTGCCGCCCGATGTCATCACCCTGTTTCGCGGTCCGCTCTGCCGGGCAGCACGGAACCGCGAGGAGCTGGGCGAACTGGTGCGCCGCACCGTGCTTCACGAACTCGCGCACTACTTCGGGATCAGCGACGAGCGTCTCTTGGAGCTCGGACGCTATTGACGATGGAGGGGCTGTGGGAACCGTCTCGTCGCGTCCAGCGCGTGAACATGCACCGGCTGGCGTCATCGACACGCTCGGTACCGCCTTCTCGATCGTCAATCGTCGCCCGTATCTCGTCTCGGTTCCCGTTCTCGTCGATGTGCTGCTGTGGCTCGGTCCGCGTCTGCCGGCCCGCGAACTCGTCTCGTCGCTGACGAGTGCGCTCGTGCGCAACGGTGCGCTCCCGGGGCAGCAAGGAACGGTCCTCCAGGCCCTGGGCGAAGAGATCGACTTGATGTCGGTGCTCGCGAGCTCGCTCCCGAGTCTCGTTTCCGCGCTCGGGCCGCAGACGTTCGCCGTACCGTACCAGCCGCCGGAGATTTCGGTCGCGCCCCTCTGGGCAGCTCTCGCTGGAGTCCTGCTCTTCGTACTCGGTATCGCGATCAGCATGACGTACTGGACGCTCCTAGCGGACATCGTGCGCGGGGAACGGTTCAAGACCCGTCGTTTCGCCCGCGCTGCCGCTCGCAACACGGCGACGATGCTGGGATACTTGGGGCTCGTGCTGCTCGGCGCGCTCGGCCTGTCTTTTCTCGCCGGCGCGGTGCTCCTGGTCGCGACCCTGCTTGGCCTGGAGTCGTTGGTCTTGAGCCTGTTCACCATCCTCTCCGTCGTGGGAGCACTAGTCTTCTATCTCGGCACGTTCTTCGTCGAGGACGCGATCGTGATGAGCGCGAGCGGCCCCTTCCGTTCGATCGGCTACAGTATCGGCATCCTCCGGGTCGCCTTCTGGCCGACGGTGCGCTTCATCGCTGCGGTGACCATGATCCAGCTCGGCTTGCCGCTAGCACTCCGTGTCTTCACGACCAACGTGCTCGCGGTACCCTTCGCGCTCCTGAGCTACGCCTACATCGCGACCGGGCTCATGGTCGCCAGCTTGCTCTACTATCGGGAGCGTATCGTCAGCGTCTTGCGGCACCTGAGCATGCAAGCGCAGCAGGAGAGGGTAGAGGAACGACAACCATGACGAAGGTCGACACGCGATACGATGCCAGTGCTATTCAAGTACTCGAGGGACTCGAAGCGGTACGACGCCGCCCGGGAATGTACATCGGGAGCACCGATGTCCGCGGTTTGCACCACCTCGTCTACGAGATCGTGGACAACAGCGTCGACGAGGCACTGGCTGGCTTCTGCGACCGGATCGACATCACGATCCACAGCGATGGATCGGTCAGAGTCCGGGACAACGGGCGCGGTATTCCCGTCGATATCCACCCGAAGGTCGGTAAGTCGGCCCTCGAGGTCATCATGACGACCTTGCATGCCGGTGGGAAATTCGGGGGCGGCGGCTACAAGGTTTCCGGCGGTCTGCACGGCGTCGGCGCGTCGGTCGTGAACGCCCTCTCGGAATGGCTCGAGGTCACCGTCCGGCGCGACGGCAAGATCTACCGACAACGGTACCAGCGGGGAGTCCCGGTGACACCGGTCGAGACGATCGGCGAGACCGACGGCGACGATCACGGAACGGAGACGGTCTTCCTGCCGGATCGTCAGATCTTCCGGACGCTCGACTATCAGTCGGAGGTACTGCTGCAGCGGTTCCGTGAGATCGCGTACCTGACGAGCGGATTGACCATCCATTTCCTCGACGAACGCAACGATACCGAGATGACGTTCTACTTCGAGGGAGGGATCGTCTCCTTCGTCCGGCACCTGAACAAGACGAAGGACGTCCTGCATCCGCAGCCGTTCTACGTCAAGCGTGAAGTCAACGGGTGCCTCGTCGAAGTCGCGATCCAATACACGGACGGGTTCGCCGAGTCGACTCATGCGTTCGCCAACAACATCAACACGATCGATGGCGGGACGCACGTCACCGGCTTCAAGGCGGCGCTCACGCGCGCGATCAACGAATACGCCCGTCGTCACGGGCTGCTCAAGGAGAGCGACCCGAACCCGAGCGGTGAGGACGTCCGCGAGGGCCTCACGGCGATCATCTCCGTGATGCTCCCGGAACCTCAGTTCGAGGGGCAGACGAAGACCAAGCTCGGCAACGCCGAGGTCGCCGGTATCGTCCAATCGGTCGTGTACGAGTCGTTCTCGACGTATCTGGAAGAGAATCCGTCGATCGCTCGCCGCATCATCGAGAAGTGCCTCACGGCGGCACGCGCCCGCGAGGCGGCGCGCAAGGCGCGGGAGCTGGTGCAACGCAAGGGCGCGCTCGATACCTTGAGTCTGCCGGGCAAGCTCGCGGATTGCACGGAGCGAGATCCAGCGAAGGCGGAACTCTACATCGTGGAGGGTGACTCTGCCGGTGGTTCGGCCAAGCAGGGGCGGGACCGTCGGTTCCAAGCCGTGCTACCACTGCGCGGCAAGATTCTGAACGTCGAGAAGGCTCGGCTCGACCGGATGCTGCACAACGAGGAGATCCGCGCGCTCATCACGGCGCTCGGCACGGGAATCGGCGATCAGTACGACCGCTCAAAGCTCCGCTACCATCGGATCATCTTGATGACCGATGCCGACGTCGACGGCGCGCACATCCGTACGCTGCTCCTCACGTTCTTCTTCCGGTACCTGGAGGGGCTGATCGTCGACGGACACCTCTTCATCGCGCAGCCGCCGCTGTACCGGCTCCAGAGCGGGAAAGAGATCTATTACGTCTACTCGGACGAAGAACGCGATGCGATCCTCAACCGGGGCGACGGCAAAACCTGGGACGTGCAGCGCTACAAGGGGCTCGGCGAGATGAACCCGGAGCAACTCTGGGAAACGACGATGGATCCGGCGCGCCGTACGCTCCTCCAGGTGACAATCGAAGATGCGGTGAAAGCGGACGAAACCTTCAACATGCTGATGGGGTCGGCGGTGCCGCCCAGGAAGCGCTTCATCCAGGCGCACGCACGGGAAGTGCGCAACCTCGATATCTGAGCGAGCGTGGAGCCGAGATACCGTCCTTTCCCGGCTCCACGTGCTGCTTCCTGGTCCGAAGGAGCCGTTCTCAACGCCCAGCGACTGCCCGCTTGAGCTGCGTGCCAGGTCGAAAGCTCGGGCTCCGGCGAGCCGGAATCTCGATCGGCTCGTTGGTGCGCGGGTTGCGCCCACGACGACGCGCCCGCTCGCTGACGCGGAACGTCCCGAAGCCGGCGATGCTAACCTCCTCGCCCCGAGCGAGGGCCTCTTGAATCGTCTGGAACACGGCGTTCACGATCGGTGCGACTTGGCTTTGCCGCGCGTTCGTCCGCTCCGCTACCGCTTTGACGAGATCGCTCTTCCGCATGGTTCGACCCCCTTGTTGACCTTCCCAATCCCTGATCTCCATCAGAGATCACCGTCACTATAGCACGTTCAACGGATTTTGCAAGAGGGGCGCGACTACTTCGCGGTAGTGGCTCGACGCTGGGCAACGCGCCGTTGTCGCGCTGCCTCGAAGAGGATGACCGAGCCAGCGACGGCAGCATTGAGCGATTCGAGGCCGCCCCGCAACGGGATCGCGACCCGGTGGGTCGCCAACCGATGCGCTTCGGCGCTGACTCCGTGGGCTTCGCTGCCGATGACGAGCAGCGAGGGGCGAGTCCAGTCGAGTTCGTCGTACGCCGTCGGCGCGCGCGCATCGGCGACGACCCGCTGACCGATCGCGAGGACGTGCGCATCCAGCCGGTCGTAAGAGACTTCCTGGATGGGAAGATGGAAGTGGGCGCCTGCCGCAGCGCGGACGACTTTAGGGTTGTACGCATCGACCGTCCCCGGTGCGAGCAGCACCGCATGCGCCCCGGCGCCCCACGCCGACCGCAGCAACGTGCCGAGATTCCCCGGATCCTGGAGGCGATCGACGACCAGCACCAACCAGGCTTCCTCCGCGGGGACGGTCAACGGAATGGTCGGGTAGGAGAAGACGGCGATCACCGGCTGAGGAGTGACGGTTTCGGCGAGATACTCGAGGACCGATGGGCCGATCGGTAGGAGCCGAACGCCGAGCGCACGGGCACGTTCGATGACCGGGGCTTCCGTCGCTCCGCACAAATCGGGGACGAAGAAGAGCAGCTGAGGCCGAAAACCGGCCTCCAGGGCCTCGGTGATGATGCGCGGTCCCTCGACGAGGAACGCCCGTTCCCGCTCGCGCGCTCGGCGCTCACGCAGGGAACGGGCGAACTGCACCAACGGATGACGACGACTCGTGATGACGCCGGTCACAGGGCCTGACGCGCTACCTCGACCAGCCGGCCGAAGGCTGCGGGGTCATGCACCGCCAGATCGGCGAGCATCTTGCGGTCGATTTCGACGCCCGCTTGCTTGAGCCCGTGGATGAAGTCGCGGTAGGGCAGGCCATGCTGCCGAGCCGCAGCGTTGATGCGTACGATCCAGAGGCGTCGGAAGTCGCGCTTGCGGGCTCGTCGGTCGCGGTACTGGTACCGCAGCGCCTTCAGGACAGCCTCGTTCGCATGCCGGTACAGCTTGCTGCGCCCGAGCTGGTACCCCTTAGCCAGTTCGAGGATCTTCTTGTGTCGACGGCGCTTCGTGACTCCGCGCTTGACGCGAACCATCGTGCTCCCTCGTCTCCTCGGATTGGATTCACCAGGCGTACGGCAACAGCGGGCGGACCCGATGCTCGTCCGACGGGTGAACAGGAACCATCTTGTCGAACGATCGGCGCACGCGCGGTGCCTTCTTGAGACGATTGTGGTTCCGTGCGCTCCGCATGCGCATGACCTTACCGGAACCGGTGATTTTGAATCGCTTCGCAGCGGCCTTCTTGGTCTTCATCTTGGGCATCTCAGTGCTCCTGCTCTTCCTCGCTCTTGTCGCTGGCCCGTCCCGCGTCGCTCCGGCCGGGAGCGAGCAGCATGACCAACGTGCGTCCCTCCAGGTGCGGTGCCTGTTCGACGACCGCCTTGCTTCCGAGCGACTCGAGAACGCGTTGCAGCACCCGCCCTCCCAGATCCTGATAGACGATCTCGCGTCCGCGGAAGAGGACAGATACCTTGACCTTGGCTCCGTCGGCAAGGAACTGCTGGATCTGCCGTACCTTCGTCTCGAGGTCGTGGGTGTCGATCCGCGGCCGCAGCCGGATCTCCTTGACCTCGATCACCTTCTGCCGTTTGCGCGACTCCCGCTCCCGCCGGCTCTCCTCGTACCGGTACTTGCCGTAATCCATGATCCGGCAGACTGGCGGGATCGCGTTCGGCTGCACCTCGACGAGGTCGAGACCGCGCTCGCGCGCCAGCCGCAGCGCTTCCTCCGTCCGAAAGACCCCGAGATTCTTCCCCGTTTCGTCGATGACGCGGACTTCAGGAACCCGAATCCGCTCGTTCACCCGCAACGGTCGTGTCGTACTGATCGCGATCCTCCTCGCCTCGAGGTCAGGGCCACACTTCACCGTCGCCACGCGTGACGTGGCACTCCGATGGTAGCACGGGTCGCCCGGCCGGTCAACGCACCTGTCGATCGTCCGGACGACCATAGACCGCGACCTGGCCCCGCTCGAACACCGGTTCCCAGCCCAGCGTGCGGAGCGTCGCCGCCAAGCGCTCCGCATTCGGTCGCTCGAGCGACCGGCAGGACGAACCGAGACCGGTTCGTTCCAGGGTGCCGATGTAGACGTAGTGAACTCCGTAGCGGTCGAGCAGGTCGGCGACGAACGCGGCATCCGGTTCCTCGTAGAGTCGCTCCACCTGACGCCGACGGGACTCCAGTTCGGAGAGTTGCTCGGGGCTTCCTCGTCGCCACTGGTACTCGTGGCCGTCCCACCCGACGAGCGTCGCCCGGCCTGTGACGATGGAAACACGGTTGAACGGTAACGCATCGAGCGCGCCGTAGGAACAGCCGGGAGCCTCGACGAGGACGGCATCAGCCGGCGCCTGCGCCCGCAGCCAGGTCGACGCGAGGTACTCGTCAGGGAAGGTGCGGGCGAGGTAGCGCAGGCCGTCCAGCCCGCGGAACTCGCGGAAACCGTCGGTCCATTTCCAAGCCGACAGCGGCGTGTAGAGGAGACCCAGCCCGAGCGCGATGGTCACGAGGCTGACTGCGATCCATCGGCGTGCCTGCCCAGCGGGCACGGTCAGCATCGCGACCGGGATGGCGATCGCCTGATAAACCCAGGCGTCGAACCCGACCTTGAACACCGTATTCATCCGATCGCCGAACGCATCGCGCAGGAAAAAGAATTCGATACCGAGAAGGGCGAGCCAGGTCGCAGCCAGAAGACCGAGCGCGAAGCGGGGAACGAGCCCTGTCCGGTCACCGAGCGCGAAGACGACGAGAGCGGCGATCGCCGGGAGGCCGAAAATGAGGATCGCTGGCGTACGGCTGGCCAAGGCGAGCACGACGACGAACCCGACGAAGCCGAAGACATAGCCGGCTCGAGGACGATGCGATTCCGGAACCATGCCGATCGCCCGCGCGACGACGACGAAGCCCGGAAGCAGGAGAGTGCCCCAGGCGCGGACGAGTTCACCGAAGGAGCTCCGCTCCCAGACGACGACACCGACCGTCCGGACGAGCCAGCCGAGCATCGGAAGTCGCGCGATCGCGGGAGGGAGTTCGCTCGTCGCGAGTCCGTACGACGGGACGTAGAGCCGCTGAAAGGGGAGAGCTACGAGCATCGCCAGGGCGAGTCCGACGATACCGAGCCCGATGCTCCGCCGAACGTCGGTGCCCCAGCGACAGGCGAACGCCAGCGCGGCGACGACCACGGCGAGAGGCACGCTCCAGGTATTCGTGATCCAGACGCAGCCCAAGACGATGCCGGTGAGGATTGTTCCTCTCAGCGGGGCCGTGCCGAGCACGGTGGATGCCAGGCTCGCCACGTACGCGACGAGCAGCGGCAAGCCGAGCAGATGCGGATGGAGATCCGCCAGGACGAAGGAGAAGGCCGGAAACTCGTTGATCGTCGGTCTGGGTTCGCCGCCCCACGGGAAACCGCTGTCGACGATGACCCGCGAAGCGTTCCACCCCGGACCTGTCCACCACGATGCAGCGAGCGTGCCTTGCGGATCTCGGACGAGTCGCCACGCTGTCTCCCAGTTCCCGGCACCGACGAGGAAGAGCGTCGCAAGTCCGGCAGCGCGGAGCCCGGCCCGCGAGCCGGAGCGTCCGATACCGGCGAGTTCCGCCGCGACCGCGCCCGCGGCGACCACCGCGCTCGCGAACAGCGAGGCCAACGCCAAGTTGAACGCGACTTCCGGCGCGACGCCGAGCGTTTTGGCCAACGCCCCCATCTCGACGTAGCCGTAGACATAATAATTGATCGGATACCCGGCGAACCAGGGGTCACCGACGGGGAGGCGCTCGGCCACGGTCGCGGCCGAGAGAAACGCCAGCTCCATCGGCTTCTCCGTATACCGGATCTCGGGGGCGAATCCCCGGAAGAGCGTGTAGCCCGCGAAGAGCACCGCGTGGGGTATCCCGAGGATGGCCGAGGTCCGCAGGATAGAGACGATCGTCGCTCGGGGCACGCGTCCCAACCACGCCAGCGACCAACCGGCCACCGTGATGACGAGGAACCCGATCACGAGAACCAGCCGGGTGAACGACAAGCTCGTCGTCGTGCCGAGCCACCACACCGGAAGTACGACGAGCGCCGGCCCGGCGGCCAGCGAAATCGCACCCCCCAAGCGATCGTTTCCGGCAAGCCATCGAACGATCGGGAGGACCGCGACACCGCAGGCCAGCCAAGCCGCTTCCCATGCGAGCGCGAGCCAGAACTCCTGCATCGCTTCTCGCTATCCCTCCACTGGGGGAAGTACTTCGTAAATCACCGTGTCACCGAACGTCGCGACCCGCCGAAGCGCGTGACCCTCCAGGGCCGCGAACGTCGCCAATCCTTCGGGCGAGGCGTACGGTTCGTCCGGTACCGAGGCCCCGGCGAACCCCGGCTGCACACGCCAGAGACGTTCGACCGGTCCAACGACGACGTACCGGACACGATAGCGGCGCAACAGTTCCTCCTTGCGCGCGGGGTCGGTCGAGTCGTACAGTTCGCGCACGTCGCGCAACCGCTGGTCGATCGCGTCGCCGAGCGGCGAGACTGTGCGTACCGTCCCATCGATCGGTGCGACGATCGTGCGTTGTTGCCGTTCGTGCCGATCCCAGCCGAGCACGGTCGGCAGACCGGTCGCGCTCGAGATGCGCGCACCGTTGCCGCGGTAGGGGCCGATCGAGGCCTCCAGGACGACCGCATTGTCGGTGACGTGGGAACGCAACCACTGGATGACGGTGTAATCCTCCGTCGTGTCGATCGGCTGACCCAGACTGTTGGTGTAGCGTCCGCCGATCATCCAGGCATAGCCGTCGAGACTGCCGGGATTCGGCGTCGACGGGAGACGAAGCGCCAGCCGTGAGGGCGTGCCCAGAACGAGGTAGAGCGCGGAGAGGGCGAACAGAAGGCCGACGAGTCCCGTGGCGACGGTGGTGCGGGCGCGACCGGGGTGGGTCCAGGCCCACAGGACGAGCGCCCAGCCGCTGACTGCGAGGAGCGGCCAGGCCTCGTTGAAGAACTTGAACACGGTGTTCATCCGCTCCCACGGCGATCCGTACAGGTCGTCGACGACGACGAACAGCTCCGCCGCGAGCACCGCTCCGGCACCGAGCGCCCACAGCGCCACGACCGGCGCTGCGCGGCGACGCCAGTGGACCGCCAGCCAGATCGCGGCGAAGGAACAGGCGATCAGGAAGATGGCCGCTCCCATCCGCCAGGCGGCGAGAGCACCAGAGGCCAGCCCGAGAACCACCATCGCCGATCGCGTCTCCGGAAGCGCGGGGTCGAAACCGAAGAGCGGGAGTCCGTAAGCGACGAGCGCAAAGAGGACCGTCAGGAGAGCGAGCAGCCAGACGACCTGTTCCGCCTTCGGCGGGCTCTCCGTGGCGATTCGGCCGAGCGTTCCGAGCGCGAAGCCGGCCGTCGCTGTGGCTGCCGCGATGGCGCCGCAGCGGACCGAGCCAGGGGAAGACCGGAGACCGAGGATGAGCGCGGCAACGATCGGCAAGGCGAGGAGTAAGCCGAAATGGAAAAAGAGTTCGCTAGGTGCGCTGCTGAATCGTGCGAGCCGGATCGAGGTGACCGGGCTCACGAAACGTTCGTAGAAAGGCCAGTAGGAGAGACGTGACGCCGCCAGACCGAGTGCACCCAACAGCACGACCGCGCCCCAGCCCTTCGGAGACCGCGGGCGGATGATCGCGATGGTCCCGGCGACGATCAGTGCTGCGGCCAGCGGCAGGTCCCAGCTGTTGACCACTGCGGCGGTGCTCGCACAAAGAACCAGCAGGAGCCAACTGCCGCCGTCTTCTGGGAGAGAACTCCCGTTCCGTTCGCTGTGGCGGGCGAGCGCGACGGCAACGGCCGTGAGCCAGAGGGGTAGCGCCAGAACGTGAGGGTGGAGATCCGCATAGAGAAACGAGAAGTAGGGAAACTCGGTGATCGCGTTCGCGACGACGCGCGAGCTCTGCCAGAAGTCGATCCGGAGCGAATGCCGGGTAAGGAGCTGCCCCAGCGGATCGAGGTTCCCCGCGAAGAGCACCCACCAGACCGCCCCCAGGCCACCCGCGACGATCCACCCCCGATGCGTCGCAGGCCAGGCGTCCGCACCGCGGCACGTCACCCGGCGAGCGAGCTCCATGCCGAGCGTCGCGACCGCTGCCGCGACGAGACCAGCGAACGTCGCCAGTGTCAATTGGAAGGCGCGTTCCGGAAAGAGTCCGCTCGCTTTCCAAAGCAGCGCGACGAGGAAGAAACCGTAGTAATAGTAGTTCTGGACACCGTCCGAGAACCAGGGATCGTACGGGGGCATCCACCGGCTGCGCACCACAGCGTTGATGTAGGCGAGTTCCATCGGCTTTTCGCCGCCGAAATACGGATGCCAGAGATCGGGATACCGCCACCGCAAGAGGAGGAAGAACCCGAAGGCGAGCCAGAAGCTCCCTTCGGTCGTCGCGAGCGCCCACCAGCGTCGGCGCACCGGGACCACGCGTAGCGCCGGCCACCCCAGGCGCCAGCTGAGCGCAGCCAGTAGTCCGAAGCAGAGCACGATCGTCGGAAGCTCGAACGGCGCGACTCGCCAACTCGCCCCGAGCCAGACTGGGTACGCCACCAGGACGAGACCCAGCGGCCGCGCGAGGCCGAGTCCGAGATCGGGCAGCGATCGGAAAAAGCGCAGCGAGAGCGGGAGACCGACCGCGGTCACGAGCACCAGCAGTAGGCACCACCACGCGATGGCCAGCGCGTCGGATCGGAACCACCGGTCGGCCCAACCGATATCTTGAGCCGGTGTCGATGCCTCGACCGGCATGCCGAGCAGTTGCCGGTACGCTGTCGGGCGTTCCCGCTGCGGAACGTACGGTTGAGCCAGCGCCCATGCGAAGAGCGCGCGCAGCTCGGTATCCGACAGTGAGCGCACCTTCTGGTAGATGCGGACTCGAGGGTGGTCGTACACGGTGAAGCTCTCGTCGGCGGCGTAGTCGTCGAGACGCAACGGCCCGATCGCGGACTCGACCCGTCCCTCGTAGACGAGCCGAAAGCCCAGCGCACCGCTGTCGAGAAGCCGGTAGTACTCGCTCGTCACCGGATAGCGCCAAGGGAGGCGCGGAATCGATCCCGCCAGGCGATCCGAGGAGAGCACGATGTAGTCGATTTCGGCCAGTCGCTGGCTCAGGTACTCGAGGGACTGCTCGGGCGTTCGATCGTCGTACCAGTCCAGGCTCACGAAGCGGTACCGTTGCTCCGGTAGCAGGCCGGGTAACGGCAGCGGCAACCGGTCGTCCCAGTGCTCGACGCCGAGCGTCGCTCCGGCCGGAATGTGGGCGGCCATCCATTGCGAGGCGCTGACCCGCGTATGCGGCTGATCGTAGATCGTGGCGAAAGCCACCGCCCACGTGCCGGTACCCGCGAGGACCAGCCCAGCGAGACCTAGGAGAGCTCCCCGCCAGACCAACCGGCGCGCCGCGCGCCACCGCGTCGTAATCCAGTCGCTCGCGAGAACGGCGAGCGGCGCGACCAGCGGCAGAGAGTAGCGCAAGTACTTCGTTTCGCTCGTCCAGGCAGTGAGCGCGTAGCTCACGACCCAGGAGACCAGCAGCGTGCGCACGAGGAGACGGTCGTCGGCCAGGAACGCCCGAGAGGCCGAGCCGGTCGCCCGCACAGTGAGGAGCGCACGCCCGAACGACCAGGCGGCGGCCAGGACGGCCAGACTCGCCACGATTGTGAAGGCCGGCCCCAATCCCCACCGCAGGAGCTGCACGAACTGGTAGACGATCGGAACGGTTCCCACGTACTGGCGAGTGTAGGGAACATCCAAGTCACCGCGCGCGATCTGCCACTCGCGCAGGACGTCGCGCAGCATCGGCACCGGATCGAGTACGCTGTACGGTTCGAGCAAGGCGTACGCAACGATCGTGGCGAGCATCGTCGCTGGCCAGGGAACTCCGGTGAGGAGTCTCCAGACAGCGGAGCGCTCGCTCCGGTCGCCGACATCGCCCCACGTGCGCCAGCCGAGCGCGACCGCGATCGGAACCGCGAGCGGCCACATACTGACCTTGCAGGCGAGCGCTGCAGCGTACGCAACTCCGGTGCACACGGCCCACCGTGGCGTTCCAGCGCGGGCGAGACGGTAGGCGCACCACAGCGTGACCATGCCGAGCGCGGCGGCCCACGGATCGACGACGAAGAAGTGCGCCTGTTGAATGGCGATGACGCTCGTACTCACTAGGAAACCGGCGACGAGTGCAGCGGGCCGACCGAACGCTCGCCATGCGAGCGCCATCGCGAAGGCGATCCCGACAACATCGATCGCTGCCGAGAGCGCTCGCCCGCGGAAGGCGAGGGTCGCGTAGCTTCCTTCGGGTGCCGGCGGAAGCCACCAGGCGATCGGGCGTGCTCGATCGACGATCCAGCTCGTGAGCTCGAGCACGTAGAGTGGCAGAGCACCGTACGCGAAGGCTTGCGGTTGACCGTCCAGTCCAGCGCGCCGGGGGTTCCACGGGCTGTCCCGGAGGGACAAGAGTTCGACCGGCGACCGCGGGGACTGGATACGATCGACGGCGACCATCAGCTGGAAGCGTTCGTCCGGGTGCAGGAGATATCCGGCATCCCAGCGGAGGCCGTGCAGACGGAGTGCGAAGGCGAGCGCGAGGATGCCGAGGGCTCCGATCGCCCAGAGAACCGACGCTCGTGCCCGTGGTCTGCGCTGGCTCGTCTCCGGCGCCGTCGAGACTGACCGCGGCAACATCGCTCCACCGCCCGCGCAATGATGCCCGACGCGGCGCGGTCGTGGTAGCGTTGCACCGGGGGTAGGCGGAGCGTCCCATGACGAGACCGACACCGGAAGCGATCCGTCTCGTTTTTCTCGGGACTCCGGAGTTCGCGGTCCCATCCTTGGAGAGGTTGGCCCGCGAACCCGATTTCAGGATCGTACTTGTGGTGACGCAGCCGGATCGGCCAGCCGGACGGGGAAGGGAGCTGAGACCACCGGCAGTCAAGCGCGCTGCCCTCGCGCTCGGCCTACCGGTCGTGCAACCGGCCTCGCTCCGCGATCTGGCCATTCCCGAGCGGATCGTGGCCGTGTCCCCGCATGTTGGAGTAGTCGTGGCGTACGGTGAGCTCGTCCCCAAGCGCCTCCTCGACCTGCCGTCGCACGGCTTCCTCAACGTCCACCCGTCGCTGCTGCCGAAGTATCGCGGCGCGAGTCCCATCCAGGCCGCGATCCTGAACGG
>JANZZC010000165.1 GCA_026419575.1 Thermomicrobium sp. | reverse complement strand
CATCGGGTCATCCTCCGTGGTGCACGATGCTCGCGAGGATCGTGGCCACAGTCGCGAGCGCATCGGAGTCCTGGTCGAACGGTGTCCCGAAGTAGGCGACGAGGCACCACTCGTTCCCGCTGTCGTCCTGGTAGAGGTAGGTGATGGCTTGGTCGTGGGGCCATTCGGTGAACGGAGCACCGTAGTAGAGCTCGGCCCGATAGCGGCCGCCGACGATGTCCTCGCCGTCGGGTGGGCGGCCGAAGGACGGCCGTGCGTCGGCGAACGGCGGCGCGATCCGGAACAGATCGACCACGATCTCGCCTACCGGAACCTCGTGCGTGCCACCGGAGCCGGGCGGCACCCAGTCGATCCGTCCGGTGGGCAAGGAGCCGGGGTCGAAGGACGCCAGCGTGACGTTGCAGCAGGTCTCCGACTCGAAAAAGTACCACCAACCGCTCGGCACCGCGAGGCTGACCTCCCCGGAGGGGTCGTCGAACCAGGTCCAGTCGCTCGGGACACTCGCGTTTCGGTGCTGTGGCGAGGGGGTCGGCCTGACGGTGCGGGTCGGCGTGGCCGGGCTGGCGGCTGTGGCGGTCGCGTCGCGCTGCGCGACCGGCGCCGTCGGCGTAGCGTTGCGGAGGTCCAAGAAGTAGAAGGTACCCGCTGCGGCGACGATGCAGAGGCAAGCGAGCACGAGCGCGCCGGCGCAGCCGATGGCGACCCATCGCCAAGCCGAGCCGCCTCCACCGCTGTCGGACGGCTTGTCGATTGAGTAGACGAGGGGTCGCTGGTGACCGGGTGTGGTTTCGGGCAGTCGTCCTTCCATGCTGTCTCCCCGATCCGTGCGGCACAGAAACACTCTCCCGGGCGCACCGCTGCGGCGTGCCCGGCCGCGACGTTTCGGGGATCCGGTCCGATTGTCTCGGGTTTTCCCGGTACGCGTCAAGCGGAGCCGCCGCTTTCCGTGTGGCGGAGGACGAGCGCGGGGTGGGGCGTGCCGCCGCTGCGCGCGGACTGCGGTGCGGGCGGGAGCGAGGTCGCGTCGGAGCGCGCGGTGCCTGGCCGCGCGGTTCGCTGCCGCGCCGGTGGCGCGGCGGGCGACGCACGCGTCGCCCCTACAGGGGGGGGCGCGGGCGAGGCGACGTGGTTCCCCCACGTCCCACCGACCGGCACGCACCGACTGCCGTCCATCCGCGTCGGAGTCAGGCGTGCCTGACCCGCCGGCCCGCACGGGCCGGCAGAACCCGGCGCGTCCCGCCGTGCGGCCGGGCACGGCGCGGGTCCCCACGGCCCCGCACCGCGGAGCTCGTTGCTGTACCGAGCGACGCGGATGGGCGAGGTGCGTGTCCCCCCGACGGGGGCGCGCGGACGAGGCGACGTGGTTCCCCTCCGTTCCGCACACCGGCACGTGCCCCCCACGGTGGATGCCTCTCGGGGTCACGTGCGGTGACCGGATGGCGTCGAGGTCGCCAGCCCGCGATCCGCGTCGGGGGCAGGCACGCGTGGACCGCGATCCTCTGTAGGGGGAACGCGTGCGTGACCCCCGTCGGGGTCGAGCGTGCCAGATACGCTGGCGCGACGGCGCCGGGAACGGGGGAGCGAACGCCGCGCCAGCGCCGCACCCGGTCCACCGGGACGCCCGCCAGCTTGTCAAAGATACTTGACGCACAGTCTCCGATCTTTTACTATCCGAAGGTAAGCGATCGGAGGAACGATGGGACCGGACCGGAGCGAACTCGTCGTCAGGGTGCGCGAGCGGCGGCAGCGGCTCGGTCTGACGCAGCAGCAGCTGGCCGAACGCGCCGGGATCAGTCGGCAGGCGCTGGTCGCCATCGAGGTGGGCAAGCTGACGCCGAGCGTCGCCGTCGCGTTGCGGCTGGCCCGAGCGCTCGACTGTGCCGTCGAGGAGCTCTTCTCCTTGCCGGAGCCAGCGCGGCTCGCGGCGACGCTCGCGGCGAGCGGCGCACCGGTACCTCCCGTGCCCTTCCGGGTGCGGCTGGCCCGCATCGGGGAGGAACTCGTCGCCTGGCCGGCGGTCGGCGAGAGCGGGGAGGCGGAGGGGATCGCCCACGAGCAGCGGGGCGAGCGGCTCCTCGTCGAGCCGCTGGTCGATCCGGCGGCGCTCGAGCGGGGACTCGTCCTGGCCGGGTGCGATCCGGCCTTGGCGACGCTGGCTGCCTATCTCCGCCGTTGGTACCGGGACCTGCGCGTCATCTGGGTACCGGTCGGTAGCCGGGCCGCGTTGCGGGCACTCGCGCGCGGTGAGGCCCATATCGCGGGGACGCATCTCTGGGACCCGGCGAGCGGCGACTTCAACATCCCGGCGGTGCGGCGCGAGCTCGCCGGTCGGGGAGTCGCGGTGGTGACGCTCTCGCGTTGGGTGGAGGGGCTCGGCCTGGCTCCCGCGAACCCGAAGGGCATCCGCGGGCTCGGCGACCTCGCGCGACCGGACGTGACCCTGGTGAACCGCGAGCCGGGTTCGGGGAGCCGGACGGTGCTCGACGTCTTGCTCGCCCGCGAGGGGCTGGAGCCGGCCCAGCTCCGGGGCTACCAGCGCGAGCTCCGGAGCCACCGCGCTGTCGCCGAAGCGGTCGCGAGCGGGCTGGCCGATGCCGGTCCCCTCGTCTCGCCGGTCGCTCGTGCGCACGGGCTCGCGTTCCTGCCCTTGCTCGAGGAACGGTACGACCTCGTCGTGCCCGCGGAACTCCTGGACTGGCCGCCGGTGCGCGATCTCCTCGAACTCCTGGCGAGCCGGCCGGTCCGTCGCGAGCTCGCGGCGAGCGGGTACGCGGTCGAGGAGAGCGGGACGCTCATCGCACGGTTGTCGTGACGGTGGTTTGGTCGGATCGTCGGAGAAGAGGGAGAGCGTGTTTCGCCGGCTTATCGGTCGACTCTCGATCGCTTTGTTCGTCCTTTCGATGTTGGCTGCGTGCGGTGGGTCTGCGACTCCGACACCGACGCGTGCGCCGGCGGCGGTGACGGCGACGGCCGGTGGGCAAGCAGGAGGAACAGCGACCGCGACACGGACGAGCAGTCCGACACCGACGCGGCCTGCCGCGACCGCGACGCGGGCGGCCACAGCGACGGTCGCGGCGACGCCGACGCCGCGGGTCACGGGCGAGATCACGGTGTTCGCCGCTGCCTCGCTGACCGATGCGTTCGAGGAGATCGCGCAGGCGTTCCAGCAGCGGTATCCTGGTACGACCGTGACCTTCAACTTCGCTGGTTCCTCGCAGTTGCGGGCGCAGCTCTCGCAGGGTGCCGAGGCCGATGTCTTCGCCTCGGCCGACTGGAAGAACATGCAGGGTGCGCAGCAGGACGGCACGATCGGCAGTGACCCTGAGGTGTTCGCCCGGAACGAACCAGTCATCGTCGTTCCGGCGAACAATCCGGCTGGGATCGGCTCGCTCGCAGATCTGGCCAAGCCGGGCATACGGCTGGTTCTGGAAGGGCAGGACGTGCCGATCGGGAACTACGCGCGGCAGGTCCTGCAGAAGGCGAGCCAGGATCCCTCGTACGGGAGCGACTTCGCCCAGCGGGTGCTCGCGAACGTCGTCTCGGAGGAGACCAACGTCAAGGCGGCGCTCACCAAGGTCGCGCTCGGTGAGGCGGACGCCACGTTCGTCTACCGCACCGATGCCACCGCACCGGACGTGGAGGACAAGGTGAAGATCGTGGAGATTCCCTCGCAGTTCGACGTCGTGGCCGAGTACCCGATCGCCGTGGTGAAGAACGCGCCGAATCCGGCGGGCGCCCAGGCGTTCGTCGATTTCGTGCTTTCGCCCGAGGGGCAGCGCATCCTAGCGAAGTGGGGTTTCCGGACGGTGCATTGAGGTGAGGGAAGCGATGGCACCGCTCGTCGTCCGCGCATCGCGAGCATTCCGGGAACGCGCACCGCGTCTCCGGGAAGCCTTCCTCGCGCAGCATCGCGGCAACGAGGTCGTCGGGCTGCCGCCGTCCCTACCGCGGACGCCGGTGCAGCCGGTCCTCGTCGGAGCTCTTGCCGATGTCGTGCGGTCGGCGAACCGCGAGGATCCGACGATGCTCGCTGAGGTCGGGTACGCCGAGCCACCGATGACGATCGCGGGGAGCCGGGTGGTGCTGGTCGTGCGAACGGGGCTCGGCGACCGCCGGGGTTCGCTCACCGAGCCCCTCCGTCCTGGCCTGCGGCTGCCGCTTTCCCAGCCGGTGACCGGTCCCTGCGGGCGGTACGCCCACGAGGCCTTCGCGGGCGCTGGGCGGCGCCGCGAGTTCGGCGAGAAGGGCCGGCGGGGCGGACCGGCGTTTCGCCGGAGTTCCATCGCTCTGGTCGCGGCGGACGCGGCGGTGCGCTCCGCGTCCCTGGCCAGCCTTCCACGGTCTCCCGCGTTCGATCTCGCCGACCGCATCGCCTTCTCGGCTGCGGTGCTGACCCGAACGGACGAGCGGCCGGTCGCCGAAGCCTTCCTCGCCTTCTCGTGCGGCCGATCGGCTCGGGCGCTCCTCCGGGAGGCGGGGTTCTCGTCGCTGGAGCGAGAGGAGGAACGTGCGCATGGCACGGGCGTCTGAGCGGCCGCTCCTCGGCGAGCGCGCAGCGCCGGTCACGTCCGGCGGGGTCGGAGCGCGCTGGTCGCGCACCCTGCCGCTCGGGCTGGCTGGGTTACTCACCGCGTATCTCGCTGTTCCGATCGTGGCGCTGGTGGTCCGCGGGGCGAGCATCGAGGTGGTGCACGCGCTCGGCGATCCGCTGGTGCTCGCTGCCATGCGTGTGACCGGGCTCACGACCGCGCTCGTCGTCGTGTCGGCGGTCGTTCTGGGGACGCCCTTGGCCTATTACTTGGCGCGGCGCGAGTTCCGCGGCAAGGCGGTGCTGGAGACGCTCATCGAACTCCCGATCGCCTTACCGCCGGTCATCGCCGGTGTCGGGCTGCTCATGGCGTTCGGACGGCGCGGGCTGTTCGGCCCGTTGCTCGAACGCTTCGACCTCTCGTTGCCTTTCACCACGGCAGCCGTCGTCCTGGCGCAGCTCTTCGTGAGCGTCCCCTTCTACGTGCGGGCGGCGGCGCTCGGCTTCCGCGCGGTGCCGCGGGAACTCGAGGAAGCGGCAGCGGTCGACGGGGCGTCGGGCTGGGTCGCTTTCCGGACGGTCGTGGTCCCGCTCGCCCTTCCCGGGATGCTTTCCGGGCTCCTGCTCTGCGCGACGCGGGCCGCGTCCGAGTTCGGTGCGACCTTGATGTTCGCCGGGAATTTCCCGGGTCGGACGCAGACGCTCACCTTGGCTGTGATGACGGCGATGGAGTCGAACGTCAGCCGGGCGCTGGCGTTGTCGATCGTCCTGGTGCTGCTGGCGCTCGGCGTGGTGGCGAGCGCGCGGCTGTGGCTCGGTCGCAGCGGTACGGAGGCGGAGGGAGCGGTGCGATGAACGGGCGAGTGCTCGTGCTCGGCGTCAACGACGTCGCGTCGGCGGTCGCGCACCGGCTGTGGTCGGCGGGCTACGCGGTCGTGCTGGCGTGCGATCCACAGCCGACCGTGACGCGGCGGGGCATGGCGTTCGCCGACGCGGTGTTCGACGGCGAGGCGGAGCTCGAGGGTCTGGTCGCTCGACGGGTGGAAAACGCTGGCGAGGCCGAACGCTTGCTCGAGGAGCGCTCGGCGATTCCGCTGCTCGTCGCGCAGGACGTCGCACAGCACGTCGCGCGGCTCGCTGCCGAGCTCGCTCCCGAGGTGATCGTCGATGCCCGCATGCGCAAGCGAGCCCAGCCGGAGCGGTTGCGCGGCCTGGCACCGCTCACGGTCGGACTCGGCCCCGGGTTCGTCGCCGGCGAGCAGGTCGATGTGACCGTGGAGACGAGCTGGGAGGAGCTCGGCCGGGTGCGCTGGGAGGGCGCGAACCGACCGCTCGCCGGCGAGCCGCGTCCGATCGCCGGTATCCAGCGCGAGCGGTACGTCTACGCGCCGTCCGCCGGACGCTGGCGGACCGCGCGGGCGATCGGCGAGTCGGTGACGGCAGGCGAACCGGTCGCCTGGATCGAGCGCGACGACGGCACGGGCGTGGAAATCCGCGCGCCGGTGAGCGGGACGATCCGGGGGCTCACGCGCGACGGCGTGCCGGTCGCCGAGGGGACGAAGGTGCTGGAAGTCGACCCGCGCGGCGCTGCCGGACAGTGGCGCGGGATCGGCGAGCGACCGCAGCGGATCGCCGAGGGGGTGCTGGCCGCGATCGAGTGCTGGCGACAGCGCCTGTGGAGTGCATGAGGAGTTCGTCCACTGGGTATGCCCAGCCCGGCGGTGGGCGACGTTTGGTGTCCGCGCCTTGCAGGAGCTGCCCGGCGTGCGACGCGGGAATTCGAGCCGTCTGCGCTGACCGGTCATGTTGCCAGCCTGCTGCCGTGTGCCGCTTTGGGAGCAGCGCAGTCGTCCCGCGTCGGTACCGGCGAACGTGGCAGGCGTCCGTGCCGAACCTGGCAGCCCCCGGTCGAGGAGCCCGACCCTGCCTCGTGGATCATCCTCTCGGAGCGCGGACTGTGCGCGGTGCCCGCGCCCGTGGCGCTCGGGGCAGCGAACGTACGACCCCGGGCGGACGATCGACCGGCGCAGTAGTCCTCGGCGTGCGCTGGGTCGCGGTACGGAGCGACGAGATCGTTCCGGGACGCTGCGCCTCTCGGCGGTAGAGGTGCCGAGTCCGAGCGCTCGCGAGTGTCCCCCGTGTCGTGTCGAGCGATTGGAAACGTGCGTCGAGCTGGCCTTCCCTTCTGAAGCGATCGACCGTATCGCTTCGCCTGCCGAACAGGATTCACTCCTCGGCGACACGCGACGATGAAACCCTGGCGACGTCCGAACCGTTCTCGTCTTTGGATACCGGTGAACCGGCGGTCAGGCCATGAGCCATGCTGCGACCGTCGATCAACGAGCACGAAAGCTGCCGATCCTCTGGTTGCCCCTGATCTTCGTCGGGCCGCTGCTCCGGAGCGTGCTGTTCTGGATCGCGGAGCGGGGTGGGGCTGACCCCTATGCGCTCGGTCGCGCCCTCGGCATCACGGACCGCTCGTTGTGGAGCGTGACGGTGTATGCCGTGTGCGGTGGGATCGTGACGCTCGGGTTCGTGTACGCCGTGGCGCGCCGTGGTTGTTCCTGGCAGGCGCTGGGATGGTGCGCACCGGACGGCGCTGTCGCGTACCTGGCAGCGCTGTTCGGCGTCGGTGGGGTCATCATGCTGTGGCTGCCTGTCGCGGCGCTTGCCACGGTGACGGGACTCCCGATGTTCTGGGAGGAGCGACGAACCTTCGTCGAGCCGGCAGCGATGCTCGAGTTCGCCGTTGCTGCGTTCGTCGGAGCGATCGTCGTGCCGCTCGTCGAGGAGCCTCTGTTCCGCGGCTATGTGCTGCATGCGCTCGCGTCACGATGGGGCTGGCAACTCGGTGTGCTCGGCCAAGCGGCGCTGTTCGGTTCGTATCACGTCTTCGTCGGACCGGAGTGCTCTACACGTTCCTCTGGGCGCTCGTCCCAGAGCTCATCGCCTGGCGCTGGCGGAGTCTGTGGCCATGCCTCCTGTTCCACGCGCTCAACAACGTGTGGGCCGATCTCGCGGTGCCGGTGCTCTTCGGCTGAGCACGGGCGCAGCGACTCGAATGTCGAGGGGGACGCGAGGAGCGTGTCCTGTCGCGACAGTCAGTACGGGGTGGGTCGTCGCTCAGCGGTCGTGGCTTACTGTGCGCCATCGGTGTGCGTGGCGGCGAGCGCGAGCGAAGCGTGTCCCGGCTCGATGCTCCGCCGACCGCGGCGATGCCGGTCGACGGACTGCCGACCATGGCCATCCCAGGCTGTCGGCCGCGACTGCCGAAGCTGCTCTCGTCCCGGCGCGGGTGGGAAAGTGGCACGCCGCTCGAGCCCAGGTTACTCCGAGCCATGCTCATGCTCTGCAGGCAACGCCGCCTCGTTCCCACTGCGGCGCGCGAGCTGACGCGAGGCGATACGGGAGCTCGGTCGTGGACGCCGCCCGGCCGCTGGATCGCCCATGCCTACCGTGCCGGACGGATCGGGCATGACGCATCTCTGTTTCGGTTCGACAGGCGGTGTTGCCCCTGCATGGTGAACGGTTTCGGTCAGCTGTGCCCCTGCCGGCTTCGTACTCCGTCGCGGCGACACGCGCCTCGCCGCATCGTCCCGCAAGGCTTCACGTCGTCGGCCGCCTCGCTGCCTCTGCAGGTCATTCGGCTGCGGCACCTCCGATGATCGCTCCGGAACGGACGGTCGTCGGTGCGAGCGATCAGCGTTGCACGATCGGCCGGTAGGGGCGGCGCGTGGGTCACGCTTCGGACGCGGCGTGCCTCGCCCTTCGGGCTGGTGCCGCACCGACCCGCGCGGTGCGGGACCGTGGGGATCCGCGCCGTGCCCAGTCGCGCGGTGGGACGCGCCGGGTTCTGCCGGCCCTGGCGGGCCGGCGGGTCCGGCACGCCTGACCCCTCCGGGGGTACCGGTCGTGCACGCCTCACCCGGCTGGGTCACGCATTGGTGCGCCCGACGCAACCTTCCGCCGTCCGGGGCGTGTCAACCCGTGGCGGGGCGCCGCGGACTTCACCGCTCGTGCGACCTGTCCGTCGCGGTCTCCCCCGTGTCGGGGCGAGGCGTGCCTCGCCCGCCGCGCCAGCGGCGCGGCATACTGTCGACCGCTCCTAGGCGCGGTGCCGGTGCGTCCAGGTTCCGACGGTGCGGTGGCGCACGATGCAGGGTGCCGGCTCGCACCGGCCAGGCGGGTCGGCCATACCCGCTCCCTGCAGCGAGCGCGGGTCGGGGACGCCTGATCGCGCGGGGTCAGGCACGCGTTGCCCGACGGGTCGGGCAGACCCGGCCCGGCAGCGGATCAGTCGTGGGTGGATGGGCACCGGGGTTGAGGCACGGGCGGCCATCGGCCCACCGTCGATTCCTCGCGCCTGGGCGGGACGTTCCCTCGCCCAGGCGGCCTGCAGGGCCGGCAACATCCGTGCAGCGCGTCCGGGCGGGGCGGACGGCGTCGAGTGTGCCCGACACCCTCGCGGTGCGACAGCGGCCGATCGGATACGCGTGCCCTGGGCGGTGGGGTCGCTGGCGACGGACGCTCGCGCACGGTACGACTTGAACCGGGGCACACGACGCCGTTACACTTCAGCACGAAATTCAGGCGCTACGGCAGTGCAGGTCGAACGCGACCCTGGCGATCGGTGGCCGGGCGAGAGGACGAGAGCGGTGCGGCGCGACGGGAGTGCGGGACGAGCGGAGCATGCGTCTCCCGGAATGGATGCGAGACCGGAACGCCCGCGCGGACTCGTCGCCCGAGCGTCCTGGAGAGGAGGTGCGGGGGAATCGGCAGGAGCGACGGACGTGCGAGTCCGATCGCCGCTCGCTCGCTCGGGCGAGCGGCGGCCCGGAGGGAACGCCGGAAAGCGGAAGGGAGCGTCACGGGATGGCTGAGGAGCGTTGGCTCGAAGGGATGGTCGCCCTGGTCACCGGTGCCGGACGCGGCGAGGACGGCGGCGGTGGTGCGGGGATCGCGCGCCATCTCTCTCGCCGCGGGGCGAAGATCGCCGTCAACGACATCAGCGAGGAGTTCGCCATGGCGACGGTCGAGCAGATCCGCCAGCGGGGTGGCGAGGCGATCGCCGTCGTCGGTGACGTCTCGAATCCGGCGGACGCCGACCGTATGGTCGACGAGGTGGTCCGCCAGTTCGGGCGGATCGACATCCTGGTCAACAACGCGGCGATCAGCGGCTTGATTCCCGCGGTGGAGCGCCTGCCGGACGAGATCTGGCACCACCAGCTCGCGGTCGACCTCGACGGGCCGTTCTACATGAGCCGGGCCGCCTTGCGCTACATGATCCCGCAGCGGTTCGGTCGTATCGTCAACATCTCGTCCTTCGCCGCGGTGCGGACGGGCTTCGTCGGCGGTGTGACCTATACC
>JANZZC010000154.1 GCA_026419575.1 Thermomicrobium sp. | reverse complement strand
GTCGAGCCGTACGTGCCGTGGAGAGCGAGGACGGAGCTTCATGACCGAACGCCCGCCGACACTGGTGCGCGAGCGCCCCCGCGGCATCCTACGCGTCCTCTTCCGCCTACCGGTTTATCTCTACCGTGGGCCGATCGCTCGGCTCCTTGCCTGGCGCTGCGTGATCCTCCTCACGACCATCGGCCGCCGGACCGGACTGCCGCGCCGAACGGCCGTCAGCGCCATGCGGCTTGATGACCGGTTCGTCGTCTTCGCTGGTTACGCGGGAATCCGGGCCGATTGGTACCAGAACATCCTGGCGAACCCCGAGGTGCTGGTGCGCCACGGTCACCGCTGCTGGCGCGCGACGGCCCGCGTCGTCCTCGATCCGAGCGAGCGACGAGCGCTCATGGAACGGATGGCGACCTACTCGCGCCGCTGCGGCCCGCCAAGGCCGCTCCGACCGTTCCTCCGGGCACTCCGCATCTTCGATTACGACGGCGAGATTGCGTTCGCGCTCGCGCACGCCGAAGAGCTCCCGGTGATCGAACTCACTCCGCATACGCCCCTCCCGCGTTGCTCGTGACGGAACGCGCGAGCCCACTGCGCTAAGATTGAGGGCCGGCCTTCGTGACTGGGGCGAGCGACCCGGCGACCGGAGGGTACGACGATGACGAATCCGCTTCGACAGCTCGCTGTCTACGGCCAAAGCTTTTGGCTCGACTTCTTGAGCCGTCCCCTCATCACATCGGGCGAACTGGCTCGGCTAATCGAGGACGACGGTCTGCGCGGCGTGACGTCGAATCCGACGATCTTCGACAAAGCGATCGCCAGTACCGACGAGTACGACGAGGAAATCACCGAACTCGCGGCCCGGGGGCTTTCCGACGAGACGATCTTCGAGGAACTCGCGGTCCATGACGTGCAGAAGGCCTGCGACCTCCTCTGGCTCGTCTACGAGGCGTCGCGAGGACAGGACGGCTTCGTCTCCCTCGAACTGCCACCGTCGCTCGCCTACGACACCGAACGGACGATCGAGGAAGCACGGCGACTCTTCGCCAAGATCGACCGACCCAACGCCATGATCAAGGTGCCGGGCACGCCGCCCGGCATCCCAGCGATCGAGCAGCTGATCGCCGACGGGGTGAACGTGAACGTGACCCTGCTCTTCTCGATCGAGAACTATGAACAGGTGATGGAGGCGTACCTGCGCGGTATCGAACGGCGCTTGGCTGAAGGTCTCGCCGTCGAACGGATCGCATCGGTCGCGAGCTTCTTCGTGTCGCGGGTCGATACCGCCGTCGATCGCCGGCTCGGGCAACTCCTGGAACAGGAGCGTGACCCGGAACGGCGCGCATTGCTGGAATCGCTCCAGGGGAAAGCCGCGATCGCCAATGCCAAGCTCGCGTACCAGCGGTTCAAGCGCGTGTTCCTCGAGGGAGAACGGTTCGCGCGTCTCCGGGAGCGCGGGGCACAGGTACAGCGTATCCTCTGGGCGAGCACGAGCACCAAGAATCCGGCCTACTCCGACGTCATGTACGTCGAACACCTGATCGGGCCATACACGGTGCAGACGATGGCACCGGTCACGGTGGAGGCGTATCGGGACCACGGTCAGCCGCGCCCCAACACAGTCGAAGAAGGCATCGAGGAAGCCGAGCGGGTGCTGCAGCGACTGGCGGAGATCGCCATTTCCTATCGGGAGGTCACGACCGAGCTCCAGGAGGAAGGTGTTCGCCTCTTCCAGGAGTCCTACGACAGCGTGCTCCGCCGCATCGCGGAGCGGCGACGGAACCTGATCGCCGCGAGCGAGCGGCGCGGCAGCCACCTCGGTCTCTACGCACAGGACATCGAGCGGACACTCGGCGAACTGCTCGCGGCACGGGCGGTGGAGCGAATCTGGCAGCGCGACGCGACCTTGTGGTCGGACGATCCGGAGCGGCAGCGAGCGATCGCGCAACGGCTCGGTTGGCTCGCCATCGCTGGGCGGATGCGGGAGGAAGCCGACCGCTTCGCTGCGTTCCGCGAAGAGCTCAGGGCGCGACGCTTCACCCATGCGGTGTTGCTCGGCATGGGCGGGAGCTCGCTCGCCCCCGAGGTCTTCCAGCGGGTGCTCGGCAACGACGTCGACTTTCCGGAACTTCTAGTTCTCGATACGACGAACCCGGACACGATCCTGCGCGTTCGCGAGCGCCTCGATCTTTCGCGCACGCTCGTCCTCGTCAGCTCCAAGTCCGGCACGACCATCGAGACGACGAGTCTGGCCGCGTACTGGTACGCCGAACTCCAGCGCGAGCTCGGCGACCGCGCGGGAAACCACCTGGTCGTCATCACCGACCCCGGCACCCCGCTCGAAGGGTGGGCACGAAGCCGCGGGGCCTGGCGGATCTTCCTCAATCCGCCCGATCTCGGCGGCCGGTACAGTGCACTCAGTTACTTCGGTCTCGTACCAGCTGCGGTCATCGGCTTGCCGGTCGAAGCCTTGCTCGATCGGGTACAGCCGATGGCCGAGCGGCTGCAGCGCGCGAGCGCCGACAACTCGGGGCTCTGGTTGGGAGCGGCGCTCGCCACGCTCGCCCGGTTGGGTCGCGACAAGGTCACGTTCTTCCTCGAGCCAGCGGTCGCCGCGTTCGGTGGCTGGCTCGAGCAGTTGCTCGCCGAGAGTACCGGCAAGAACGGAACCGGTCTCGTGCCGATCGTCCACGAACCGCACCTGCCGCCCGAGTACTACGGACCCGATCGCGTCTTCGTCGGTATCGACCTGGCACTGCAACCGTATCAACCCACCGAGGCGTTGCTCAAGGCGGTGGAGACGTTGGGCCACCCCATCGTGCGCACCCAGCTCTGGAACCTCTGGGAACTGGGAGCCGAGATGCTCCGTTGGGAGTTCGCCACCGCCATCGCTGGCCGCGTCCTCGGGATCGACCCCTTCGACGAACCCGACGTGCGGGCGAGCAAGGAGCGAACGGCTGCCATTCTCGATCACTTCCGCCGCTCCGGCGAGCTGGTACGCCCGACGCCGGCGTTCGTCCAGGAGCCGTTCGCGGTGGCGGGGACCGATGCCACCGACCTGCGACAGGCCCTCGCCGATCTCTTCACCCGCGTGGAGACATCGGGCTATCTCGCCATCCTCGCTTTCGTCGACGCCGATTCCGACGCCCTCGATCGCTTGCACTCGATCCGCCAGTTGCTCGCCGAACGGCTGCGCGTCGCCACAACGCTCGGGATCGGCCCACGCTATCTGCACTCGATCGGGCAGCTCTACAAGGGTGGCCCGGATACCGCCGTCTTCCTCCAGCTCGTCAGTGAGCCAGCCCACGACCTACCGATTCCGGGAGAGCCCTATTCCTTCCGCACCCTGTTCCTCGCCCAAGCCGACGGCGACT
The DNA here is from genome assembly GCA_026419575.1 of Thermomicrobium sp. Classification (GTDB taxonomy): domain Bacteria; phylum Chloroflexota; class Chloroflexia; order Thermomicrobiales; family Thermomicrobiaceae; genus Thermomicrobium. The sequence continues at coordinate 3,478 of JANZZC010000154.1, read as the reverse complement.
TCGCGGCGTTGGTCGAACGCCGACGGCCGGTCCTGCAGATTACCCTGCGGGGCGATCCGATCGCGGCGTTGGAACGGTTGGAGCAGGAACTCGTCGTCGCCGCAGAGCGGTGACGCGCGGCACGGGCATGTCGAAAGGACGACCACGATGGAACTCGCGATCGTCGGACTCGGTCGGATGGGAAGCAATATGGCGAGACGCCTGCTCCGCGGCGGGCACCAGGTCGTCGTCCACAACCGGAGCCCGGAGCCGATCCGGCAACTCGAGGCCGAAGGCGCCGTCGGCGCCTACAGTCCGGAAGAGACCGTGCGCGTGCTCACCCCGCCGCGTGCCGTCTGGCTGATGGTCCCGGCTGGTGACCCGACCGAGCAGATGATCGAGCGTTTCGCTCCCCTCCTGGAGCCGGGCGATATCCTGATCGACGGCGGCAATGCGTACTGGAAGGACTCCGTCCGCCGAGCGAACGAGCTCCGCGAGCGGGGGATCCGGTTTCTCGACGTGGGCACCAGCGGTGGTATCTGGGGTCTCGAGTACGGGTACTGCCTGATGGTCGGCGGCGACGAGTCGGCCTTCCGGCACCTCGAACCGGCGCTCGCGACGTTGGCCCCGGAGAACGGTTACCGCTACCTCGGGCCAGCCGGTGCCGGGCACTTCGCTAAGATGGTGCACAACGGGATCGAATACGGCTTGATGCAAGCGTACGCCGAGGGGTTCGAAATCCTCGAGCGATCACCCTACGACTACGATCTCGCCGAACTCGCTGCCCTTTGGAACCGCGGCAGCGTGATCCGATCGTGGCTCCTCGAGCTCGCGGAGCGCGCCTTCCGCAGCGACCCGCACCTCGCCGCGATCCGCGGTTACGTCGAAGATTCGGGGGAAGGACGGTGGACGGTCCTTACCGCGATCGAGGAAGACGTTCCCGCACCGGTGATTACGCTGTCCCTGCAGATGCGCTTCCGCTCACGGCAAGAGGACTCCTTCGCCGCCAAGGTGGTGGCCGCGCTGCGGCGCGAGTTCGGTGGCCATGCCGTCAAGACCGTGGGAACTGAGCAGAACGGATCGAGCCCATGACCGTCACGACGCTTCACAATCCGCTCCGCGAAGGGCTCCGCTTCGAGCGACTCCCCGATCCGTGCATCATGGTCATCTTCGGCGCGTCCGGGGATCTCACGCACCGGAAGCTGATGCCAGCGCTCTACAACCTCGCCTACGACGGATTGCTGCCGCCGGGTTTCACGGTCGTCGGCTACGCGCGTCGTCCCTACACGGACGAAGAATTCCGCGAGGACATGCGGAAAGCGGTCGAGCGGTTCTCCCGTCGCCAACCGATCGATCCCGACGTCTGGGACACCTTCGCGCAGGGGCTCTATTACTTCTCCGCCGACTTCGCCGACGCCTCCGCCTACCCGAAACTCGGGGAGGTGCTCCACCGACTCGACCGCGAGCGCGGTACCGGCGGCAACCGGATCTTCTATCTCGCGACGCCGCCGGATGCCTACGAGGTGATCACGCAGCATCTCGGCGAGAGCGGTTTAGCCCAACCCGATCGCCCGGACAGTTGGGTGCGCCTGATCGTCGAGAAGCCATTCGGGCACGACCTCGAGAGCGCCATCGCGCTCAACAACCATCTCCTGAAGTACTTCCGGGAAGACCAGATCTACCGCATCGATCATTACCTGGGCAAGGAGACGGTCCAGAACATCCTGGCGCTGCGGTTCGCGAATGGCATCTTCGAGCCGATCTGGAACCGGAACTACATCGACCATGTCCAGATTACGGTCGCCGAAACGATCGGCATCGAAGGGCGCGGTGGGTACTACGACCGCGCTGGGGCGCTGCGCGATATGGTGCAGAACCACATGCTGCAGCTCCTGAGCGTGATCGCCATGGAACCGCCGATCGCCTTCGAGGCCGATCCGGTGCGCGACGAGAAGGTGAAGGCGCTCCGCGCCATCCGGCCCATCCGCCCCGAAGAGGTGAACGAACTGACCGTCCGCGGCCAGTACGGCCCTGGTTTCATCGGTGGACGACCGGTTCCCGGATACCGTGAAGAGCCGCGCGTCGCTCCGAACTCCATCACCGAGACCTACGTCGCGCTCAAACTCTTCATCGACAACTGGCGTTGGGCCGACGTGCCGTTCTACCTGCGGACCGGCAAGCGTCTGCCGCGTCGGGTCACCGAGATCGCGATCCAGTTCAAACGCGTCCCGCATCCGCTCTTCAAAGGGATGATCACTGCTGGGGTGGAGCCGAACTGGCTCATCATCCGCATCCAGCCGGACGAAGGAGTCTCGCTGCACATCGCGGCCAAGGTACCCGGCCCCCGGATCCGTCTGCGCACCGTGACGATGGGATTCCTCTACGGGACCTCCTTCCTCGTGCAGTCGCCGGACGCCTACGAGCGGCTGCTACTCGACTGCATGCTCGGCGACTCCACGCTCTTCACGCGGCGCGACGAGACCGAGGCCGCGTGGGTTCCGATCACTCAGATCCTGCGCGGTTGGGCGGAGTCTCCGCCACCCGAGTTCCCGAACTACGACGCTGGGACATGGGGCCCACCGGAGGCGGAGCTCTTCATTGCCCGCGACGGCCGCCGCTGGCGCCGCCCCTGAGATCGGAGGCAGGTGATGCGCGCTGAACCACCGCCCGCGGTGCCCTTCGACATCGAGGCGATCGAGCGCGAACTCGCTCGACTCTGGCAGTCGGCCACGGTCACCGACCGACCTGCCGAACTCGCGTTGAGCCGGACGAGCGTCCTCACGCTGTTCGTCTACGCACCGGATACCGAGTACGCGCACCGGGCGCGGGAGGTCATCGGCCGACTCTCCACGCAGCACCCGTCACGCGTCGTGCTCTTCGTCGCGCGCCGCTCGGGGGAACTCGAGCAGCCTGCGGTCAGCATCCAGTGCGACCTCGGCTCGGCCGGCCGCTACGCTCCCTGCTTCGAGCAGATCACGATCGGTTTGCCGGACGACGGGCTCGAACTTCTGCCTAGCCTGATCGTGCCGTTGTCTCTCCCCGACCTCCCCGCCTTCCTCTGGTGGCTCGGCCCGCTTCCCTGCCACGACCGGCGTCTCCCACCGGTCGCGCGAACGGTGGATCGTCTGATCTTCGATTCGCTGGAAAGCCCGCACCCCGTCGCCGACGTCATCGCGACCCGTCGATTGATCCAGTCCGTCGCACGGAGCACCGCTGTATCCGATCTCAACTGGGGTCGCCTACAGCCCTGGCTGGAGACGACAGCACGGCTCTTCGACATCGCGCACTGTCGCTGGGCCCTCGGATCGATCGTCCGGGTCGATCTCCGCTACGGTCACGGCAGCGAGCGCACGACGGAGAATCCGACCCAAGCCTTGCTCTTCCTCGGCTGGATAGCGAGTCGACTCGGCTGGAGGATCCACACCGTTGAACGCCGTGAATCCGCTTGGATCCTCGACTTCACGGCACCCGGCGACCGGCGGGTCCTCTGGACGATCGC
>JANZZC010000142.1 GCA_026419575.1 Thermomicrobium sp. | reverse complement strand
CTGGTTCCCGAAGCGGGTCATCATCCGCGGCGGCGGGGCGACCGGCGTCGAACACGCGACCGTCTACCGTGCGTTCGGAGCGGAGGTGACGCTCGTCGGTCGCATCGTCCCCAACGAAGACGAAGAAGTCCAGCAGCAGCTGGTCCGCGCGTTCACCCGCAAGGGGATCCGTATCATCCCGGACTACCGCCCGACGGCCGAGGACTTCGACATCACCGAGGGCGGCGTCCGCATGCGCGTCCGCAAGAGCGGTGCGCCCGAGGAAGTGATCGAGGCCGACGCGCTCTTCGTCGCGCTCGGTCGCGAGGGCAATATCGAGGACATCGGCCTCGAGGAACTGGGCGTGCGCACCAAGGACGGGTTCATCGTCGCCGACGAGTTCTTCCGCACTAACGTCGAAGGCGTCTACGCGATCGGCGACGTGCTCGGCATCCAGCAGCTCGCCCACACCGCGATGCACCAGGGTATCATCGCGGTCGAGCACATCGCCGGCGAGAAGCCGCTGCCGCTCGACTACAACCGTGTCCCGGTCGTCACCTACTGCCATCCCGAGATCGCCAGTCTCGGGCTGACCGAGCGGGAGGCGAAGGAGCAGGGCCGGACGGTCAAGGTCGGGAAGTTTCCGTTCCGGGCCAACGGCAAGTCCCTGATCGAGGGCGAGACCGACGGCTTCGTCAAGATCGTCGCCGATGCCGAGACGAACGACATCGTGGGCGTCCACATCATCGGCAATCATGCCACCGAGCTCATCGCTGAAGCCGCGCTCGCCAAGTTGCTCGAGGCGACGCCGTGGGAAATCGGACTCGCGGTCCATCCGCACCCGACCGTTTCCGAGGTGATCGGCGAAGCGGCTCTGGCTGTCGACAACCTCGCCATCCATATCTAGCTCTTCGGGCTCGCGCTCCGGTCGCTACCAGAGAGACGTCCCAGCGCTCTGAGCGCGGCGGTCACCCGGCGGCGATGGCCTCGGGAGGGGAACGGGTTCTCGCCGCGAGCAGCGGACGAGGGACGAGCGACGCATCGCCGTCCCACTCTCGCTCGACCAGCGCGGATACGCGATAATGCCGCCAGCGCGTCGCGTTCGCGACGAGGGGGCTGAGAGCATGACAGCGATCGTCGAAGTCTTGACGGAGCTCCTGGTGATCTTCGTCGCCGCCAAACTCGGCGGTGAGCTGTTCTTGCGGATCCGGCAACCAGCCGTGATCGGTGAACTGCTGGCCGGGATCCTCATCGGTCCTTTCGCGCTCGGCCTGATCGGTGTTCCGGGGCATGAGATCCTCGAGTTCTTCCACGAGGACCAGACAGCGGCCCGCGAGGGACTCTCGCTCGTCCTGGAATCGGTCGCGGAGTTGGGCGTCGTCGTCCTCCTCTTCTTCGTCGGGCTAGAGACGCGCCTGTCCGACCTCTTGCGGGTCGGTGTGCGCTCGCTCGTCGTCGCCATCCTGGGTGTCCTCGGCCCGTTCGTCGGCGGCAGCGTGCTCATGCTGGCGCTCGGCTATCCCTCGATGGAGTCGATCTTCGTCGGCACGGTGTTGGTCGCCACGAGCGTCGGGATCACCGCACGCGTGCTCCGGGACGTCGGTGCCTTGGACTCCCGCGAGGCGCGGATCATCCTGGGCGCCGCCGTCTTCGACGATATCCTCGGTCTGCTGATGCTGACGATCGTGTCCGGCGTGGCCGTCACCGGCGAACTCCAAGTCGGGCGCGTGCTCTGGATCTCGGTCCTCGCGCTCGGTTTCACCGCAGTGGTCGGCGGGCTGGGAGCGCTCGCGGTGCGCCGCTTCTTCCCACCCCTCGTGGAGCGACTCCAGGTGGAGCACGCGCCGTTGGTCGTGGCACTCGCGCTCATGCTCGCGCTCGCCGCGCTCGCCTCAGCGATCGGTCTGGCTCCGATCGTCGGCGCCTTCTTGGCCGGCATGGCATTGGCGGAAGTGGCCGAACGGTACCACCTCCACGAGCAAGCGCTCCCCATCTACACCTTCCTCGTTCCCTTCTTCTTCGTCGTGACTGGCGCGCGGGTCGACCCGCGCCTATTCCTCCAGACCGAAACGCTGTGGTTGGCGCTGGCTGTGACCGCCGTCGCGGTCGCGACCAAGGCACTCGGAGCAGCGCTCGGGACGCTCGGCTTCCCGCCCCGCTCGATGGCGATCGTCGGCTTCGGCATGGTCCCGCGCGGTGAAGTGGGATTGATCATCGCGTCGATCGGTCTCTCGCTCGGGGTCGTCGAGCGGCCGCTCTTCTCGGTCGCGGTCGTCATGTCCATGTTGACGACCCTCTTCACCCCACCCGTGCTCGTCTGGCTCCTTCGCCCGCTCGTCGCCCGCCGAGAACGTGAACTGGCCCGTCAGGTGGCTGCAGGAGAATCGCGATGAGCACCTGGAATGCCGTCCCGCGGGTCAGCACGACAACCGGAGCCGGCGAGCCATCGGCGTCCACCGGCTGGTGGTGGGACGGCGCACGCGCAGGACTCATCGGCGCGCTCGCCTTCCTCCTCGCCATGGGGCTCGACCTCCTGCTGCTCCGCCGACGCACCAACGACTTGCGCTTGCTCGCCGGACTGGTGCCCGGGGGCAGACGGCACTGGCCCTGGCTGGGAACGCTCATGCACTGCGCCAACGGTGCTGCACTGGGAATCCTCTATGGCCGCCTGGTCCATCGTATCCCTGGGCCTGGGTGGCTGCGCGGCCTCGTGTTCGCGCTGGCCGAAAACGCCATCCTCTGGCCGGTCATCGTCCTCCTCGACCGGATACACCCTGAGATCCGTGCCGGGCGGCTCGAGCCATTCAACCGACCGGTTCCGTTCCTGCAGGAAGTCTGGCGCCACGTCGCGTACGGCTTGGCGCTGGGTTGGACGTACGATCGTTTGACCGGTCGCACGCATCCAGCCCCCAGCGACCAGCCGCACCGACCCCTCGGCACCGGGACGAACGTCCATGCGTGACGCGCCACTCGGCTCACCCCTCCTCCTCGAACCGCTCCTCATCGAACGCCCCTGGGGCGACCAGCGCTTGGCACGTATCCTCGGCAAGCCCCTCCCGCCATCAGCTCGGATCGGCGAATCCTGGGAGACGGCCAACGAGGCACGGGTCGCGGCTGGTCCCTTGGCCGGTCTCACCGTGCGCGAACTCGTCGAGCGCTTCGGCCCGGAACTTCTCGGCGAACGCGGCCTGGCCGCCAGCCAACCGTTCGGCGACTTCCCGCTCCTCGTCAAGTTCATCGACGCCGACGACGTGCTCTCCGTCCAGGTACACCCGGACGACGAGCAGGCCCGTCCGTTCGGCCAGCGCGGCAAGACCGAAGCGTGGCACATCCTGGCGGCCGAGCCGGGAGCCGAGCTCGTGGTGGGATTGCGCGAACCGCTGCCACCAGCCAGGATCCGGCAGCTCTTGGCGGAGGGACGGCTCGCCGCGGCACTGGAGCGCCTGGCCGTGCATCCAGGCGACACGGTCTTCTGCCCCGCCGGCACACTGCACGCGATCGGCGCCGGGATCCTGCTCTACGAGATCCAGGAACAGTCGGACATCACCTACCGTTTCTACGACTGGGACCGCGTCGACGCCGAGGGACGTCGCCGGCCCCTGCACGTCGAAGAGGGGCTCGCGGTGCTGCGCCCTGCCAACCGCGCGCAGCGCCTGGAGCCGCGTGCGATCGACGCGTGGCGTGAGCTGTTGGTCGTCTGCCGCTACTTCCGCTTGGAACGGTGGGCCGTTCGCGGTCGCCACGAACTTCCGCTCCAGCCTGCGCTCACGTTCCACGTGGTCACCTGCATCGCCGGGAGCGCGGAACTCCGCGCCGACGCGACACGACCAGTACCGCTCGCGCTCGGGCGGACGGCCCTGGTCCCGGCGACCGTCACCACCCTGCACGTCACCGGTGCAGCCACGCTGCTCGTCGCCAGCATCCCGGACTGGCCGGACGTCAGCGGCCTCTGACGCCGCACTGAAGATGGGCTCCCCGCTCCCAGTTCGCCGTTCGGGATCCGCCCCTCAGCATCGACCAACACTCACCGATGATCACGCGTCGCGCGGTATGAGCCGAGCCCGTCCGCCAGGAATCTCGCGCGTCGCGAACGAACTCGGCCGTGTAAGCGCTTCCGCAGAGCTTCGAGTTCCCCTGACCCACGCTGACAGGTCAGCTCACTCTTCCGCGACGACCGGGTTTTCCAGCGTGCCGATCTTCTCCACCGTGACGCGCACGACGTCGCCCGGGCGCAGGAGGCGTTTCGGCTCGCGCGCGAACCCGACGCCCGCCGGCGTCCCGGTGGCGATCACGTCGCCCGGCTCGAGCGTCATGATCTGCGAGATGTACGCGATCACCCGGGCCACGCCGAAGATCATCTCCCGAGTGTTCGACCGCTGCAGCACCTCGCCGGACACCTCGCAGGCGATCTCCAGCGTCTGCGGATCGGGGATCTCGTCCGCCGTCACGATCCAGGGACCGAGCGGCGTGGAGCGATCGAACGTCTTCCCTTGCATCCACTGCCGCCCGCGGAACTGGAAGTCGCGCATCGAGACGTCGTTCAGGATCGTGTACCCCGCCACGTACTCCAGTGCCCGCGCCTCGTCGATGTACCGACCCGCGCGCCCGATCACCACCGCGAGCTCCGCCTCGTAGTCGACCTGCTCGCTCACCCGGGGCAATACGATCGGTTCGCCCGGCCCGATCAGCGCGTTGGCGAACTTGTTGAACAGTTCCGGATACTGGGGGATCGGCGAATTCGTCTCCCGCGCATGGTCAGCGTAGTTCAGACCGAGACAGATGATCTTGCCCGGCCGCAGGACCGGCGCGCGCAACCGCACGTGCGCCGCCTCCATCGCCACCGCCAGCCCTCGCGTCACCGCGCTCTCCTGGTCGCGCCGGAGCTCCTCCTGCGCGAAGGCCGCAGCCTCCGCTGCACGAGCGAGCCCGTCGCGCGCCAGGAGCAGCACCAGGTCCGGCGGACACTCGGCCTGCGCGCGTCCCGCAGCGTCCACCACGCCCCGCTGTCGGAGCGTCTCCGCGTACGCCTGCGGGATGTCCAGGATCCAGCCGTCCTCGACGATCCCGACGCTCGTCCGACCCCGCTCGCTGTAGGTGACCAGCCGCATGGCCCTCCCCTTCCGCGGTCTCACGTCCCGTCACCGAAGCTCGCCGGTGGCGGCGCTTCCGTCCAGACATTAAAGACCGCGGAAAGCTCACCGCGCCAGATGCGTGGCCCTTCCTGCCGGTTCGGCAAGCGCGCGACGTCCGCCGTGATCTCGATCCGGTTGCCCGAAGGATCGCGCACGTAGAGGAACGAGTTGCCGCCCGGGCCGTGCCGGCCCACTCCCGCCTCGATCCGCCAACCGTACCGCCCCAGCCGGTCGGCGAACCGGACGACCTCGCTCACCCCGTTCACGAGGAACGCGACGTGGTGCAGCTTGTTCCCCACCGATCCCTTGACGATCGCGATGTCGTGATGGTTCTCCCCGACCCGGATGAACGAGAACAACCACGGCCGGTCCTCGTTCGGCGGCAGCAAGAGATCCGAGAAGGCGAAACCCAGCTGCTCGGTGTAGAAGCGCGTCGGCACCTCCACGTCGTCGGTCAGGAACGTGATGTGGTTAATGTCCAGCGGCGCGTGCGCCGCTGCCGGGTTCCACTTCGTCGTGTGCGGGTAGCTCGTCGGCCCCTCCCGCACCATCGCTTCGAAGACCTGCTCGGTCGGCGTCGTCAACCGGAACGCGGCAGCCACGCCCGGCTCCGGATTCCGCTCGATCGCCGAGCAGGCGATCCCGCGCTCGCTGTACCGCCGGTGGAGCTCCTCCAGCTCGGCCGGAGTCGCGACCGAGAAGGCCATGTGGTCGAGTCCCACTCCTCCCGGACGCAGTCCGAGGTCGAAATGGTCGTCGCCGCCGCATCCCAGGTAGACCACGTCCCCGTCGCGCGCCAGCTCGATCAGTCCCAGGAGCCCGCAGTACCAGCGCAACGCCGCGTCGAGATCCCGGACCCGGATCACCGCATGGTCGAACGCCATGAGTCCCATCGGACACCTCGCCTTTCACACCCGCACGACCACTTTCCCGAAGGTTTCTCCCTCTGCGACCGCCCGCTGCGCCGCCGCGAGCTCCTCGAGCGGCACCACCCGATCGATGACCGGCACGACGACTCGCCGTTCCACGCTCGCGACGAGGGCTTCCAGATCCCGCCGCTGTCCCGACAGGTAGAAGAACACCGACGTCACGTTGCGATACAGCCACAACAGGTTGGTCTGCAGCTCCGCTCCGCTCGAGCGCCCGCAGACCGCGACCCGCGCCCCGCGGTCGACCAGCTCGTGGATCCGCTCCCAGGTCACCGTCCCGAGCGTGTCGAAAAGCACCGTCGCTCGCCCACCGAGGAGGTCGCGCACCCGGGCCGGCCATCCCTCCTCACCCAGCCCGACCGCCCCGTCGGCGTACTCGGCGAGTCGCTCCAGCTTCTGCGGATTCCGCCCGACGCCCACCACCCGCGCGCCGCGCGCCCGCGCGACCTGGACCGCGGCGAGCCCCGTCGCGCTGGTCGCTCCCATCACCACCACCCGGTCACCCGGGCTGACGTCGCAGCGGTTCACCAGACCGTGCCAGGCAGTGACGTACGACACCGGCAGACAGGCCGCCTGCTCGAACGGCACCGGCTCGGGGAGCGGCACCGCGTTCCGTTCCGGTACCACGACGTACTCCGCGTAGCCGCCCCAGCGGTGGACGCCGAGCAGCTGGTAGTCCAGGCAGGTATTTTCCGGTCGACGCGCCAGGCAGTGCGCGCACCGACCGCAGGCGACGAAGGTAAACGCCACCACGCGATCGCCCGGCCGGACGCTCGTCACCCCCGCGCCGACCGCGTCCACGATCCCGGCCGCGTCAGCACCGCCGACGTGCGGGAAGGGAAAGTCGGGGCCAGCGAAACCGAACCCGGTCTGCCGGAACTCGATGTCCAGCCGGTTGACCGAGGCAGCCTGTACCCGCACGCGCACCTCGCCCGGACCGGGTTCCGGCGTCGGCACGTCGGCCGGTTCCAGCACCTCCGGCCCCCCGAAGGCCCGGAAGACCATCGCCCGCATCGCCGTCACCTCAGCCCTGCGCCTGCTGGGCCAGCTTCCGCTCCCGCGCTTCGAGCAGGTAGTCGCGCGACGCCTCCACCAACCGCCGGGCACGCTCCCAGTCGGCCAGGAGCTTGCCGTCGCGCTTGACGAAGCGCCCGTCGACCAGCACCGTCTCCACGTTCGAGACATCCGCACCGACAACCACCGCCGCGACGGCATCGATCAGCGGCGCCAGATTCACCGCGGTCGTGTCGATCACCACGACGTCCGCCTTCTTGCCCGGGGTCAGCGAACCCAGCTGGTCTTCCTTCAGGATCACGTGCGCGCCGTTGATCGTGGCCATCTTCAGGATATCGCGGGCCGTCAGCGCGTCCTTACGCACCGGCTCCGGCTGATCCCAGGCTGCCTCGTGCAAGCGCGCCCGTTCGCAGGCGAAGGCGCAGCGCATCTGCGTGAACATGTCGCCCGGCACCGTCGTCACCACGTCGATGCTCAAGCTCGGCCGCAAGCCGTACCGCATCGCTTTGAGGAACGGCGGCCAGCCGTGCCCCATCTGCATCTCCACCTGCGGCGCGATCGAGATCTTGCCGCGGCTGTCAGCCACCAGCTGCCATTCGCGGTCGGTGAAGTGACAGCAGTGGATGTAGGTCGTGTCCGGATAGAGCAAGCCAAGCCGCTCCAGCCACTCCACCATCTGCCAGCGCCCGGCCAGCCGTCCCATCCCCACGTGGATCGTGATCTGCAGCCCGAGGTCGCGCGCGATCGCCCACTCCTGTCGCACCACGTCGTCGGTACAGAAGCCCGGACCGCGCGTCGCCATCGCCATCGTGATCAGCCCGTCGTCGCTGTTGAAGTAGGTCTTGCGTACCCGCTCGATGTCCTCGCGCGGCATGACGATCGTGCTGTTGAACCAGCAGGCCTGGAGCGAGGTGTTCGGTGGTCCGTAGGCGTAGATCGCCCGGATCCCGGCGTCCTTGAGCCCCTGGATCGCCGCGTCGGGATGCTCCGGCGTGTTGTTGATGTGCGACCAGTCGACCAGCGTGGTGATCCCGGCGTTCAGGCACTCGAGCGCCCCGGCCAGGTTGCTCGCGTAGACGTCCTCCGGCCGGTACAAGGGAGCGAAAGTGTCCAGCACCTCGACGAAGTAGTCCTCGAGCGTCGCGTCGGGCGCGCAACCGCGGATCGCCGTCTCCCAGGTGTGCCGGTGCGTGTCGATGAACCCCGGCAGGACGACCTTGCCGGTCGCGTCCACGACCTCGGCATCGGCCGCGGCGATCTCCCGCCCGACTTGGACGATCCGGTTCCCCTCGATCAGCACGTCGCCGTTCGGGATGTCGGCGAGTTCGTCGTCCATCGTCACGACGTACCCGTTCTTGATGAGCACGCGATCCGGCATCGGTGCACCTCCTCGCTCCCGCACGCACCGGCATTTCCGGCGCGGCACGATACCGCGACCCTCGTCTCGTGGGCTTTGCAACCAGACTAGTCGGGAAATCCGGTGGTGTCAAGAGCTAAAGCGTAGGTGCCGGGAGCGAACGGCGGACGGGCGCCGGACGAGATGCTCCTCGGCCGGCGCTCCCTGGAGCACGACACGATGAACATCAACGCCCGCGTGTCACCAGACGGAACAGGAAGACCACGATGACCGCGCCGATCGTCGCCACGACGATACTGCCGACGAGGCCAGCGCTGCCGCTGATGCCCAGAAGCGAAAAGAGGAGCCCTCCCACGAAGGCCCCGATCAGGCCCAGCACGAGGTCACCGACGAGCCCGCGATCGGTGCCAGTCAACCGCCCGGCGAGCCACCCGGCCACGAGTCCGACGATGACCCACCCGATGATCCCCCCGGGGTTCAGCTCCATCTCCCTACCCTCCTTCTCTCTGTCGCTTTCCGGCCACGACTTCCCGAGCTTACCAGCGCCCCCCTCGTTTGGCAACTGTTCGGTTGGAGTTCCACCCACCGGTTACCGCCTCGATGCCCCGGCCGAACTCGCGCGACCGACCACCCCGACCGATCCACCCGTGCGCGGCGCGGCGCCCTACCATCAGCTCCGCACGAGCCGTGCTCCGGCCTGAGAACGACGTGGTCCGTCCATCGCGCAGGAGGGACCCGGCGCTGCCATCGTGCATCCAGCCGACCGGCAGACGACACGAGACGGTAAGCCATCCGATCCGTCGCCCCCCAACATGACGGCTGCGCTCGTCGACGGCTGGTTCTCGCGCAACCGGTTGACCTCGGCACGTCCCCCGTAGGCTCGCCAATATCCCCGCAAGTGTCGCTGCCCTGGCACCCGCCGACTCCTCGAGCTGCCGGTACCACCTCCACCGTGGTCGAGCATCACGCTACCGATCAGGTCGACCGATCGACCAGCCGGAACGAGCCTGCCTCTCCATTTTCTTCCTAGGGTCCTTTCGACCCGCTCACCGTACTTCCTGGAGACTTGCCCCTGCCCTAGGGCACCGCGCTAGCGCCGGCAAGTCTCAGGTGCGACTGATGGAAACAGGTCTTCCCGGAGCCCTTGGTGGGAGTGCCGGGCGTGACTGGCGTGCGTTCGGCGCGCTACCACTGGTCGCCGGCTCAGAGCCAGCGCAGTACTCTTCCGGTAGCCGATGCGCTGCGGCTCGATGCCTGTCTCGTCGCGGTCGATTCTCCTCGCTACCAGGATCGCTTTATTCCCCGCCTTCTTGGTCAATTTGCTCAATGCTGCGCGCTGACTGGCCATATCGATGCTTCCGGACGTTACGGAGGGACACGCGGCACCCGGTCGGAGAAGACGTTTCCTGGCGCCCACCACTCCACCACCGTAGTCGATCGGAAACGAAGGGCCATTTACGAGGACGCGCTGTCGGGAATCAGGCACCGATCGAAACTCTTGCATGCCGCCGTTCGGTCTCGCAGCTTGCCCTCGGACCGGACGTCGTCGTACGCTTCGCCTGCACGCTCCGCGCACTCGGCTGGCCCGTGGCGACAGCGCGCATCCGATGGCCGCACGGTCGCAGTCACCACGTCCCACCAGGGTCGCCCTGCTCCAGCGCCGGGTGCTCTTCCGCCTGCTCGGCACCGTGCTCTCGGGTGCGACGGGCGCCGCCCTCGCGACGCTCGTTGTCTGGCTCACCCATGCGTTCGCGCGGGGCACCGTCGCCTTCCCGCCGTCTCGGGCCGAACTCCTGCTCGGTGGCGCGATCGCCCCTCCTCTGGCTCGTCCGCTCGACGGGTACCCGGGACGCCCCTCTCGTCCTCCTTCCCGCACCGCCCGAAGCGCCCGCCAGCGCCTTCTCCCCGCAGCGACCGGTCCGATAGAGCGGCTGGCTCGCCCGCTACGCGCTCCTCCTCTACCTCACGCTCCTCCCTTGGTTCGGTGCCCTCGACATTCTCGGGCACCGCCTCCCGTCGGCTCGACCGACCGCGACCGCCGTCTTCCCCGCCTTACTCCTCGCCCTTCCGATCGCGGTGGCACGGAGCCCCCAGCGCCTCAACCGCCTGCTCTTCCGGATCGACGGCCTCGGTGTAGCGCTGGCCGCCTTCATCGGCGGTAACGTCGCCGAAGCTGTCTGGCTCGGTCGGCGAGCGGCCCGCGAGGAGGTCTCACTCCCGCTCGCCCTCCTCCTCGCCGCGATCCTCGCCTGGCTCGGCTTCTGGGTCTACGGGACCGACCTCCTCCACCTGTGGTCCGACCGTCCCTGTGAGGCGCCGCGAGCGACGGGCCCGGTAGGGCGTCCGGAGCGGTCGTCCCGTGCACCGTGTCCGGAACGGTCGCGTCGTTGACGACGCTCCGCTCCGGCGCTCTACCGGCCATCCGTCTCTCCCGCGCGGTGTCCTCTCGCCGCGCCCCAGGTCGCAGAGGCCGGCCGCTTGGACGCGGGTGCGGTATCCTCCTCCCTCTCCCTCGCCGGAGGACCGTCGTGCGTGCGCTCTACGTCGTCAAGCAGGGTGCCGTGCTCCGCCGGAGCGGGGAACTCCTCGTCATCGAACGCGACGGCGAAGCGCTGGCCCGCGTCCCGCTTCTCCGGCTCCAGCTGGTGCTGCTGTTCGGCAATGTCCACGTCACGACGCCGACGCTCACCGCGTTGCTCGAGCGCGGGATCGAACTCGCCCTCCTGACGGCCGACGGCGAATACCGTGGTCGTCTCGTCGGTCCGGAGGCCGGTTCGGCCGAGCGCCGCATCCCCCAGCTGGAAGCGGCCCGCGAGGAGGCGCTGGCGCTCGAGCTCGCCCGCCGCTTCGTCCGCGGCAAGCTCCGCAACCAGGGCGTCCTGCTGATGCGCTACCACGACCACCACCCCGTTATCCCCCGGGTGATCGATGCGATCCGCGACGCGCTCGTTCGCGCGGCCCGGGCCGGCGGCCACGGCGGCCTCCGGGCTGCCGAGGGCTACGGGAGCGGCGCCTATTTCACGGCGCTCGCGACCCTCTGCCCGCCCGCCTTCGCCTTCTCCGGTCGCCAGCGCCGTCCACAGCCCGATCCGGTCAATGCCCTCCTCAGCTTCGGTTACACGCTCCTCACCCAGCGCGTGATCAGCGCGCTCCGGGCGGTCGGGCTCGACCCCCAGGTCGGCTTCCTCCACCAGATGCGTCCCGGTCGACCCTCGCTCGCGCTTGACCTGATCGAAGAGTTCCGGCCGGCCGTCGATGCGCTCGTCCTCGACCTCATCCGCAGCGGTGCCCTCTTGCCCGAGCACTTCGCACCGCCCCACCCGGAACGCGGTATCCGTCTGACTCCCGACGGCCTACGCGAGTTCCTCGCGGCGTGGGAGCGCTGGTGGGACCAGCCGCTGCCGGTCGCCGAAACGCAGCGCCCGGCCCGTGACCACCTCTTCCAGCAGGCGCGCCGCCTCGCCCGCATACTGCGCGCTCCAGCCGAGCCGTATCTCACCGTTCCCGTCGAAGCCTGATGGCAGAACGAGCTCGTCGCCCCCGATGCCGCGACGGGCGTCTGACCGTCTCGCGACGCTGCACGCCGTGCGCTCGCCCGCCGCGTGCGCCTCGGTCGAGGGAGCTTCTAGGCGTCCCGCTCGCTCCCGCGCTACCATTGAGCGCCGGTCGGGCAGTTCGACCCGCCGCCGGAAAGGGGAGGAGAGGATGCGACGCCGCGACCTGCTCGTGCTCGCGCTCGCCACCGCGCTCGCCGCGACCGGCTGTCGCCGCCGCGCCGAGACCGGCACCCCCGCGAGCTCGTCGCCGGAGACGTCCGCCGCGACGCCCGCCGACGGACCGACACCGGTCGGCGCCTACGAGTTCATCCCCGTCTGGGAAGCGCACCAGGTCCCCAAGTACCCAGGGTCGCAACCGGGCGAACTCTCGCCGCTCGCCACCCAGGTCGAGAACGGAGGAACCATCAGTTTCGCCGTCCCGGACCCCGTCGACCAGGTGCTCGCGTTCTATCGGACCGCCCTACCGGCGCTCGGTTGGGAGCTCCAGCCCGCACCGCAGAACGCGATCGCCGCCGAACGGGGCGCAGCTGCCCTCACCGTCATCGCCCGCGGCAGCGAGCACGGTACCACCGTCATCCTGATGCTCACCGACGCTGCCTGAGCGGCACCGCACCGGAGCGCTCGCACACCGTGTCGGAACCACTGACCACGTCAGCGAGCAGCGCTCGTCCCGGCGCGTCCTGCCCTCTTGCGCGGCCGTCTCGCGCGCGCGACAGCACCAGTGGACCAGACCGTCCGCTTCCGCCCCCGGACCACCGCTGGTCGTCCC
This sequence comes from Thermomicrobium sp., assembly GCA_026419575.1. Taxonomy (GTDB): domain Bacteria; phylum Chloroflexota; class Chloroflexia; order Thermomicrobiales; family Thermomicrobiaceae; genus Thermomicrobium. The sequence goes on along the minus strand of JANZZC010000142.1, from coordinate 171 downwards.
GCAGCCACGCCGGCAGGAACCCGTGCGCGCAGTCGATGCTCGCGCCCGTTCGGCGCGGCGGGACATCGACGCGAGCCTCGGGCGCGCAGGGTTCAGGCGTGTGGCCGACCGTAGCGACCTGCGTCAGGAGCTATCCGAACCGGGGCCATGTCGAGTTACGCGGCACGTGCC
>JANZZC010000118.1 GCA_026419575.1 Thermomicrobium sp. | reverse complement strand
CCCACCGGTCGCGTAGAGCACGGCAGCGCGCTCAAGCGCTGGCAGACTCACGCCCGCCACTTCGGCCGCTGCCACCGGATCGACCGCGTCGAGGCGCGCCAGGAAGGCGTCGAGGCCGCTCGCCCCTTCGACCGGTCGCGCGAGCCCGCGGTCGCGGACGATCCGCGCCATCGCAGCCAAGACGAGCGCTTCCGTCCCGGGTCGGATGCGCAGCCAGACGTCCGCTCGGTGGAAGAGCGGGAAGTCGTCCGAACTCACCACGATCAACGTCGCCTCGCGGTAGAGTTCCGCCCACGCGTGCCAGTAGCTGGCGACCGGCGCCTTCTCCCCGATGTTCGGTCCGACGACCAGGAGGCACTCGCCGTCGGTCAAGACCTCCTGGACCGAGTTCGTACTCACCGGCAGGCCGAACGACGCCGCGAGCGCCGCATCGACCGCCCGCAGCGCTGGCGTCGCCAACCGCTCCACGTTGGGCGACTGCATCACCTGGCGGGCGAAGCGTTGCAGGAGGTACAGGTCCTCGTTGGTCCGATCCGGGGACGCCAGGAGCGCGAACGACGACCCGCGGTACGGCCGCAGGAGCTCGGCGGCTCGGTCGAGCGCCTCCTCCAGCGTGACCGGGACGAGCTCGTCGCCGGCACGCACCAGGGCGCTCTCCAGGCGCGCCGGATGCTGGACCTCCTCGTATCCCCACTTGCCGCGGACGCAGGTATAGCCGTAGTTGACGCCGCGTTCCCAGAGATGCGTGACCCGGCGCACCAGGCCACGGCTGTGCTCGACGTTCACGGTGCAGCCGACGTCGCAGAAGCCGCAGATCGTTTCCGTCGCGTCCAGTTCCCACGGGTGATGCGCGAAGCGCCGGTCGGTCAACGCGCCGACCGGGCAGACAGCGATGCACATGCCGCAGGAGGTGCACGTCGTGCGCTGGAGATCGATGTCCCAGGCGCTACCGATCTCCCCCTCGAGACCGCGCCGCAGCACCTCGATCGCCGTGACGCCGATCATCTCGTCGCAGACGCGGGTGCAGCGGGCACAGAGGATGCAGCGCTCCCACTTGTAGTCAATGTACTGGCTCAGATGCTTGTAGGGCCGAGCCAGCTTGGGACGACGGAAGGGGTTCGTATGGACGTTGTGGTAGTAGGTGTTGTCCTGGAGATAGCACTCGCCCGACTTGTCGCAGGTCGGGCAGTCGAGCGCATGGTCGATGAGATAGAGCTGGAGGACGAAGCGCCGCGCCTCCTCGCAGGCAGGGGACTTCGTCGCGATCTCCATTCCGTCGCGCACCTGCGCCGCGCAGGACTCGACCAGCCCACCGCGCCGACCGAGGATTTCGACCGTACAGAGGCGACAGGAGCCCCACGGCCGCAGGAGCGGCTGATAACAGAGGTTCGGGACCTCGATGCCGACCATCCGGCAGGCTTCGAGGATCGTCATCCCTTCCGGCACGGTGTACTGCTCGCCGTCGATCGTGACCGTGACCAGGCGGGTTTCCGTGGTCGCCGTCATGCGACACGTCCCCTCTCGAAGTCGGGAATTCCCGCGAATCCGGCCCCGGGAGCGGGCCGAACCCGGCCTCATCTTACCACTCCGGATGCAGCCGGGCGCGGCCCGGCCGGTGCTATACTCGCGGCCGGGAGCGGGACGGAGGCGCCTGTGGAACTGGAAACGGTCATCGGGCTGGAAGTGCATGCCCAGCTGTTGACCCGATCGAAGATGTTCTGCGGCTGCTCGGCCGACTACGCGGGCGCGCCTCCGAACACCCATGTCTGCCCGGTCTGCCTCGGACTGCCCGGCTCGCTTCCCGTCATCAACCGGCGAGCCGTCGAGATGACCGTCATGACGGGGCTCGCCCTCGGCTGTCGCATCCCGCCCTATAGCAAGTTCGACCGCAAGAACTACATGTACCCCGACTTGCCCAAGGGGTACCAGATCAGTCAGTACGATCTCCCGCTCTGCGTCGAGGGGGCCTTGGAGTTCCTCGTCGATGGCGAGCGACGGCGCGTGCGGATCCGCCGGGTGCATCTCGAGGAGGACACGGCCCGGCTGGTGCACCGCACCGTCGCTGGGGAGAGCTACAGTCTCATCGACATGAACCGTTCCGGGGTTCCGCTCATCGAGATCGTGACCGAACCGGACCTCCGCTCGCCGGAGGAAGCGCGCCTCTTCCTCCAAGCGCTCCGGCAAGTGCTCCGGTACCTCGGCGTCTCCACCGGCAACATGGAGGAAGGGGCCTTCCGGTGCGATGCCAACATCTCGCAACGCACGCGCGACGGTCAGCAGCAGTGGCCGAAGACGGAGATCAAGAACCTTAACAGTTTCCGCTCGGTCGAACGGGCGCTGGCCTTCGAGGAACAGCGCCAGCGGGCGGCGATCCTGCGCGGCGAGCCGCTGGTCCAGGAGACGCGCGGGTGGCTGGAGGACCGCGAGGTCACGGTGACGCAACGGGCGAAGGAGTTCCCGGACGACTATCGGTACTTTCCCGAACCCGATCTTCCGCCGATATTCCTGACCGAGGAAGAGCTCGCACGGATCCGGGCAGCGATGCCCGAACTGCCACTGGCCCGTTGGGAGCGCTTTCAAGCGGAATACGGACTCGGGCCCCAGGAGGCGGCGCTCCTCACCGAGGAGCGAGCTGTCGCCGACTACTTCGAGGCGTGCGTCGCCGAGGACCGCAGCCTCGCGCGCGAGGCAGCGAACTGGATCACCGGCGAGCTGTTCGCGCTGATGCGCGAGCGTGGCCGCAGTATCTCCGAGGTCGGGGTACAACCACGCCAGCTGCGACAGCTCATCGAGCTGGTTCGGCGAGGAACCATCAGCATGCTCACCGCCAAGGAACTGCTGGTGGCAGTCAGCGAGACGGGGACCGACCCGGAGGTGCTCGTCGCCGAGCGTGGGCTCGCCCAGGTGAGCGACGAGGCGCAGCTGCGGGAGTTCGTCCAGCGCGTGCTGGCCGAGCACCCGAAAGCGGTCGCCGATTACCGCAAGGGGAAGACGGCAGCGCTCGGGTTCCTGCTCGGTCAAGTCAATCGCGCGCTCGGCGGCCGCGCCAATCCCGCGGTCGCACGTCGGCTCCTGGAGGAAGCGCTCCAGCAACCGGTCGAGTGACCCCGCTCGCCCCATCGTGTTCCCAGCGGTGAGCTGCGCCGGCAGGCTCGACGCTCGCCGAGCTCGGCCGGACCTAGGCACGTCGACCGCGGACGAGGAAGCATGGGGGCGAAGCATGGCGATCGCGGCACCGGAACATAGTCTCTTCGCTATCGCCGTCGAACAGTTCAATCAAGCAGCCGATCTCATCGGTCTCGAAGACGAACTCCGGCAGATCCTCAGCACCTGCAAGCGGGAACTCATCGTCAACTTCCCGGTGGAGATGGACGACGGCTCGATCAAAGTCTTCACCGGCTATCGCGTTCACCACAACCTGGCAGCCGGTCCCGCTAAGGGCGGCATCCGGTATCACCCGAACGTGACGCTCGACGAAGTCAAGGCGCTCGCGATGTGGATGACCTGGAAGTGCGCCATCATGGGCCTGCCCTTCGGCGGTGGCAAGGGCGGCGTGCGCGTCGATCCGAAGCTGCTCTCGCCGGGCGAACTCCAGAACCTGACCCGGCGCTACACGACCGAGATCTCGATCCTCCTCGGCCCGCACCAGGACATCCCCGCCCCGGACGTCAACACGAATCCGCAAGTCATGGCGTGGATCATGGACACGTACAGCATGCACCGGCACGGCGGCGTCGGCGTCCCGGCCGTCGTCACCGGGAAACCCCCGCTCCTCGGTGGTTCGGCCGGGCGACTGGAGGCGACCGGGCGCGGCGTCGTCTTCGCGATCGAAGAGGCCGCTCGCACCTACGGCATCGACCTGACGCAGGCCCGCGTCGTCATCCAGGGATTCGGGAACGCGGGATCGACCGCAGCGCGCCTCCTCCACGAACTCGGCAGCCGCGTCGTCGCCGTCTCCGACTCGAGGGGTGGGATCTACGATCCACGCGGGCTCGACATCCCCGCGGTCATCGCCTTCAAGCAACAGACCGGAACGGTGGTCGGCTATCCCGACGCGGAAGTCGTCACCAACGAGGAGCTCCTCGAACTCCCGTGCGACATCCTGATCCCGGCCGCGCTGGAGGAGCAGATTACTGAGCGCAACGCGGCTCGCATCCAGGCACGCCTCATCGCCGAGGCGGCCAATGGGCCGACGACGCCCGAAGCCGACCGCATCCTCTACGACCGCGGCGTGATCGTCCTTCCCGACATCTACGCCAACGCCGGCGGTGTGACCGTCTCCTACTTCGAGTGGGTGCAAGGACTCCAGCACTTCTACTGGACCGAGGAGGAAGTCAACGCGCGTTTGCGGACCATCATGGTCCGCGCCTTCCAGGCGATCCACGCGACCGCGGAGCGTTACCGGGTGCAGCTCCGGACCGCAGCACTCGCCCTCGCCGTCCAACGCGTCGCCGAGATCACCCGCCTGCGCGGTATCTACCCGTGAGCGTCGCCGAGGGAGCGGAGGCGGCCCGGTGGACGACCGGGCCGCCTCCGCTCCGCAACACCGTCCGCTCGCCGCGAGACCGTTCGGCACGACCGGCAGCCCCGCCCGAACCGTCCTGGCGGCTTCTCACTGGAGAGCCGTCGGACTGCGACATCCTCCCGGCCGCTCACGTGCCGTCCCGCACGACGACCACGTGCTCGCTCGCAGCGAGTTCCTCGGTCAGTCGCTCGCCCGCGCCGGCCGGCACGATCCCCGGACGGACGCGGTGCACCGCGTGCTCGACGTCGTCGCGATCGACGACCGCTGAGACCTCCTTGACGAACCGGACCTCATCGGGATCCGGCGCACGCCGGGGAGTTCCGCGGATCGAGAGATCGACAGTGAACGCTCCTTCGGGATCACGCTCGCTCGGCTGCTCGACGATGCGGTCGCTCGGATCGCCCGCGGTGCCGGAACGGACCCGTCTCAGGGAGTGACCGAAGCTCGCACTGGCACGCTGGTGATGCTGGGGTTCGAGCACGATCCCGACGGAGTGGTCGAGGCGGGCACGAACGAAGGGCATCCCTCGGACAAGTTTCTCGATCGGCGCCTCCACACGCTCCATCCGCACGGTCAAGGTCGTCGAGGCGTTGCGCCGACGCTGCGACCTGGGCCTCGACCCGCTCCGGGCGCTGCGTCGAGGCCTCGATCTGCGCCTCGACGCGGCTCGCGAGCTCGTCGATCCGCTGTCCCAGCCGCTCGATCCGCTCGTCGATTCGTCGCTGGCGCTCGGCCGCTTCCTGCCGTTCGCGTTCGAGGGTCCGGATCAGCCGTTCGCGCGACGCTTTGATGCGGCGCACGGTCGGAGGAAGCTGCAGGCGCTCCTGCCCGAGGAGCTCCCGCCGGAACGCTTCGTCTTCGTGGATGCGCCGGATGAGTGACTCCGGCACGCGATCGGCCGCCGTACCCGTCACCCGATGGGACGAGCCCGCCGGACGTCGCGCCACGAGCGCGCTGCTCGAGCGAATCGCCGTCGGACGAGCAGGCAGCTCACCCGGCGCGAGTCCCGCAGCGCGAGGACGAGCGCGGTGGTCATGCGGGGAACGCCCCCGACCTCACGCGGTCGCCGGAGCGCAGAGCAACTCGCGGAGCTCGGCTTCCCGCTGCTGCTTGGTGACGATGATGAGTTCGTCGCCCGGCTCGATCACCGTCTGTCCGCTGGGGATGATCACCTCGCCGCGCCGCAGGATCGCCGTGATGATCGACTCCGGCGGCAAGGAGAGCTGCCAGATCGGCTGGTGGACGACTGGTGACTCGGGAGCGACCTTCGCCTCGACGATCGCCAGGTCGGCATGGCGCAACGCGAGGAGATGCACGAACGGTCGCTCGGGGATCTGCTGCTCGATCAAGCTGAGGATCACGTTCGTCTGACTCACCGTGACGTCGATACCGAGCCGCCGGAACAGCTCCTCGTTCTTCGGGTTGTTGACGCGCGCGATGGTACGGCGCACCCCGAACCGTTCCCGCGCCACCTGGCAGATGACGAGGTTGTCCTCGTCGTCGCCCGTCACCGCGATCACCACGTCGGCTCGCCCGGCACCGGCCGCGGCCAGCGTCGCGACCTCCGCGCCGTCACCCTGCATGACGATCGCCCCGAAGCGGTCACGGTAGAGCTGCACTTTGACCGGATTCTTCTCGATGAGGAAGACCTCGTACCCCTCGTTGACCAGCGTCTTGGTGAGGTAGTACCCGACTTTGCCGCCACCGACGACGATGATGTACATCTGTCCCGCCTCCGTCGCGGCTACCCGGATCGCTCAGCGCGTCTCGCCGCTCGCCACATGGTCGCGCACGGCCTGCTCGATCATCTCCGAGACCGTGCGCGTCGGGCAGATGACCGTCAGGCCGAGCTCCCGATAGATCTCCGCTCGTTCCGGATCGTAGATACGGAGGATCACCTTCGGCACCTGGTAGATGACCTGCGCGATCTGGGCAGCCATGATGTTCGTGTTGTCGTTCTCGGTGACCGCGATGAACACGTCCGCCTGCTGGATGCCGGCGTTTCGGAGAACGTCCTCATCGATCCCGGTTCCCAGGACGAGCTGGCCGCGGAACCCCGGCGGAAGACGCCGAAACGCCGTCTGGCGGAGGTCGACGACCGACACCTGATGCCCTTCGTCCGCGAAATCCGTCGCGAGCTTGGCTCCGACTCGACCGCAACCGACGATGACGATCTTCACGCTGGTGCCTCACCCTGATTCGCGACTCGGACGACGACCACGTCGCAGGGCGCGTTGTCGAGTATGTACGGGAGCGTCTCACCTTGCGTCAGAACACCGAGCGTCCACCGGCTCCGTGTCGCCATGATGATGGCATCGGCCGCCCGCTCGATCGCCTCGTCGACGATCGCTGCCCCAGCGACACGGGCCTGCAACAGCTCCGTCAGGACACGCTTCCACTTGCCGCGCGCTACCCGTTGCGCGTACTCCGCCGCATGCTCGAGGATCTGCGATCCCCGTTCGATCTGCTCGGGCAACTCGACGTCGAGGGCATACCGCTGCGGCACCTCTACGACGTAGACCAGGATCAGCGTCGTATCGCTCCCGGCGCACACGGCTGCCGCCAGATCGATCGCCCGCTCGTCGTCCGGCGATCCGCTCACTGGGACGACCACCCGGCGGTACACCCGCGCCACTTCGCTCCTCCTCGGCGCCGCGAGGACTTACCCCTGTCCGGCTCAATACCCGAGCGCGAGGCGTTCGATGAGCAGACGGGGAAGCCCTGCCGCCGCCATCTCGGCCTGCACCGCTTCGATATTGTACGGCACGCGGCGGAACGTGATGCGTCGGCGATCCGGTTCCCACAGTGCGAAGGCGGCTCGCGGGTCTCCATCCCGTGGCTGCCCGACCGAACCGGGGTTGACGAGGTACCGTCCCTCGCCCAGTTCGATCGTGTCGCCATCGCCCGGCCGCGACGGCGGCTCGCCGCGTGCCGCCGCTTCTTCGCTGAAGACGCTCGGCACGTGCGTGTGCCCGAGGAAGCACAGACGCGTCCGCAAGAGCGCGAAGGTCGCCCGTGCCTGCTCCGCCGTGAACACGTACTCCCAGATCGGCCCTCGCAGGCTGCCGTGCACCAACGTCACCTCCTCGAACACGAGCTTTTCCGGGAGGCGCTCGAGATACGCCCGGTGTTCCGGACCGAGCTGGAGCATCGTCCAGCGCAACGCGTAGCGGGCGACCGGGTTGAACTCGTCCAGCGACGAGCGCCCCAGGCAGGCTGCGTCGTGGTTCCCGAGGACGCACGCTGGACCAGCGAGCTCCCGTATCCGCTCGACGCACTCGCGTGGTCGCGGACCGTATCCGACGATGTCACCGAGGCACCACACGCGATCGACCGGCCCAGCCGCAGCCAGCACCGCTTCCAAGGCGGCGAGGTTCCCGTGCAGATCAGCGACGACCAGCACCCGCATCGTCCCGCTCCCCGCTCCAGCCTACCGCAAGGTGTCGTACCTCGGCGACCGGACGATCCAGCGTTCCGCGCCGTCCGGAGTGGTACCATGAGAGTTGCCGGATCCGCCGGGGAAGGAGGGATCACGATGGTCCAAGCAGGGAACGACTGGAAGCTCTGGGGACTGCTCGCCGGCGGAACGACGCTCGGCTTGACTGCCTGGTTCGTGGCTCGACGTCGGCGGCGGCGCCCGTTGCGCCAGCGGCTCGCGGCGGAGATCGACCTGGAATCGGCGGTGCAGACGCTCCGCGAGTCGGTCCAGGAGCTCCGCGAGCGCTTGCCGGTCCATGACGGCAAGGTCGCGCGCGCGTTCTGGCGTCGACGCCTCCAGCCTCTGGTCAAGGAAACCGTGCGCACGGTTCCCGAACAGGCCCGTCGAGCCCAAGCCGTGCTCGAAGCCGAGCGCGCCGCCGTCGAGAAGCTGCAGCGGGAGGTTCTGCCGGCAACCGAGCGGGCTGCCCGCCAAGCGGTGCTCACCGCGGAACAAGCGCTGCAGCGTGCTGCGGCCCAAGCGCGCGAGATGCCCAGTCGCCTAGCCACCAAGCGGCCGCGCCCAGCTCGCCCGGGACCGCTCGCTCGGCTCCGCCAGGTCGTCCAGGACACCGCTGCGCTCGGATTCTGGCTCGGCGCAGCGGGAGCGCTCGTCTACTTCGGGCTGCTCCGCCCCGAACAACGCGAGCAGCTGCGCCGCGGTGCCGCTTCGCTCGTCTCCCAGCTCCGGGAACTGTGGGCCGACTTTTCCTTCAGCGAAGAGCCCTTGGCCGAATTCACCGAGTGAACGCACCCATTCGGTCGCACCGAAGTGACGGCCGCTGGCCCCAGCGGCCGTCACTTCGCGTTCTCGGCTCGAGACCTCGAGCCACGGAACTCTGTACACTTGATCGATGAGGAGCTCACGCATGGCCGAGCTGGCGCACGGACGACGAGAACAGCAGGATCGCCACCCGCGACTCATCGCCGGCCGGACGCACGGGGCCGGCACAGCGGACCGAGAATCGTCCGATCTCTCACCCGACATCCTGGCACGCTTCCTCCACGCGCTCGCCGACCCCACCCGTGTCCGGATCCTCGAATCGTTGAGCCGCGAGGGAGAACTCCACGTCAGCGCGCTGGTCGCGCGGCTGGCGCAGCCCCAGGGACGCGTGTCGGCCCATTTGACCTGCCTCCGCACGTGCGGCCTCGTCCGCGTTCGACAGCATGGCAAGTTCCGGTACTACGCGCTGGCCGATCACCGCATCCCCGCTCTCCTGGCTCTCGCGCGGGAACTGGCGCGACCGCATGCCGAGGCCATCGCGTCGTGCACGCTCGCCGCTCGCCACGACCGTTCGGAGGACAGCTGAGGATGCGACGACCGATCACCGCAATGTTCTCGCCGTGCCGTATCGGATGGGTGCTCCTGACCGGAGCGCTCCTCGCCTATGGACTCGTCAGCGGGCAATGGACGGTCCTGCTCGCCGCGCTCGCCCCGGCAATCGGGACGCTCGCCGGACTCCTGGTCTCGCGACGGAACGGTTCCTGCCGGGTTCCGATCGCGTCCGACTGCGAGAGCGTCGCGCATGAGTGAACTGCAGGCCTGGTTCGCATCGTGGCTCTCGGTACTGGCGAGCTGGCTGCCGTTCGGCTACAGCTTCGGTGCCGGTATGCTCGCCGCGGTCAACCCCTGCGGATTCGCCATGCTGCCCGCCTATCTCGCGCTCTTCCTCGGGAGCGCCGAGGGATCGGTGACCGGTGCTCCTCAGCGAGTGGCGCGCGCTACCCTGGTCGGCCTGAGCGTCTCGCTCGGCTTCTCCACCCTGTTCGTCCTGGCGGGAGTCCTCGTCTCCTTCGGCGGCACCTTCCTCTTCCCGGTCATGCCCTGGATCGGTACCGCGATCGGCATCGTGCTCATTCTCTTCGGCGTGGCTATGCTCTTCGGGCGCATCACCGGGCCGGCCTTCTTCGAACGGCTTTCCGCCCGGCTCGTCCTCGGCAGCGAGCGCTCGATCCGCGCGTTCTATCTCTTCGGTCTGGCCTACGGGCTCGCCTCGCTCAGTTGCACGCTTCCTGTCTTCATGATCGCGGCCGGCAGCGCGCTGATGAGCGGCGCCTTCCTCCGCGGGCTGCTCCAACTCGCAAGCTACAGTCTCGGCATGGCCTCGGTCATCGTCACCTTGACGTTCGCGCTCGCTTTTCTCCGATTGGGGCTCCTCCGCACTCTTCGCCGGGCACTCCCCTACGTGCAGACGGCAGCCGCTGCGCTCCTGATTTTCGCGGGAACGACCATCGTCCTGTACTGGTCCTCGTACCGCTGATCGCCCTGCGCGCATCGCGGTCGGAAGGATCGCCGCGATGGTGGCCGAAGCGTCGAACGCACTGCAGCACACCGGATCGCCCGGTCCCGTCGCCCTGATCGGATCCGGGGAGACGGGGCGTGCTGGTCGCCAGGCGTTCGCGGCGCTCCTCACCGGGCTCGAGCCACCGGTGCGGATCGCGATCCTCGAGACACCCGCCGGTTTCCAGCCCAACGCCGCGCTCGTCGCACGCAGGATCGGCGACTTTCTCCGCGAGCACCTCCCCGAGTTCCGTCCGGAGATCCGTTTCGTCCCGGCTCGTCAGCGCGGTACGGTGTTCGATCCCGATGCTCCGCTCGTCCTCGATCCGATCGATTGGGCCGATTGTCTCTTCGCCGGCCCGGGCAGCCCGACCTACATGATCCGCCAGCTGACCGGTTCCCACGCCTGGACACGTATCGTCGAACGTTGGCTGGGCGGCATGCGTCTCGCTTTCGCCAGCGCCGCGGCGGTGGCCGTCGGTCGCTACGCGTTGCCCGTGTACGAGATCTACAAGGTCGGCGCTGATCTGCACTGGGTAGACGGGCTCGATCTCTTCGGGGTGCTCGGACTCGCCCTCGCGATCGTTCCCCATTGGAACAACCGGGAAGGCGGCGCCGAGCTCGACACCAGCCGGTGTTTCATGGGTCGCGAACGGTTCGCGCGGCTCCTGCGCCTGCTGCCGGCGCCGGCGACGATCCTGGGAATCGACGAGCACACCTCGTGCCTCATCGACAGCGCCGCGTCGCTCGTTCAGGTGCTCGGCGCAGGTACCGTCACCGTGCTCGCCGGCGCGCACGAGCGAACGTTCCGACACGGCGAGCGGTTTCCGCTCGGCTTCCTCGGTTCAGTCCCGACCGCCGAGCACGGCTGACCGTTCTTCCGGCTGCGCGGCGCGCCGACCACGATAGGTTTCCGGTGCCGCGAACCAGAAAAGGGCACCCAGACCGACGATCGCGAGCGCCGTGACGACGAGCGTCGGTCGGATACCGATCGCCTCCGCCGCGACGCCGAGCAGGGTCGGTCCGACCACGTACCCGAGCTCCGAGAGCATGCGATAGCCGCTCATGGCTGCCGCCGTCATCCCCGGCGGGGCGACATCGGCGGCATACGCTGCTGGGGCTCCCCCGCCGATCCCGCTCGCCATCGCCCACGTGACGCACGCCACCAGGAACCACGGATAGGAGGGAGCGAACGCGAAGCCGACCAGTCCGAGGCCGCTGAAGAGGGTCGCCGGCGCGATCACGACCTTCCGCCCGAAGGTATCCACGAGCACACCAGCTGGATAGGCCATGAGCAACGAGACCACGCTCACCGCGGCCAGGCCGAAACCGATCTGCGCCGGGTCGAGGCCGATCTCCCGCTCGGCCCGCAACGGCACCAAGGTGAACAGCGCTCCGGTTCGGGCGAAGAAGTTCCCGAAGGTGACCAGACCGATCAGCAACAGGGGACGGTGCCGCAAGACGTGGAGCAACTGCCGACCGAAGACGAACTCGCGCTCGCGAGCTCCGCCCTGCCCGACCGGCCGCGTCTCCGGGAGTCGCCACAACGCCAGCACGGCGACCACCGTGCCGACGACCGCGTACACCCAGAACGGCATCGACAGACCACCGTACTGGGCCAGGAGTCCGCCGGGTACCGGTCCGAAGCCGACCGCGAAGAAGAAGACCGTCTGGTAGATGGCCATCATCCGTCCCCGCGTCGCCGGCTCGGTGATATCGGCCAGCACGATCTGCCCCGACGTGAGTACCATCGAGGCACCACTCCCGGAAACGAAACGGCCGAGGAGGAAGAGCGCGTAGGTCGGCGCGAGCGCACAGATCGCGTTGCCGAGCGCCGTGAGGATCCCGCCCAGGAAGAGGGACCAGCGGCGGCCGGCCCGGTCGGCGACCCACCCAGCGGGTGCCGACGAGGTGAAACGCGCCAACCCGTAGACGGCGATCGCCAGGCCGATGAGCGATTCGGACACGCCGAACGCCTGCGCGTAGAGGGGAACCACCGGCACGATGCTGCCGAACCCGAGCTGATTAATGCCGACGATCGCGGAAATCCAGAGGAGGACGCGATACCTACGGTACCATGATGAGAACGTGCGAGCCGCTGGAAGGCGCGATGCACTGCGATGCTGCATCAGCCGTTCCTTCGGTCGGAAACCTGCCGCACGGCACGGATCGGGCACGAGCAGAACAGGAGCGCACGATGGAAGCACGAGCGACGGTGACTCGTTGGGCCGGAGCCGAACCGCCGACCGAAGCCGAACTCCTCGCGCTCCTGGCCGCGGAAGGGCTGAGCGCCTATCGCTGGTCGAACGGCCCGGGCGATCGCTACGCGGCGCATACCCATCCCTACCACAAAGTCCTGTACGTCGTGGAAGGCTCGATCACCTTCGAGCTCCATCCCGGCGGTGCCATCACACTCGGACCCGGTGATCGCCTCGACCTCCCGGCCGGCACCGTGCACAGCGCCGTCGTCGGACCGGAGGGCGTGACCTGCCTCGAAGGGCACCGACCGCCCTCAGGATGAGGCAGCGCGCATCCGTCCGAGGTGCGCCGGGACCAGCAACGCGAACGGGACACCGGCGAGCGAGGCACCGACCGTGAGCCAGAACGCTCGCTCGATGCCGATCGCATCGGCGACCGCGCCGAAGGCGAGCGCCAGGACGCTCTGCGCGACGAAGCTGGCAGCGAGCGTGAAGCCAGACAGCGGGCCCCGCGCCTCCGGCGCGATATCGTTGGCCAGCGCCAGCGTGACCGAGCGAGGCGGCGTCGCGAAAATTCCGATGACGACGAGCAGCGGGAGCATGAGCCAACTCCCGTTTTCCGTCGCGAGGTACACCGCGAGGAGCGGCGCCGTGCCGAGCGACGAGAGCAGGAGCGCTCCCCGCCGCCCGATCCGATCCGAGAGAGAGCCTCCGACCAGGCCGCCGATGATGCCGCTCGCGTAGAACGCCGAAAGCGCCAAGCCGCCGTACCACTCGCTCCGTCCACGCTCCAGCAGGAACTCGACGAGGAAGAAGCTCGGTGGCGTCACCGCTGCCGTGTTCGCCACGACGGAACCGAGCAATCCGACGAACGGCCGCCGCCGCTCGCGCAGGAGGTCGCGGATGCGCACGCTGCCGGCGTAGCGCCGCGCGATCGCGTCGCTCTCCTCGGTGCGCAGGAACAGATAGAGGCTCACCGAGGCAGCCAGCCCGACGACCATGACTAGCGGCATCCCGTCGAGCGTCAGGTGCGCGATGACGGCGGTCAGGATGACCGGCGCGACCGTCCTCGCCAGCTCTCCGCCGGCCATAAAGATCGCCATCGCCCGTCCGAGCCGCTGCCCACCGAACTCTCCGACGAGCGCGACCGACGGGGCGTGGAACGCGGCCGAAGCGAGGCCCGAGACCAAGAGGAGGAGCAGCACCACCGCGAAATGCGGTGCAATCCCGATCGACGAGAGCGCCAGGGCCGCGATCCCCGGCGAGAGCACGACGAACCACCGCCGGCTCGTCCGGTCGGCGATGTATCCGAGCAACGGCTGAACGACCGAGGGCAACTGTTGTGCCGGCACCATCGCGCTCGCCAGGAACAGCGAGACGCCGAGCTTGCTCTGGATCGCCGGTACGAGCACCCCGAGGAACGAGGGATACAGATCGTGCGAGAAATGGGCCCACGACATCAGCGCGACGCCGCGTGCGTCCCACAGCGACACCCGCCGCGCCGCCCTCGCGCCCGCCGCAGCTGCCCCGTCCGCCCCCATCGCTCTCCCCCTCGCTGATCCACGGGAACGACCCTGGCGGGTCATCGCCGGCTCCGCCTGAGTATAGTCCTCGAACGCCCGCCAGGTATCGCTCGGTGACACCGCTGTCCGGCGAGACTCTTGACAGCACGCCCGCATTCGACTAGGCTGTAGTCGGGTCTCCTGGTGCAGTGCTGTTCCGATCGGTCGGCACGATGGCCACGGTCATCGTCATTCCCAAGCTCGGTCTCACCATGACCGAAGGGCGTGTCGGGCGCTGGCTCAAGCGTCCCGGCGAGACGGTGCAGGCTGGCGAACCCGTCCTCGAGGTGGAGACGGAGAAGCTCACCGTCGAGGTCGAGGCACCGGCATCCGGCATCCTCGCCCACGTTCTCGCCGAAGAGGGGACCACGCTACCGGTCGCAGCGCCGGTCGCTGTCATCGCCGAACCCGGGGAAGAGCTCGACCTCTCGGCGATCCTCCCCGCGAGTTCGTCGCCAGCCACCTCGCGTCCGGCGACAGGATCGACCGGCGCTCCCGTGACCCTGTCCCGAGAAGCCGTTCCGGCCAGTGAGATCCGCGCGACACCGGCAGCCCGCAAGCTCGCCCGTGACCACGGCATCGACCTCGCACGCGTGCCGGGGACCGGCCCCGCCGGCCGGATCACGGCGGAAGACGTCGAACGGTACCTGGCTAGCCGAACCGCAGCTCCGTGGCCGCGGGGCGAGCCGGTTCGGTTCCGGAGCGACGGGTACGCCCTGGCGGGCGAACTGTTCCTCCCGACCGACATTAGCCGTCCGGCTCCTGGGATCGTCCTCTGCACCGGGATCCAGAGCATCAAGGAACTCGGCATGCCGCTCCTCGCCCAGGCCTTCGCCCAGGCAGGGTACGCCGCGCTCGTCTTCGATTACCGCGGCTTCGGTGCGAGCGAAGGCGACCGCGGTCGCTTGCTCCCGTTCGAGCGGGTGCGCGACGCTCGCGCCGCCCTGACGCTGCTCGAAACCCATCCAGCGGTCGATCCGTCTCATCTGGCCATCGTCGGGTTGAGCATGGGCGGTGCCCATGCGCTCTCGGTGAGCGCCGTCGACGAGCGCGTGCGGGCCTGCGTCGCGATCGCGCCCGTCACCAACGGGCGACGCTGGCTGCGCAGCCTGCGGGCGGAGTGGGAGTGGCGCACGTTCCTCGAGGAACTCGCCCGCGATCGCCGGGAGCGGATCCAGCGGGAGACACCTCGACGCGTCCCGCTCTCCACGATCATGCCGCCCGATCCGGAGACGCAGGTGACGCTGCGCGAACTCGCCAAACGCATGCCCGACCTCCCGGTCGATCCTGACGTGACGCTCGACTCGGCCGAAGCGATCCTCGAGTACGAGCCCGAACGCGAGGTCGAGCGGATCGCACCCCGACCGGTCCTCTTCGTCCATGGGCGGCAGGACGTGCTCGTCGCACCGGACGAGTCGCTCGCCGCCTTCGAGCGCGCTCGCGAGCCGAAACGGCTGGTCCTCCTCGACGGCATGGGGCATTTCAACTGGCTCAACCCGCAGCATCCGGTCTTCGCTCGCGTCCTCGCGGAGGCGACGGCGTGGCTCCAGCGGTGGCTCGCTGCGGAATCCAGCTGAGGGCACGGCACGAAGGAGGTGCAGCATGGAGATTCCTCGTGAGCGACTGCTCTGGCTCTACGAGCGGATGGTGCTCATCCGCGCCTTCGAGGACCGCGTCGCCCAACTGTTCGCTGCCGGCAAGCTGCCCGGCTTCGTCCACCTCTACGCGGGAGAGGAAGCGATCGCGGTCGGCGTCTGCGCGCACCTGACCGATCGCGACTTCATCACCAGTACCCACCGCGGTCATGGCCACTGCATCGCCAAAGGAGTCGACGTCCGCGCGATGATGACCGAACTCTACGGAAAGGCGACCGGGGTCTGCAAAGGCAAGGGCGGCTCGATGCACATCGCCGATGTCGACAAGGGGATGCTCGGCGCGAACGGCATCGTCGGTGGCGGCCCACCGATCGCCTGCGGAGCCGGACTCACCGCCAAGACGCTCGGCACCGACCAGGTCGCGGTCTACTTCTTCGGCGACGGTGCCGCCGAGCAAGGTACGACGCACGAAGCGATGAACCTGGCGGCGATCTGGAAACTGCCGGTCGTCTTCGTCTGCGAGAACAACCTCTACGCCGAATCGACACCCTGGACGTACCATTGCGCGGCACCGGACATCGCCTCTCGGGCCGCAGCGTACGACATGCCGGGCGTGCTCGTCGATGGGACCGACGTCTTCGCCGTCTACGAAGCCGCAGGCGAGGCGATCGCGCGTGCCCGGCGCGGCGAGGGGCCGACCTTGCTGGAGTGCCGGGCCTTCCGGTACTACGGGCACTTCCAAGGCGACGCGGTCACCTACCGCACCCCGGAGGAAGAGGCGTCCTACCGGCAGCGCGACCCGATCCAACGCTTCCGGCAGGCCGTCCTGAGTCAAGGGCTGCTCGGCGAAGACGAGCTCGATGCCGTCGATGCCGCCGTCAAGGACCGGATCGAGGAGGCCGTGCGCTTCGCCGAGACAAGCCCGTATCCGCCGCCGGAGGAGTGCCTCACCGACGTCTATGTCAGCTACCCGGTCGAGCAGCTGGCGTTCCGCCATTGACGACGGAGGGAGCGTGGCCATGGTCGTCGCGACGCGCGTCCTGAGCTACCGACAGGCGATCAACGAAGCCTTGCGACTGGAGATGCGACGCGATCCGACGGTCATCCTGATGGGCGAGGACGTCGCCGGTGGAGCGACCGTGGAGCACGTCGAGCAGGAAGGAGCGTGGGGCGGACCACTCGGCGTGACCAAGAGTCTGGTGAGCGAGTTCGGCCGACGCCGGGTCCTGGACACCCCGATCAGCGAGGCCGCCTTCATCGGCGCGGCGGTCGGCGCCGCTGTGACCGGGCTGCGGCCGGTCGCCGAACTCATGTTCGTCGACTTCTTCGGCGTCTGCATGGATCAGATCTTCAACCAGGGCGCCAAGCTCCGCTACATGTTCGGCGGCAAGGCCAAAGTACCGATGGTCATCCGCACGATGATCGGCGCCGGATTCGGCGCTGCCGGCCAGCATTCCGGCTGCCACTACTCGGTCTTCGCCCACATGCCCGGGCTCAAGGCGGTCGCGCCGGCGACCCCGTACGACGCCAAGGGCCTGCTCATCGCCGCCATCCGCGACGATGACCCGGTCCTCTTCTTCGAGCACAAGATGCTCTACGACACGACGGGCGAGGTTCCCGAAGGCGACTACGTCGTCCCGATCGGCAAGGCCGACGTCAAGCGCGAAGGGAACGACGTCACGATCGTCGCCATCTCCCGCATGGTGCACGTCGCGCTCGAAGCGGCCGCACGGCTCGCGGCCGACGGCATCGACGCCGAGGTCGTCGACCTGCGCTCGCTCTCGCCGCTCGACGAGGAAACGGTCCTCCGGTCGCTGGCCAAGACGCGCCGACTGGTCGTCGTCGACGAAGACAATCCGCGCTGTTCGATCGCCGCCGACATCGCGGCGCTGGCGGTCGACAAGGGGTTCGACTCGCTCGACGCCCCGGTCAAACTGGTCACTGCGCCGCACACGCCGGTACCGTTCAGTCCGCCGCTCGAGCAGTACTACGTTCCGAGTCCGGAGCGCGTGGTGGCGGCCGTCCGGGAACTCCTGTGAGCGCCAGTCGACCGGTCGCGAGCGTCGGTGTCATCGCCAACCCGGCAGCCGGCAAGGACGTCCGCCGGCTGGTCGCCCACGCTTCGACCTTCGACAACCAGGAGAAGGTGCGGATCGTCCGACGCGTCTTGAGCGGGATCGCGGCGACCGGAGTCGAGCAGGTCTGGTACCTCCGCGACGCCTTCGGGATCGTCGAGCGCGCTGCCGCCGGGCTCTCGCTCCCGCTCGACCTCCGTCCTGTCCCGATTCCGTGCGACTTCACGGCGAGCGATTCCGAACGAGCGGCGCGTTGGCTCGCCGAACAGCGCGTCGGGTGCATCGTGACGCTCGGTGGCGACGGCACGAACCGCGTCGTCGCCCGCGGCTGCGGTACCGTCCCGCTGGTACCGATCGCGACCGGTACCAACAACGTCTTCCCGTTCCTCGTCGACGGCACCATCGCTGGCCTGGCCGCTGGCCTCTGCGCGACCAACCAGCTCGACGACTGCATCGAACCGATGCCCCGACTCGAGCTGTGGATCGACGGTGCGCTCGCCGATATCGCGCTGATCGACGTCGCGGTCTCGCGCGAACGCTTCCTCGGCGCGCGCGCCATCTGGGACCCGGAGACGGTCGAACAGGTCGTCGTGGCACGGCTCGTGCCCGGTGTCATCGGTCTCGCCGCGATTCCCGCCGCGCTCGCCGAGCGCATGCCCGAGCGCACCGGAGCCGTCGTCGAGCTCGGCGCGGGCAGCGTTCGCGTGCTCGCCCCGCTCGCCCCGGGGCTGGTCCGGCCGGTCCCGGTCCGGGCCTGGCGCCCGCTCCCGCTCGGTGCAT
The DNA here is from genome assembly GCA_026419575.1 of Thermomicrobium sp. Classification (GTDB taxonomy): domain Bacteria; phylum Chloroflexota; class Chloroflexia; order Thermomicrobiales; family Thermomicrobiaceae; genus Thermomicrobium. The sequence goes on along the minus strand of JANZZC010000118.1, from coordinate 1,243 downwards.
CGGTGGCCATCGCGACTCGTCCCTGCACGCTGGCGCTCGACGGGGAACGGGAGCTCCGCCTCGAGCGAGCGACCGAGCTCGTTGTTCGTCTCTCCGCCGGCGGACCGCGCGTCCTCGACCCACGCCGGGCGCTACAGGTCGCTGCTCGACGCGGCGTCTTCCTGCGAGGAACCGGACCCGCCTAGGAGCTGTTCCAGGAGAAAATCGCGGAGGACGACAGCGCTGTTCTGCTCCGGATCGCGCGCACTGAACAGCAGCGTCACCGGTCCGCGCCGTGCGGCCGCGAGGAGCGGTGCCCATGCGTCTGGCTTCCGCGCCAGCTCCTCCCGATAGCGCGCCCGGAACTCGGGCCACTTCGCCGGATCGTGCTGGAACCAGCGCCGGAGCGCATCGCTCGGCGCGACGTCGCGCAGCCAGGCGGTGAGGCGGAGCGCGTCGCGGCGCAGGCCGCGCGGCCAGAGCCGCTCGACCAGAAAACGCTCCCCGTCGCCCGGATCGGACGGCTCGTACACCCGCTCGAGGCGGACCGACATCCGGCTCATTCCTCCAGCGGAAGTTCGTCGAGCGCGCGCTCGCGAGCGTGTTCCGGTACCCGCAGGAACCGCTCCACACGACGGACGAAGACGATCGTCGCCACCGCGAGGAACGTCCCGATGATGGCGATCAGGTAGTAGCCCGCGCCGACCAGCATCCCGATGGCTGCCGCCACCCAGATGCCGGCCGCCGTCGTGAGGCCGAAGACCCGGTCGCGGGAGCGCAGGATCATCCCGCCGCCGAGAAAGCCGACGCCCGTCACGATCGTCGAGCCGATGCGACTCGGGTCGATCAGAATCCCAGCGCTCGGCTGCGAGAACTGCTCCATCAGGAGCATCGAGCAGACCATGAAGAGCGCCGCGCCCTCCGCGACCAGCATGTGCGTACGTAGACCTGCCGGCTTGGCACTGAGCTCGCGCTCGAAGCCGAGCAACCCGCCGAGCAAGAGCGCGATGACCAGCCGCACGGCGGCTTCCGTTTCCGTCAGCATGCCGAGACTCCGAGGCGCCGGATTCCGACGAACGCTCGGGAGAGAAGGGAAACCCCTCCGCACCCGGATACGCGATCAGTCTACCGGCTCGCGGTGCGGGTCTGCCACGACGCTGCAATCGCCGGCCGTCGGCGAGGCCTGGTGCCGTCACGGGTGTCCTGGATGGGTGTCCCCTTCAGCGTCGGGGCAGCGTGCGCACCCTGTCTCTTATACACATCT
>JANZZC010000130.1 GCA_026419575.1 Thermomicrobium sp. | reverse complement strand
GCTCGTCGGCAGCGTCAGATGTGTATAAGAGACAGGTGCTGGCCGTCGAGGTCGAATACGAACCGTTGCCGCCGGTGCTCGACCCCTTCGAGGCGCTCAAGCCCGATGCGCCGCTGGTGCGGCCGGATCGGGAGAAGAAGTCCAACCATATCTGGCACTGGGAGGCCGGTGACAAGGAGAAGACGGACCGGGTCTTCCAGGAAGCCGAGGTCGTCGTCGCCCAGGATCTCTACATTCCGCGGATCCACGTCGCGTCGATCGAAACCTGCGGCTGCGTGGCGAACTACGATCCGGCGACCGACAAGCTGACGATCTGGATGACGTCGCAGGCGCCGCACGCGCACCGGACGGTCTTCTCGCTGGTCACCGGTATCCCCGAGCACAAGATCCGCGTCATCTCCCCAGACATCGGTGGCGGCTTCGGCGGGAAGGTGCCGGTCTATCCCGGTTACGTCATCGCGACCTACGCGACGCTTAAGCACAAAAAGCCGATCAAGTGGATCGAGGATCGCTCGGAGAACCTCCAGGCCGACTCGTTCGCGCGCGACTACCACATCCACGCCGAGCTCGCCGCGAACCGCGACGGGAAGATCCGGGGGTTGCGCGTCAAGGTGGTCGCTGACCACGGTGCGTTCGATGCCGCTGCCAACCCGTCGCGCTTCCCGGCCGGACTCTTCAGCGTGTGCACCGGTTCCTACGATATGGAGGCGGCGCACATCGAGGTTGACGGTGTCTACACGACCAAGCCGCCGGGGGGCGTGGCGTACCGCTGCTCGTTCCGGGTGACCGAAGCGGTGCACACGATCGAGCGGATGGTCGATATCCTGGCAGACGAGCTCGGGATGGATCCGGCGGAGATCCGGTTCAAGAACTTCATCCAACCGCACCAGTTCCCGTACAAGTCGCCGACCGGTTGGGAGTACGACAGCGGGAACTACCCGGCAGTCTTGCAGAAGGCGCTGGACGCGATCGGGTCCCAGGAGCTGCGGCGCGAGCAAGCCGAGCGGCGGGCGCGCGGCGAACTCATGGGGATCGGTATCGCCACGTTCACCGAGATCGTGGGAGCCGGTCCTTCGCATACCTTCGACATCCTCGGGATCAAGATGTTCGACAGCGCCGAGATCCGGGTGCATCCGACCGGCGCGGTGATCGTGCGGATCGGCGTGCAGACGCAAGGGCAAGGGCATGAGACGACCTTCGCCCAGATCGTCGCCGAGGAGCTCGGTATCCCGGTCGAGTACATCACCGTGGAACACGGTGACACGGACACGGCGCCGTACGGCCTGGGCACGTACGCGAGCCGCAGCACGCCGACCGCCGGCGCGGCGACGGCGGTCGCGGCCCGCAAGATCCGCGAGAAGGCGCGGCTGATCGCGGCGCACCTTCTGGAGGTGAGCCCGGACGACCTCGAGTGGAAGGACTATGCCTTCCGGGTGAAAGGGGCGCCTGATCGCTACAAGACGATGCAGGAGATCGCCTTCGCCGCCTACATCAACTTCCCCTACGGGCTCGAGCCCGGTCTCGAGGCGGAGTGCTACTACGATCCGCCCAACCTGACGTTCCCCTTCGGCGCGTACGTCTGCGTGGTCGATATCGACCGCGGGACCGGTCAGGTCAAGATCCGCGAATTCCTGGCGGTCGACGACTGCGGGACGATCATCAACCCGATGATCGTGGAGGGGCAGATCCACGGCGGCCTGACGATGGGGATGGCGCCGGCACTCTTCGAGGAGATCGTCTACGACGACAACGGGACGATACTCACGGGGACGTTCATGGATTACCTGCTGCCGACGGCGGTGGAGACGCCGCACTGGAAGACCGACAAGACGGTGACGCCGTCGCCGCATCATCCGCTGGGCGCCAAGGGCGTGGGCGAGAGCCCGACGATCGGTGCGCCGCCAGCAATCGTCAACGCGGTGGTGGATGCCCTCAGTCATCTCGGTGTCCGCCACATCGACATCCCGATCACCCCGGCCAAGCTCTATCGCATCCTGCAGGAGAAGGGTGTGGCCGAGTGAGGGGGCAGCGGCCGGGCCGGAGCGCTCCGGCCCGGCCGCTCGTCCCGTTCCCGGTGAGCCGAGCGGGGCGGACCGATGACACACGCTGAGGGTACAGGGACGATGCTGGGGCGCGATCTCTTCGCGCTCGCGGTGGAGCTCCGCGAGCGCGGCGTCCCGTTCGTTCTGGCGACCGTGATCTGGAGCCAGAGTCCTACGTCGGTCAAGCCGGGTGCCAAGGGGATCGTCACCGCCGACGGCGCGCTCTTCGGCTGGGTCGGCGGCAGCTGCGCGCAGCCGGCGGTCATGCGCGAGGCGATCGCGGCCCTCCACGACGGCCAGGCCCGCATTTTGCGCATCGATCCGGCTGGAGGCGACGGTCTCCCCGTGCGCCCAGGGGTGGTGGTCGCGCCGATGACCTGTCACAGCGAGGGAGCGCTCGAGATCTTCCTGGAACCGTTCCTCCCGGCGCCGCAGCTCCTCGTCTACGGCGAGAGTCCGGTCGCCGACGCGCTGATCCGACTCGCCGACGCGATGGGCTACCATGTGGTCGCGCTGCGGCCGGGCGCGAGCGGCGCACCGGCCGGCGCCGACGAATGGGTCGACGGCCTGGACCCCGGAGAGCGGCCGCGACGTCGGCCGACCGTGGCGGTGGTCGCGAGCCTCGGCGCCTACGACGAGGACGCCATCGAGGCGGCACTCCGGGCCGGGGTACCGCTCGTCGAACTGGTCGCGAGCCGCAAGCGCTTCGCAGCGATCCGCGAGACGCTGGCGCGATCGCTTGCGGCTGAACTCCTCTCCCGCGTCGAGGCGCCAGCCGGACTGGATATCCGGGCGACGAGCCCGGAAGAGATCGCGGTCAGCATCCTCGCGGAGCTCATCGCGCGCAAGCAGGAGTGGCGGAGCGCCTGGGAACCGGAGTCGGCGGTCGCCGGTCAAGCGAGCGCGGCACGCGAAGCGATCGACCCGGTGTGCGGGATGACGGTCGACCCAGCGACGGCGCGGCACGTCGTCGAGTACCGCGGGCAGCGGTACTACTTCTGCTGTCCGGCTTGCCGCCGCCTCTTCGAGGCGGATCCGGAGTCGTACCTCGCGGCGCGTCGCGACTGAGCGAACTCCTGCGGTCGGACGACGCACCGCCCTCGCCCGCGCGTCGGGCGAGGGCGGTTCTTCTCGCGCCAAGAAGCGAGGGCGGGGCGGTCTCTGGGCACCGCCCCGAAGAGAGGGGTAGAGAGGGGGAAACTGGAGGTGCAGAGAGGGTATGCGCTCACCGACTCGAGAGGAAGGCCGAGTCGGCCGAAAACTGCAGCGCCTAGACGTGGTCCGGCACACTGCCGAGCCTCGCTCACGCTGCGAACGGTAGTGTAACGCAACGAGGACGTCGTGTCTGTCAGGAAAACCCGGATTCCGCGTGGGCCGCGAAGGCAGGCGGTCGAGCGATCGCTGCAGCGGAGCGGTCGATCGCGGTGTAGAGTTAGGAGCGAGGAGCGAAGCGAACCGGTCGCGTGGCGCTGCGCGGGAGTAGGGAGTCCGGAGGATGCGTGGGAACGATCTGTTCGGTGCGTGGGCGACGCTTGAGACGGCGGAGGGTCGCGTCGGGTACTTCCGGCTCGAGCGGGTCACCAGCCAACTCGCGGTCGGGCTCGACCGGCTGCCGTACACGGTGAAGATCCTCCTCGAGAACGTCCTCCGCCTGGCCGGTTCGGAAGCGTTCAGCGCGGACGACGTGGCCTTGGTCGCGAGCTGGCGTCCCGGGGAGAAGCCGAGTCGCGAGTTCCCCTTCCTGCCCGCTCGTGTCCTGCTGCAGGACTTCACCGGCGTGCCGGCCGTCGTCGATCTCGCAGCGATGCGCACGGCGGTGGCACGACTCGGCGGCGACCCAGCGCGGATCAACCCGTTGGTGCCGGTCGATCTGGTGATCGACCACTCGGTGCAGGTCGACGTCTTCGGGACGAACATCGCCTTCCAGCGCAACGTCGAGAAGGAATACGAGCGGAATCGCGAACGGTACGCGCTCCTGCGCTGGGCCCAACAGGCGTTCCGGAACTTCCGGGTGGTCCCGCCGGGCACCGGTATCGTCCACCAGGTCAACATCGAGTACCTGGCATCGGTCGTCGCGGTGCGGCAGAGCGACGGCGAGGCGATCGCTTTCCCGGATACGCTCGTCGGGACCGATTCGCATACCACCATGGTCAATGCGCTCGGCGTCCTCGGCTGGGGCGTCGGCGGGATCGAGGCGGAGGCGGTCCTGCTCGGCCAGCCGATCTACCTCCTGCTCCCCGAGGTGGTGGGGCTCCGGCTGATTGGTGAGCCACCGGGAGGAGTGACTGCGACCGATCTCGTCCTCACGATCACGCAGCTGTTGCGGCAAGTCGGCGTGGTCGGCAAGTTCGTCGAGGTCTTCGGTCCGGGCCTGCGGCACTTGAGCTTGCCGGATCGGGCGACGATCTCCAACATGGCGCCTGTCTCTTATACACATCTGACGCTGCCGAC
>JANZZC010000124.1 GCA_026419575.1 Thermomicrobium sp. | reverse complement strand
AGATGTGTATAAGAGACAGACTCCGGATCGATCCTCGGCGCCGCGCCGGTCGGCTCCAGCCGCGGCGGCCGCTCGCGCGGCAGCAGGAACACGAGCTCCGCGGCATGGCTCGCACCCGGTACCGATGCGCGCAGCTGCTCGGCCAGCGCGCCGCCGAGCGTACCGATCCCCTGTTCGGCAAGCTCCCGGTAGATCGCCTCGAAGACGTCCGCTTCCGGCAGACCGGCCTGCGCCGTATACTCGGCAAGACGCCGCAAGGTCTCCGGATCGTACTCGCGCAGGAGATCGCAGAGCCCGAGGAAGACCGCCATCGTCGTCTCGACGTCGGCCATCGCGCGATGCTGCTGGCGGACCGAGATGCCCAGACGAGCGGCGATCCCAGCAAGCGAGTAGGCCGGGAGATCGGGAAGCAGGATCGTCGCCAGCCGGAAGGTATCGTAGACCGGGTTGCGCAGCTCCAGTCCGTGCGCCGCCAGCATCTGCAGGTCGTACTCGGGCGATTGCCCGACGATCGGGTAGTTCCGGACGAACTGACGGAGCCGGGGTGCGACCTCGCCGAAGGTGGGGGCGCGGCGCAGGTCCCGCATGGTGAGTCCGGTCAGGCTGGACACCGAGAGGGGAAGCGATCGGCGCGGCTGGACGAGCGTCTCGAACCGCTCCAGGACCTGTTCCTCGCGGAACTTGATCGCCGCGACCTCGATGATCTCGTCTCGTTCCGGATCCATGCCCGTCGCCTCGAGATCGAGCGCGACGTAGATCCGTGGCATCGCTGATGACACTCCTCGCTCGTTTCCGTTACGCCACGGGGAACGCTTCGACGAGACGGACGAGTTGCTGGAGACCGCGCTCGAGCGGTGCGATTTCGATCGTCTCCTCGAGCGTGTGACTCCCTCGTCCTCGCGTCAGGCCGATGCAGATGGCGGGAATACCAGCAGCGATCGCCGCGTTCGCATCGGTGCTCGATGCGTCCAGGACCGGCTCGATCCCGAGCTCGCGCAGGATACGGATCGCCGCGCGCACCACCGGCGCGTCGACCGGCGTCTCGCCGGCCGGTCGCTCGCCGAGCCGCTCGACCTCGACCTCGACGAGCGGAGAACGATGGCGGGCGCAGATCCCCTCGACGGCCCGAACCAGCCGCTCCAGTTCCCGCCTCTCGACCGATCGGAGGTCGATCACGGCGCGAGCCAGCGGCGCGATCGTGTTCACGGAAACGCCTCCGTCGATCGTGCCCACATTGTACGTCGTTTTGGGAGCGCGCGGCACGGGGAACTCGGTGAGCGCGCAGACGATGCGTGCCAGTTCATGGATCGCGCTCGGCGTGCCGAAGTTGCCCCAGCTGTGTCCCCCGGGACCGCGCACCACGATGCGCAAGCGAACCGACCCGACCGCGACGTGCGTGACGCGTCCCAGATTGTGTCCCTCGACGGCGATCGCCGCACCGAGTTCCCCGCCGAACCGTTCCACGAGCGCGCGCATGCCGCGCAGGTTCCCCAACCCCTCCTCGCCCACGTCCGCGGCGAAAATGACGTCACCCGGTGTTTCGATCGCCCACGCGTCCACGAGTTCCCAGAGCGTAAGCAAGCCAGCGATCCCGAGCGCGTTGTCGCCGATACCCGGCCCCCGGACCCAGCCGTCGCCGCGCTCGATCGCGATCGCCGTGTCGCGCGGGAAAACGGTATCGAGGTGCGCCGCCAGGAGCAGACTCCGCGCGCGTCCACGGCCGCGCCGCCGCACCACCACGTTCCCGACATCGTCGATCTCGACCGCTGCCCCACGGTCCGCGAAGAGCTGGGCGACGAAGCGGGCACGCTCGGCTTCCTCGAAGGTCGGCGCTGGGACCTGCGCGATCGCGCAGGCCAGTGCGACGGTCTTCTCCACCACATCGTACGGGATCGACTGCATCGGTCTTCTCTCCTCCGCGCGGCCGGGAGCTCCGAGCGCCCCACGAGCCGCAGTGTATCAGGCGCAGCCCGCTGCGTCGTTCGGAAAGACCGAACCGACAGCCTTGTGGGGAATCATCCTACAGCGTACACTTGGCGGTGGCATGCGCGCACGCGTCCTGGCCCCGTCGTTCCCGCCGAGCGAGTGAGGAGGCGAACGGGTGACGACCGAGACGGCACGCGAGGTGCGTCAGGTATCGAGCCGCGGACTCGGCGCCTATCGCGGATACCGTCCCCCGCCCGGCATGATCTCCTGGGCACTCCACCGCGTTACCGGACTCGGGGTGCTGCTCTTTCTCCTCCTGCATATCGTCGACATCTTCCTCGTCAATTATGGACCGGAGACGTTCAACGAGCTCCTTTTCCTGTATCGCCACCCGGTCTTCCGTATCGGCGAAATCGTCCTCGTCGCTGGGCTCTACTACCACGCCGCCAACGGGGTGCGCATCATCCTGATCGATTTTTGGCCGCAAGCGTATCGATACGAGCGACAACTGTTCTACGGAGTGATCGCTGTCTTCCTGCTGGCCTTCGTGCCGACGGCGATCCTGATGATCCGCGCGATCCTGGTCTGACGAGGAGCGAGCGATGGCAACGGTTCGTCCGCACGTCGGTCGCGAGCGCCCCTCGGGTGGGTTTGAGCTCTACTCGTGGTACTTCTTCCGCCTGAGCGGGTTGCTCCTCATCTTCCTCGCCATCGGCCATGTCGTGATCATGCACGTCATCAATACGGTCGACGAGATCGACTGGCAGTTCGTCGCCGACCGCTGGAACTCGCCCTTCTGGCGCGCCTACGACTGGCTGATGCTGTTCCTGGCGCTCCTGCATGGGTTGAACGGCGCGCGTCTCGCCGTCGACGATTACATTCGACCGCAGGGTTGGCGGATCCTCGCTCATTCCGTGCTCTGGACGCTGGCGATCGTCTTCCTTATCATCGGTTCGATCGCAGTCCTGACGTTCGATCCGACTCGCTTCCAAGCGATCGCGCACGCAGGGGGTTGAACCATGTATCACCGCTTCGACGCCGTCATCGTCGGTGCCGGTGGAGCCGGCTTGATGGCCGCAGCGCAGCTCGCTGGCCGATGCAACGTCGCGGTCATCAGCAAGCTCTACCCGGTGCGCTCCCATACCGGCGCCGCTCAGGGAGGGATCGCTGCCGCCCTCGGGAACGTGGAAGAGGACCACTGGATCTGGCACATGTTCGATACCGTCAAGGGCGGCGACTATCTCGTCGACCAGGACGCCGCCGAGGTCCTGGCGCGCGAAGCGATCGACGCCATCATCGAGCTCGAGCACTGGGGGTTCCCCTTCAACCGGACACCCGACGGGCGCATCGACCAGCGCCGCTTCGGCGGACACACCCGCAACTTCGGCGAGGGGCCGGTCCGGCGCGCCTGCTACGCTGCCGACCGCACCGGTCACATGATCCTGCAGACGCTCTACCAGACAGCCCTAAAGCGGCAGGTCACCTTCTTCGACGAGTACATGATGCTCGACCTCCTGCTCACCGACGACGGCGTCTGTACCGGTGTCGTCGCCATGGACATCGAGACGGGCGAGATCCACGTCTTCCACGCCAAAGCGGTGCTCCTGGCCACCGGCGGCTTCGGACGCGTCTACAAGGTCACGAGCAACGCGCTCGCGGCGACCGGTGACGGCGTGGCGATCGCCTTCCGGCGCGGGATCCCGCTCGAGGACATGGAGTTCTACCAGTTCCACCCGACCGGCATCTACAAGATGGGGATCCTCCTCTCCGAGGCGTGCCGCGGCGAGGGTGGGATCCTGCGCAACGGCCTGGGCGAGCGCTTCATGGAGCGATACGCGCCCACGCTGCTCGACCTCGCCCCGCGCGACATGGTGTCGCGCGCGATCTACCAGGAGATTCGGGCCGGCCGCGGCGTGGACGGCAAGGACTTCGTCTGGCTCGATCTCACGCATCTCCCGGCGGAAGTGATCGAGACCAAGCTCCCGGACATCACCGACTTCGTCCGCACCTATCTCGGGTTGGACCCGGTCAAGGACCTCATCCCGATCCAGCCGACGGCCCACTACGCGATGGGCGGCATTCCCACCGACGTCGACGGGCGGGTCACGGTCGACGCCCAGAACACCTCGATTCCTGGGCTCTACGCTGCCGGCGAGTGCGCCTGCGTGAGCGTGCACGGAGCCAACCGGCTCGGCACCAACTCGCTCGTCGACCTCGTCGTCTTCGGTCGGCGCGCGGGCCGGCACATGCTGCAGTTCGTACGGGAGAACGATTTCCATCCGCTCCCCAAGGAGCCGGACTACCGCGCTCGTGCCGAGGTCGCGTGGATCCTCGAGAACGAGGGGAACGAGCGCGTCGCTCAGATCCGTGCCGAGCTGCAAGAGGCGATGATGACCGACGCCGGTGTCTTCCGCACCGGCGACGGGCTCAAGCGGCTCCAGCAGAAACTGGGCGAACTCCGCAACCGGTACACGCAGATCTGCATCGACGACAAGAGCCGAACGTTCAACATGGAGCTGGTCGAAGCGCTCGAGCTGGGCTTCCTCCTCGACTGCGCTGAAGCGATCTCGGCCTCGGCCTTGGCGCGCGAGGAAAGCCGCGGCGCCCACTATCGGGAGGATTTCCCAGCGCGCGACGACGTCAACTGGCTCAAGCACACGCTCATCACGCGCACTTCGGGCGGCCTGCAGCTTTCGTACAAGCCGGTCGTGATCACCCGGTTCCAGCCGAAGGAGCGAGTGTACTGACATGCTGGTGACGGTTCGCGTTCAGCGGTTCAACCCGGAGACGGACAGCAAGCCGTACTACCAGGAGTACACGGTCGAGGTCGAACCGACCGATCGTGTCCTGGACGCGTTGAACTACATCAAGTGGTATCACGACGGGACGCTGACGTTCCGTCGCAGCTGCGCGCACGGCGTCTGCGGTTCGGACGCGATGCGGATCAACGGGCGGAACCGGCTCGCCTGCAAGGTCCTCATCAAGGACCTCGGCCCCAAGATCACGGTCGAGCCGCTGCTCGGCTTCCGCATCATCCGCGACCTGGTCGTCGACATGGAACCGTTCTTCGCGCAGTACCGCGCGGTCATGCCCTATCTCATCAACGACGAGCCGCCGCCGGTGCGCGAGCGCCTGCAGTCGCCGGAGGAACGCGAGCTCTACGACGATACGACCAAGTGCATCCTGTGCGCCTGCTGTACCTCGGCGTGCCCGATCTTCTGGACGACCGAGTGGCTGGGTCCAGCCGCGATCGTCAACGCCCACCGTTTCCTGTTCGACTCGCGCGACCGGGCGACCGAGGAGCGCCTCGCCATCCTCAACCAGAAGTTCGGAGTCTGGCGCTGCCGGACGATCTTCAATTGCACGGAGGCGTGCCCCCGGGGAATCCAGGTGACGAACGCCATCGAGCAGGTCAAGCGCCGCATCCTCTTCGAGCAGAGTTGACGGAGGCGAGGGATGCGCAACCCGTTCGATTGGGACTATCTGACGGCCCCGCTCTGGCAGACGCCGACCTGGGGGCCGTTCTCCATCGCTTTCGTCGTGGTCTACGTGCTCGGTTTCCTCGCCTGCCTCTGGCTCTACAACGATCCGCGGCGCCTCATCCGCAAGCGCGACCCGCTCCTCGCTGAGTTCCTGCAGCGCATCGCCGGCTGGGGGCTCGTCGTCTTCGGTATCGGTCTCTTCTTCTTCCTGTTCCGCCTCGGCCGCATCAGCGCCTTCAACCTGTACATGCGGATCTGGCTGTACCTCTCGGCTCTCTCACTCCTCGTCTGGCTGCTCTACGCGGGGCACGTGCTCTACCGCGTCTACCAGCCGCTCGCCCGCCAGCGTCGCGAAGAACTCCGCCGCAAGCAGTACGCGACCGTCCCCAAGCGGGCGGCCCGCCGCCGGATCATGACGGAAGCGCCGACCAAGAAGGCGCGCTGACCGAGCGATGGCCTCCCCGGAGACGAGACGGGCCACCACGGTGGCTCCCGTGGTGGCCCGGCGAGGGACCGTGCACCCTCCGTCGATCGCGGCTCTCCGGCTTGCGCTGGACTCGCCAGCTCCGGCTAGGCACTCCCACGTCGCCCGGAGATCACCGCTTATGGCTGCTGCCTTCCGGCCCTGACCAGGTTCACGGCTCCCCGCCGCGTGGGACCCGGCCATCCACGCTACGTGGTCCAGGCAGTCCCACAGAACCGGACCTCGGGAGGGGATTCAGCCCCGCTGAAGCGGCTTGCGGGTACAGGGCACCGCTAGCTCCCCGCCTAGCACGGTCCGACAACGAGTATACCTTCCGCGGCCGGCGGTCCGCAATCGACACCGCGCGGGTGCGGGCCAGGTGGGCGGTCGCGTCATCCGGTACCTTTCGGTCATGGAAAGCCGGGTACGGCGGTTGACAGCGGCGGAAAGGAGCGCTATCATTATCGCTGGTACCCGTACGTACAGCGTCCGGACAGGGTAGACCGGTAATTCCTTGGAGCGTTCACGAGTCCGGCGCGAACCGTTCGACCACTTCTCCCTCCCTCCCTGTACCCGGGGCCGTCTCCCGACGGCCCCGTTCCCTTGCCCGGGAACGCGCGAGCGGTCCCGCGGTCCCGGATCGCCAAAGAGAAAGCGGCGGGAGCGAATGCTCCCGCCGCGCTTCAGAAAAGACGAAGGGGACGTACGTCCCCGTCGCCGAACGGGTCGATCGCCGAAGGAGGGCGATCGCAGCTCGACCGTGGCCGAGACCGGCCGAGCTGGGTGCGGGTCGTCCAGGGGAACGCGATCCACGAGGGATCGCGAGAGGGGTCACAGAGAGGAGGTGCCTGGCCTCACTCGACGGCGGAGTGAGGTGGCTCGTCCTCGGCCAGCAGCGATCGACCCGCTGCGTGCGGCGTCGCCGCACGCGACCCATTTGAGTTGTCGCGCTCGGTCGAACGAAGCTCGACCGAGCCGATCCGCTCCAGCTCCTCGGCGATCTGCCGGAGGCGCTGGGAGTTGATCGCGTAGTACTTCATCCCGTTGGCAGGCCGGACCGTGACGATGCCGGCGGCCTCGAGCATCGCGAGATGCCGGGACACCGCCGACTGGCTGATGCCGAGCATGCCAACGATCTCCTGAGCGTACCGTTCGCCATTGCGCAGGAACTCGATGATGCGCAGTCGTGTCCCGTCGCCGAGCGCCCGCAGCCCGGGCAGGAGATCGGGCGAGATGACCGACTCGGTCGCCGGCTGCGTCGCCGCGCTCGTGCGCTGGCAGTTGAAGTACAGGATCAGTTCCGGCGGGTAGAGGATGAACTGGACGAAGTTGCCCAGGTAGTAGGACGGGCTGAACGTCACCCGCTCCACGCGCGGCAACGCCATCTGCACCTCGTCCGGCAAGCGGTGCCCGCTCAACTCCTCGAACGCCGTGGCGACGCTGGTGAACGTCGTGGCACGAGCTTGCCGGACCGCGCGGCGCATGACGGGCAAGGCCTGCTCGAACTCCGCCGCGTAGAGCTCCCGCCAGAACCGCTCCAACAGGCGAACGGTCCGCTCCTTCAATTGTTCAGGTGCCAGCACGAGCCGAACCACCTCGTCGACGTCGGCCCGCGTGATTCCCGGCTCGAAGAACGCCCGCCAGACTGCCGGATCGTCCGTCTCCGGGGGCGTCTCGAGCACCCCGCGATCGAGGTAGACCCGCAGCATCGCCTGGATCGCCATGCTGCGGTAGGCCCAGGCCGGGAGTCGCCGGAGATGGGCCGCGAAGTCCTCGAAACCTGCCTCGCGATGCTCGGGCCGAAACGGGTCGAACGACATCAAGAGTTCTTCGACGTAGTAGAGCAACCGGCCCGAAAACCCGAGCAGCGTATCGAGGTCGTGCTCCCATTCCGCTCCGAGCGCCTTGCGCGCTTCGACCAGCCAACGCTCGAACCGCCGTGCGTCGGTCGCCCGAAAGACCAGCGAAATGACCGAGGTCAAATCGAGCGGAACCGAAATCGCGACCTCGAGCTTGAGCGCCGGCCGGCCCACCAGCAACTCGCCCATACCTCGCTGGCCCGGCCTCCTCGATATCGCGATATCACGATAGCACGGTACGCCCGGCCTGTCAACCCCCGACCGTGCCGGCGCGGCTGCGGAATACGGAGCACCCGGGCACCTTCCGACCAGCCATCGTCCTCCGCATCATCCTACGACGATCTTTCGGCTCCCGAGCCCGATCGCTCAAGGCGTCGCTAATCTCCCGAGCCGCAGGAGCACCCCCGCCGCGCACCTTGGCAGCCGGGAACCCTTCCCCGTACACTCTTCCGCGTTCGATCGACGGCCGAGCGACCGAACGGAGATATGAGAGATACGGGAGACACGGGAAGGGACGCTGGAGACCGATGGTCCGCATGAATCGACGCCGGTGGTTCGGATTCGTGGCGGGGACGTTGACCGTCTCGGCGAGCGCCCTGCTCGCCAGCTGCGGCCAGTCCGCGACCCCGACCCCCGCCGCGTCCGCTCCGACGCCGACGACACCTGCCGCGGCCACTCCGACCACCGCTGCGACGGCGACAGCGGCCTCGCCGATGGCGACAGCGACGAGCGCTCCCGCGACACGCACGCCAGGAAGCACCAGCACCGTCAAGGCACGCATCGCGCTCACTGCGAGCGATGCGGCCTTCCTGGTCGCGGTCGACCGGGGATTCTTCCAGGACGCCGGTCTTTCGGTCGAACTCGTCACCGCGACGCTCGATCCAGGTCAGGCGATCTCCTTGCTCGGCGCCGGTCAGCTCGACCTGGTCGGCGGCGGGATCAGCGCGGCGCTCGTCAACGGCATCAAGCAGGGGGTCGCGCTCAAGATCGTGGTGGCCGAGACGGTGATCACGGAGAACTTCGGCAACTATCACGTGATCGGTGCGGCCAAGACCCTGGCCGACGCGGGCGAACTCCGGAGCGTCGCCGATCTCAAGGGGAAGACGATCGCGCTGGTCACGAGCTCCGGCGGCGATGTCCTGGAGACGAAGAAGGTGCTCGCCCAGCACGGGCTCACGCTCGCCGACGTCCAGATCCAGACGCTGCGCGCACCCGACGTCCCGACGGCCCTCCAGAACGCCGCCGTCGCGGTCGGTTTCCTGATCGAACCGTACGTGACGATCGCGCTCGAGCAGCTGCAGGCTGCCGTCCCGTTGGTCGACGGTTCAACGATCGCTCGGGCCGCCGGCATCGGCCTCCCGCTCAACGTCCTCTCCTTCGGCCCACGCTTGCTGGGCGACCGGTCGCTCGCGGTCGCCTTCCTCGCCGCGTACCTCCGGGGAGTCGCCTGGTACTACGAACGGATCGGCGATTCCACGCGGCGTCAGGAAATCGCCGAGGTGCTCAAGAAGTACACGCCGCTCAAGGACGACCAGCTCTACGCCCGCATGACCTGGCCGCCGATCGCCCGCGACGGTCGCTTCGAACCTGCGTTCCTCGACGAGTACCAAGCGCTCTGGCACGAACTCGGCCAGATCCAGGACACGATCCCGGTCGCCGACCTCGTCGACTTCAGCTACCTCGACGAGGCAGCGAAGCAGGTGTCGTGACGACGAGGCGCCACCCGTGACCGGCACACCGGGGACACGACTGACGCGTCGCGAGGACGACCGCGCGGAGGCCATCGAGGCGGAGCTGTGCGTCGTCGGCGCCGGCATGAGCGGGATCGCGTGCGCCGTGACGGCAGCGCGCCTGGGACGCCGCGTCGTCCTGCTCGACGCCGCGCCGTGGGTCGGCGGCCAAGCGGTCGGCGTGCCGATCGGGACGATCGCCGGACTCTACGGCTGCGGCCCGGAGGACGGACAAGCGCTCCTCTCGCCGCTCTTCGCCGAGGAAATCCTGGCGCGGCTCGTCGACCGGGACGCGGCCTGGCCGATGTACTCGCGGCGCGCGCGGACGAGGATCGTCGTCTACGACGAGGCGGAACTGGAGCGGATCTTCGAGACGATGCTCCTCGACGCCGGTGCGCTAGTGGTGCCCGGTGCCGTGGCCGAAGCGGTCGAACGCGAGGGAGACCGTCTCGTCACGGTCTCCTTCGCGACCCGTTTCGGCCGGATCACCGTGCGGGCACCGCTCTTCGTCGATGCCTCGGGGGACGCCGTGCTGAGCTGGCTCGCCGGTGCCTCCTGTCGGGTCGGCGAGGCGCCGGTCTACGGCACCCAGATGGCGGTACTCGAGCAGGTCGACCTTCCGGCTGATCAGGACGCGACAACCATCGCACGCCGTGCCGAGGCGCTGCTCGCCGAGCACGCAGAGCGTTACGGACTCACGCGTCGAGAGTCGCGGGTCTTCCTCCTCCCGCAGCGTGGCTTGGCCATGCTCAACGCCACGCACCTCGAGACGCCGCTCCATCCGGTCGCTTTCTGGCAGGCCGCCTGGCCAGCTCGGGCCGAAGCCGAACGCGCCGCACAGCTCCTCCGCGAGCGCTATCCCGAGGTGTTCGGCCGCGCTCGTCTCCGCCGGTTGGGGTATCCCGGTATCCGCCAGACGCGCACGATCGTCGGGCGCGCGACATTGACGGCAGCGGACGTCCTCGGCGGTCGACGGTTCCCCGACGCGATCGCCCGCGCCGCCTGGCCGATCGAGCTGCACGACACCGCGACCGACTACCGCTGGCAGCCGCTCCCCGACGGGCACTGTTATACCGTCCCCTACCGGGCATTGCTCCCGGCGGAACTCGCCAACGTCCTCGCGGTCGGTCGGTGATGCGATATCGATTCATTGGCCCTATCCAGCGTGCGCGTGATGGG
>JANZZC010000121.1 GCA_026419575.1 Thermomicrobium sp. | reverse complement strand
CCGGAACCATGGAGTGTTCCGTGCGCTCGCTGCAAGCCTCGGTGTCGCGACCGTCCTCGTGTTCGCCGTCGCGTGCGGTGGCACAGCGACACCGACACCGACGACGGCACCAGCCGCCACCGCGTCGCCGACTCCGAGCGCGAGCCCGACACCGACGGAGGCACCGACGCCGACCCCAGCACCGAGTCCCTCGCCCATGGCGCCACGACCGACACCGACCATGGCGCACGGCGGCATGGGACAGGGGATGGCGACGGCGACTCCGAGCGTCGCGAACGAGTTCCGCGAGGGTCCGATCGTCGTCCGCAATGTCTGGGCCCGCGCCGCGACCCAAGGCGACGGCGTGAGCGCGGTTTACATGGTGATCGAGAACACCGGAGACCAGCCCGATCGCCTGCTGCACGCCCACTGCGACGCCGCACAGACCGTCGAGTTGCACGAGAGTCGGATGGAGAACGGTGTCATGAAGATGCAGCCGGTCGAGGGCATCGACCTCCCGCCGCATGGGACGATCGAACTCAAGCCCGGCGGGCTGCATGTCATGATGATCGGTCTGACGCGCGATCTGAATCCCGGCGACACGCTCGAACTCGAACTCCACTTCGAGCAGGCCGGCCACGTCACGGTGGAAGCCGTCGTCCAGAAGCCGTAGTGAGCTCCAGCGATCTCGCGGGGCAGGGAGTCGTTCCCTGCCCCAGCTCACCCCAGGAAAGTACTCAGCCACACGCCGGCCAGCCCACCGATCGTCGGACCGACGATCGGGATCCACCCGTACCGCCAGTCGGGGTCACCCCGCCCTGGTATCGGCAACAGCGTATAGGCCAGTCGCGGCGCTGCGTCCCGCGCCGGATTGAGCGCGAAACCTGTCGTCCCACCTAGCGCCAAGCCGATCGCGAGGACCAGTCCCCCGACCCACCAGGGCGCGATGGTGCCCGGAACCAAGCCACGCAGCAGCGTCGCGACACCGGCAGCCAACACCGCCGTCCCGATCACTTCCGACAGCAAGTTGGCAGGCCAGCTCCGGACAGCGGGGGCAGTACAGAAGACGCCACGCTTCACGTCCGGATCGTCGGTGAGCTGCCAGTGGCGCCAGAACGCGAGCCACACGAGAACCGCTCCCGCAAAGCCGCCAGCGAGCTGCGCGAGGAGGTAACCAGCCACACGGTCTGTTGGGAAATCACCCCAGAGCGCGAGTGCGACGGTGATCGCGGGATTGACGTGACCGCCGCTGACCGGACCGGAGATCCCGACCGCCACCACCACGGCGATCGCCGAACCGATCACGATCGTCAACCAGTTCCCGCCGGTACCGTGTGACCGCGTCAGGCGTGCAGTCGCAACGGTTCCGTCGGTCAGCAGCACGAGCAGCAATGTGCCGAGAAACTCCGCGAGGAACGCCTCCATACCCCCCTCGTTTCCGCGAACAGTAGCCGCCGGTCGAGCCGACGACTGTCGGTCAACCCACGATCCCGTAGCGTACCGAAGTCTCGCCGCGCCGATTGTTGCGAGTTCATGACGAAGCGACCGATCCCCGGCCGTCGCTGTGCCCACGAGAACTCTCCGAACCGTGGCGAGACTGCGGCGACTGACACTGGAAGAACGCGTATCCACGCACCCACGGGACGAGAGCGGCCATCCCCCTCGCACACGCGGATGCGCCTAGGACGCTCGAGCAGCCACGCACGATCGGTCATCATCCCTGGTCATCGTTCGGCGAGCCCGGTGTCGCGAGCGGCCGACCGCAACTCGGCGTCGTCAAGCAGCGCTCGCCTGCCAGCCGGGAGACATCTCGATCGGTCAATCAGCGCCGGGCAGTGCGGCAATGCCCTCAGCGCGCGATGGGTGATCGGCCAGGCCCTTGACACGAGCAGGACGGAGACGCAGAGTTGACACGTATCAACCGGTGCTGCCGCGGACTCGATCGACATGACGACACAGCGATCGCTCGGAATCGTCACCACCCTCCTCTGCGCGCTCGCGTGCGCGCTGTCGCTCTTGGCAGCCTGCGCTCGCCCGGCGGCGACCCCCGCAGCGGACGCAGCTGGATGGCAGCTGTCGGTCCGTACGCTCCGTCCCGCTCCCGACGCACCGGTGACACTGGAGGTGCGTCTCGGATCGACTGGAGCGTCGCAGCGCCGCAACGCGCTGTCGCTGGAGATCGCTCCACCCGATGGCTCGTTCACCGAGGTCGAGCGCCTCACCCTCGATCAGCCCCAGCACGTTCTCCACATTCCGCTCGATCGACACTTCGGGAACGATCTGCCTGCCGGTACGTGGCGCGTCCGTGTGGTCGCAGCCGATGAACCCGACCGCGTCCTCGCGCAGACGACGTTCGTCGTCCTCCCCTCAGCCGCCCCCGTCCTCGCCTGGGAAGCGCGACTCCCGACGGAAAGCGTGACCGCTTCGTCGTGCGTAGCGGAGGGAACCGTCGTCGAGCTCGCCATCCGTGCACGCAGCCCCGCTCTGGGGCAACCCGTGCGAGTGACGCCGGTCATCGTCGCCCCGAACGGCGACCGGTTGGTCGCTCCGGGCGTCGAGATCACTGGTTCAGGATGGAGCGTGGTACGCGTCGGCCTCTGCAGCGTCGTCCCGGATCCGAGCCAGCAGGTCGGGAGCTGGACCGTTCGTTGGTATCGGACCGATGACCCTTCGACCCCGATTGCCGAGGGTTCTTTCACGGTGACCGCGCCACCGACTCCCACCCCGTCCCCGCGACCACGGCTGGAATGGCAGGTTCCGAGCGAGCCAGTTCTCCTGAACACGTGCGATCAGCCCGTTCCCTTGCGGGTCCGTAACGCGACCGGTTTCGACCGTCAGCCGCTCCAGCTCATCGTCCGTGCAGTCCCGCCGGGACGTGATCCTGTCGATGCAGTCACGCTCACGCTCTCGGGCAGCGAGTGGACAGCGTTCGACCTGGCACTCTGTGGTCTCGCCGGCAGTCGAGCGATCGAGGGACGGTGGACGGTGCGGGGTATCGAGGCCACGACCCGTGAGCCACTCGATGGCCAGGCCACGTTCGAGGTCCGACCGCTTCCCCAGCCGACCCCAACAGCGACCCCGACGCCTCCACGGTCGCAACAACCCCCGCAACAGCCACCGGCTGCATCGCCACCACCACCGGCACCGCCACCCTCCGCCCCACCGCAACCACGGCCGCCAGCTGCACTGGACACCGATCAGGATGGCCTCTCCGACGATCAGGAGTCCCGGATCGGTACGGATGTGTACGACTCCGATACCGATGGAGACGGGTTGAAGGACGGGGAAGAGGTGCGACGCTACGGGACCGATCCACGGTCCCATGACACCGACGTCGACGGATCGTGGGACGGCGAAGAGATCCTGCAAGGGAGCGATCCCTTCGACCCCTGTAGCCCGTGGCAATTCTCGTACAACTGTCCCCAACGATGACGGCTTCGTGACGCCGTTCGGAGGTGACACCCTACCGGGCGGAACCAGCGGAGCTGGTCTCCTCCAGCGGCTCCGTCGGCTACCTGGGCCCGTCGCCGGAGGCGAGTCAGCGATCCTCTCCGACCACACGCTCCACGGGTACCGACACGCGGTTAGCCTCTCGCCGTCGGGTGAGACCGCTTCTCCGCGTGGCCATCGGTCCTGCCTGAACGTGCCCGCGCCAGCGAGCGAGCATCCACAGCCGGCAGCCAGCGTCCGAGTCCGGACGGTCCGCGGATGGCCGTTCGCATCCCCGATCGACGTCACGACTCGGCGCATTCGAACCACGGGGGTTTGTTGGTCGCACCGCGTCGGTTCGATCCGGACAACCATACGCCGGAGCGACTCGCTCCTCCCGTGCTCCGGCTCGCTGTCAACGCTGCCACGGGCGAGGGGTGCGGCTGCCACCCGGCGCGTTTTCTCCAGAGGTTTACACATCGCCCATCTCCGGAGGGCCCAGATCCGGTAGACTCCAGTCAGAGGAGTGGCGAGCTGAACCGGACTCGGCGACGCGTTCGACGACGCACACGCACCACCGGCCTCTGCTCGGATGGAGAAGGCAATGGCCCGAGGTTCCGTCGTCATCGAATCGGCGCATCTGCGGACGCTGATCCTGACCCTGCAACGGGAGGGGTATCAGGTGATCGGACCCACCGTGCGGGACGGATCTATCGTGTATGCGGAACTGTCCTCGGATGGGGATCTCCCGGTCGGCTGGACCGACGAGCAGGAGGCTGGGCACTACCGCCTGCGCCGCCGAGACGACCAGGCCGTCTTCGGGTATGCGGTCGGACCGCACTCCTGGAAGCGTTTCCTTCTGCCCTCCCCGTTCGTCCTCTGGAGGGCACGGAGAACCGCCGACGGTGTGCTGGAGGAAACGCCTCCAGCCGATGCTCCACGGTACGCATTTCTCGGTGTTCGCTCTTGCGACCTGCACGCGATTCGGGTCCTCGACCGCATCGTGCTGGCGGGTACAGCGGTGGACCCGATCTATGCGCACCGTCGTGAACAAGCATTCATCGTGACGGTCCAGTGCGCCAACTTCGCCCCGCGGACCTGTTTCTGCGTCTCGATGGGCACTGGACCGCGAGCCACAGCCGGGTATGACCTGGCATTGACCGAACTCCTGGAACCGGGTGCGCATCGGTTCGTCGTCGAGATCGGATCGGAGCGCGGCGCGAACCTCCTCGCGCACGTGCCCCATCGTCCAGCGCGAGCAGCGGACCTCCGCGCCGCGGAGCAGGCGATCGCGAGGACAGCGACGCAGATGGGCCGTCGTCTGGACACGAACGGACTCAAGGCCGCCCTCTACGCCAACCTGGAGCACCCCCGGTGGAACGATGTCGCCGAACGTTGTCTCACCTGTGGGAACTGTACGATGGTCTGCCCGACCTGCTTCTGCTTTTCGGTGGAAGACCGGACCGACCTAAGCGGAAACGTCACCGAACGCGTGCGTCAGTTCGACGTCTGCTTTACGACTGCGTTCACGTACACGGCTGGCACGTCGCACCGCCATAGCGCGCGCGCCCGCTACCGCCAGTGGGTCCTGCACAAGCTCGCGACGTGGGTCGACCAGTTCGGCACCTTCGGCTGCGTGGGCTGCGGGCGCTGCATCACGTGGTGTCCGGTCGGTATCGATATCACGGAAGAGGCGGCAGTGCTCAGCAGCCGCCGAGGAGCGGGGGCCGAGGACACATGAACGAATCGTCACCCGAGCACGCGCTCCGAATGCATCCGTTTACGGCCGACCTGAACGACGAGCAGCTGAGCGAACTCGCTCGGCTGGCCCGTGTCGCCGTCTACGAACCCAACGAGTATCTCCTCCGCGAGGGAGATCCGGCCACCGCCTTCTACCTCATCGTCAGTGGGCTGGTTTCGATCGAGGTGTTCGTCCCCGGACATGGGGCACGGCCGTTGCAAACGGTCGAAGGTGGGAGCGCTGTCGGTTGGTCGTGGATTCTCGCCCCGAGTCGCTGGGAGTTCGACGCGAGAGCGCTCGAACGGACGACTGCCCTCGTCCTCGATGGTGAGCGATTGCGGCAGCTCTTCGTCCGTGATTGCTGCCTCGGCCTGCGTCTGGTGCAACGGCTCCTCTTCATCGTCGCGGAGCGTTTGAAAGCGGCCCGCCTGCAGCTGCTCGACTTGTACGGGCCACCGAGGGAACTGCCGTGACTGCGCCTGGTCCCGTGCTCCGGTCGCTGGTCGATCCGTTCCACCCGCATCCGTATCGCGTCGTCGCTCGCCGACGCGAGACGAGCGATACAGTGACGCTGCGGCTCTGTCCCGCGACCGACCCCTACCTCCCGGGATCCCCTGGGCAATTCATGATGCTGACCGCGTTCGGCATCGGTGAAGTGCCGATCTCGCTCAGTCGGGTTCCCGATCGGTCGGGGATGCTCGAGCACACGATCCGGGCAGTCGGTTCGGTCACGCGGCACCTGGTCGCGCTGCGGCCCGGCGATTGGGTCGGGGTCCGGGGACCATTCGGGACCGGCTGGCCACTCGATCTCGCGCGCGGGCGCGACGTCCTCCTCGTCGCCGGCGGACTCGGCTTCGCTCCGCTCCGATCAGCGCTCGAAGCGATCCTCGAGCGACGACAGGACTATCGCCGGGTGACCGTGCTCCTCGGTGCTCGCACCCCTTCGGATGTGCTCTATCGGCAGATCCTGCCACGGTGGCAACGGCGGAACGATGTGGACCTGCGGGTCACCGTTGACCGCCCGGACGAGCGCTGGCGAGGGCAGGTGGGGGTAGTCCCGCAACTGGTCAGCCAAGTGGCTCCATCGTTCGAACCGACGGAAACCGTTGCCTTCATCTGCGGTCCGGACGTCATGATGCGCTTCACCGTGCGAGAACTGCAGCGGCATGGCGTGTCCGACGACCGGATCTTTCTCTCCTTGGAACGCAACATGCAGTGCGGCGTCGGCCTCTGTGGTCACTGCCAGCTCGGCCCCTTCTTCTTGTGTAAGGACGGACCCGTCCTGCCCTACAGCCGCCTGATGCCGTTCTACGAGGTCCGCGAACTCTGATGACCGGAGGAGCGATCGGTGCCCCGACGTGCGAGACCGAAACTTGCAGTATGGAAATTTGCGAGCTGCGATGGGTGCCAACTGACCCTGCTCGACTGCGAAGACGAGCTGCTCGCGATCGCCGACCGGTTCCACATCGCGTACTTCCTCGAAGCCTCGAGCGCTACCGTCCGCGGCCCCTACGACCTCTCGCTCGTCGAGGGGAGTATCACCACCCCGGAAGAAGTGGAGCGGATCCACGCGATCCGCCGCCACAGTCGTGTGCTGGTCGCGATGGGCGCGTGTGCCACCGCGGGCGGTATCCAGGCACTCCGCAATTTCGCGGACGTGGCAGAGTTCAAGCGGATCGTGTACGCGTCACCTGAGTATATTCGGACGCTGGAACGCTCCCTGCCAGCGTCTGCCTTCGTGCCTGTCGACTACGAGCTCCCGGGATGCCCTCCGAGCAAAGAAGCAGTCCTCGAACTGCTCACGGCCTTCCTGCAAGGGCGGAAGCCACGCATCCCCCAGCACAGTGTCTGCATCGACTGCAAGCGACACGGGATCACCTGCGTGATGGTCGCCGAGGGCACGCCGTGTCTCGGACCGGTGACGCGCACCGGTTGCGGTGCGCTGTGTCCGCGCTATCGTCGAGGCTGCTATGGGTGTTTCGGTCCGATGGAAACCCCGAACACGACGAGTTTGAACACCTGGTTCACGCAGCAGCTCGGTATCCAGGAAACTCGACTCCTGCCGCTCTACCGGTCGTTCAACGCTGCCGCGCCCGCGTTCGCTGCGGTCGCGCTCGGCATCTCCGCTGCGCACGTCAACGAGCGCTCAGGGAACGAGCTGCCGTTCGCTTCGAAGGTGGAACGAGCACGTGACGATGGGTGAGAAGAACCGACGACGGACGATTCGGGTCGATGCACTGGCGCGTGTCGAAGGGGAAGGTGCGCTCTTCGTCCGACTGCGTGGCGGTCGTCCGGTCGAGGTCAGGCTCTCGATCTATGAGCCACCCCGTTTCTTCGAGGCCCTCTTGCGCGGCCGGCCGCACACCGATGCACCGGACATCACCGCGCGCATTTGCGGCATCTGTCCGGTCGCGTACCAGATGAGCGCATGCAACGCGATCGAGAGTCTCTTCGCGGTCGAGATCCCACGAGAGATCCGCCTCCTGCGCTTGCTGCTCTACTACGCAGAGTGGGTCCAGAGTCACACCCTGCATGTCCTCCTGCTGCATGCGCCTGACTTCCTCGGCGTAGAAGACGCCGTCCAGCTGGCGCAGACGCACCCGGAGCTCGTTCGTCGCGGTCTCGAGCTCAAGAAGACGGGGCGACGACTCCTCGCTCTGATCGGAGGTCGGGAGATCCATCCGATCAACGTCCGCATCGGTGGCTTCTACGCTGTTCCCGCGCGAGCGGAGCTTCGCTCTCTCGAGGATCCACTCCAACGGGGGCTAGAGACGGCGATCGAGTTGACTCGGTGGGTCGCCACGTTCGAGTTTCCCGAGTTGGAAGCCGACTACGAGTTCATGGCGCTCCGTCATCCCGAGGAGTACGCGATTCTCGACGGAGGAATCGTCACCAGCACCGCGATCGAAGCGCCTGTGCGTCGTTTCGACGAACTGGTCATCGAGCACCAAGTGCCGCACTCGAACGCCCTGCACTACCAACTCGCGGGCGGGGGAAGCTACCTGACTGGGCCGCTGGCGCGCTTCAACCTCAACTTCTCTCAACTGTCCTCGCTTGCCCAGGAACTCGCTCGCGAGACAGGGTGCTTCCCGCCGCTCCGGAACCCGTTCCGGAGCATCGTGGTCCGCTGCCTCGAAGTGGTGCATGCCTTGGAGCGCGCCTTGGAGCTCATCGCCGAGTACGAGCCACCAGCCCGTGCCTGGGTACCGTACGAGGTACGCCCGGGGATCGGCTACGGTGCGAGCGAGGCTCCGCGCGGCCTGCTCTACCACGCGTATGAGATCGCTGCGGACGGTTCGATCCGCAGCGCCCGGATCGTTCCGCCGACGGCACAGAACCTCAAGCGGATCGAGGACGACTTGTGGCTTCTCCTTCCACAGGTCGTCGGTCTGCCCCGAGAACGAGCCACGCGTCAGTGCGAACGAGCGATCCGGAACCACGACCCGTGCATCTCCTGTGCGACCCACTTCCTCCGACTGGAAAC
>JANZZC010000111.1 GCA_026419575.1 Thermomicrobium sp. | reverse complement strand
AGATGTGTATAAGAGACAGGTGCAGCGTTGCTCATCGGCTCGTTCGACCACTACTACGTGAACATCAGTTTCCCGCACATGGTGGCCGTCTTCTGGATCGTCCAAGCCGTCGTCCTGCGCATGTCGATGCTGCGTTCGAGCATGCGGTCGAGTGCGAAGGAGTGGGGACTGCAACGATGACGATGGTGATACGGAATCTCCGCATCGCGGGGCCGACGCCGCTTCCGCCGGAAGTCGTGGCGGCGTTGCAACGGCCGATGGTACCGCATCGCGGCGCGTGGTTCCGGAGCTTCGTCCGCGACCTGCTGGGTCGGCTGCGGGTGCTCCATCAGACGGATGGGGAGGTGTTCGTCCTGCCGGGAACCGGTTCCGCTGGCTGGGAGGTGGCGATCGTCAATCTCTTGCGACCGGGCGACCGCGTCTTGCTCCTGGTGAACGGGGACTTCGGCGAACGCTGGTGCCGGGTGGCCGAGCGCTTCGGACTCGACCTGGTCGTGCGCGAGGTTCCGTTCGGTCGGGCCGTACGCCCGGAAGCGGTCGCGCGCTGGCTCGACGAGTCGCCGGGCACCCGAGCGGTCTTCCTGGTCTACAACGAGACGTCGACCGGGGTGACGAACCCATTGCGCGAGATCGCGGCGGTGGTACGGGAGAGCGGCGCACTGCTGGCCGTGGATGGAGTCAGCGCCGTCGCCGGTTGTCCGCTCGAGATGGACGCCTGGGGTGTGGACCTCGTCTTCAGCGGTTCCCAGAAGGCCTGGATGTGCCCGCCCGGCCTGCTCATCGTCGCGGTCGGCCCGCGGGCCTGGCCTGCCGTCGAGCGAGCCGGTTTTCCCCGGGCCTTCTTCGACCTGCGGGAATACCGTGCGGCGGCACGGACCGGCGATTTTCCCTCGACCGCGCCGGTCAGTCTGCTCTACGCGCTGGAGGCAGCGGTCGCGCGGATCGAGGCGGAGGGATTGGAGCGAGTGTGGCGCCGGCACGAGGAACTGGCCGGGTGGTTCCGGTTCGCCGCGAGCGAGCTCGGTTTTCGCTGTTTCGCTGAGGCGGGGTTCGAGAGCCCGACCGTGACGGCGCTGCTCCCGCCGGCCGGCATCGATCCGGAGCGGCTGGTGGCCACGCTGGAGGAGCGGTACGGGATCGCGATCAACGGGGGACAAGGGAGACTCAAGGGCAAGATCGTACGCGTCGGCCACATGGGTTGGATCGAGCGCGTGGATCTCGAATCCGTCTGTGCCGCGCTGCAGCGCGAAGTCGGGGCGTTCAGCGGGTCGTGAACGTGGAAGCGCCCGTCGCATGGTCGGCGTCGGTGCGGGGCGATTCGGCGGCGGCGAGATGCTTGTCTCGGCGGTCGAGGCTCGCTATACTAACGGCGGTGTCTCGCTGACCGGCGGCTCGAACGAGTCGAACGAGGTTGGCAAAACTACGACACTCGAGGAAAGGTTCATGGTGGGGCAGCAGATCGACGAGATGCACTTTCGTCAGGGGGTCGGGAGCGTCCCGGTGATGGACGATGCGGAGTTGTTCCGGCAACTGTTGGACGACCCGAACCACGACTATCGCCTGTTCCGATACGGCGACGTCGTGGAAGGGGAAGTGATGTACGTCGGCCGGGAGGAAATCCTGGTCGATATCGGTGGGAAGTCCGAGGGAGTCGTGCCGAGCCGGGAATTCCAGACGCTGACCCCGGAGGAATTGGGTCGACTCCGTCCTGGTGACCGGATTCTCGTGTTCGTGCTGCAGCCGGAGGACCAGGCAGGGCAGGCGGTGCTCTCGATCGATCGGGCTCGCCAGGAGAAGACCTGGCGGCGGCTGCAGGAGATCTTCGAGGCCGGTGGCGTCATCGAGGCCGAGGTCGTCAACTACAACAAGGGCGGCCTTCTGGTCAACCTCGACGGGATCCGCGGTTTCGTGCCGGCTTCGCAGGTGGTGGCCATCCGCGGCGGTGACGAGGTAAGCAAGCAGGCGGACATGGCGCGGATGGTCGGCCAGCGTCTCAAGCTGAAGATCATCGAAATCAATCGGCATCGCAACCGGTTGATCCTCTCCGAGCGGCAAGCGGTCCAGGAGCAGCGCGACGCGATGAAGGCGCAGCTGATCGAGACGCTGCGCGAAGGCGAGACGCGGCGCGGTCGTGTGACGAGCATCGCCGACTTCGGTGCCTTCGTGGACATCGGCGGTGCCGACGGTCTCGTGCATCTCTCGGAGATTTCCTGGACACGCGTCAAGCATCCGAGCGAAGTGCTCCGGGTCGGCGACGAGGTCGACGTGATGGTGCTCTCGGTGAATCCCGAGCAGCGCAAGATCGCGCTCTCGATTCGTCGAACGCAGCCCGAGCCGTGGATGCAGGTCGCGAGCCAGTTCCAGGTCGGGCAGATCGTGCGCGGTACGGTTACGCAGCTCGCCAGTTTCGGCGCGTTCGCGCGCTTGCAGGAGGGGGTCGAGGGGCTGATCCACGTCTCCGAACTGGCGGGCTGGCGCGTCGAGCATCCCAACGAAGTCCTGCAGGAGGGCGACGAGGTCATCGTCAAGGTGATCCGTATCGATCCGTCCAGGCGACGGATCGGGCTGAGCTTGAGGCGGGCGCTCGAGGTTGCGGACGAGGAGCTCGAAGCTGCTCTCGGTCCCGAGGCTGTCGCGATCAAGCAGCGGCTGATCGAGCGTGGCATCACGCCGTACGCCGCGGAAGGCGAAGAGACTACCGAGCCTGACTACGACACCGAGCCGGAGGCCGAAGCGCCGCCGGCCGATGATGGCGGGGGCGCCTGACCCCGCCAGCCCCGCACGTCGGACAACGCGCTGGCGTGATTCTTCGCGGAACACGTTCCACTGCACGCGGAGCCCCCAGGTACGCGGCTGGGGGCTCCGGCTTCCTCGGCGCCGCTACGAGGTTTGCCGTCGCTCGCCCGTGGTGAGTACACTTTATGGGTGCCGGAGGCGAGGTGCAGGTCCGAACGAACGCATGATTCCCGCGAAGGCGCTTCGTTCGCTATCACTCGAGATCGGGAACGGGCGAATGCCCGGGAGAGTGTGCTATGGCGGATAAGTTCGAGAAGTTCACTGAACGAGCACGCAAGGTGCTCGCGCTGGCGCAGGAGGAGGCGCGGCGCTTCAATCACAATTACATCGGTACCGAGCACCTGCTCCTCGGTCTGGTCCGCGAGGGGGAGGGCGTCGCAGCACGCGTCCTCCAGAGCATGGGGGTGCAGCTGCCCAAGGTCCGGAGCGCCGTTGAGTTCATCATCGGCCGTGGCGAGAGCACCGTCGTGGGCGAAATCGGGTTGACTCCGCGCGCCCGCAAGGTGATCGAGTACGCGGTCGATGAGGCACGGCGACTCGGCCATCATTACATCGGTACCGAGCACCTGCTCCTCGGTCTGGTCCGCGAGGGGGAAGGGATCGCCGCTGGCGTGCTGGAGAGCCTCGGCGTCAACCTCGAGAAGGTGCGCCAGCAGGTTCTGCAGGTCCTCGCTCAGGGGACGACGTACCAGCAGCGCGCGCAGCAGACGAAGACGCCGTACCTCGATGCGCTCGGCTTCGATCTGACCGAAGCTGCTCGCCTCGGCAAGCTCGATCCGGTGATCGGGCGCCAGAACGAGATCGAGCGCGTCATGCAGATCCTGTCGCGCCGGACCAAGAACAACCCGGCGTTGATCGGCGAGCCGGGCGTCGGCAAGACGGCGATCGTCGAGGGTTTGGCGCAACGGATCGTCGCCGGGGACGTGCCCGAGCCATTGCAGGGCAAGCGGCTGGTTGCGCTCGACATCGGTGCCCTGGTCGCCGGTACGAAGTACCGTGGGGAGTTCGAGGAGCGCCTGAAGAAGATCGTCGCCGAGGTCAAGGAATCCGGCACGATCCTCTTCATCGACGAGCTGCACACGCTGGTCGGTGCGGGTGCCGCGGAGGGGGCGGTGGACGCTGCCAACATCCTCAAGCCGGCGCTCTCGCGCGGTGAGGTGCAGACGATCGGTGCCACGACGCTCGACGAATACCGCAAGTACATCGAACGCGACGCGGCGTTGGAGCGACGCTTCCAGCCGGTGATCGTGAACGAGCCGACCGTCGAAGAGACGATCGAGATCCTCAAGGGGATCCGCGAGCGGTACGAGGAGCACCACAAGCTCAAGATCTCGGACGGTGCCCTCCACGCAGCGGCCGTCCTCGCTGCTCGGTACGTGACCGATCGCTATCTGCCCGATAAGGCGATCGACCTCGTCGACGAGGCGGCGTCGCGCGTGCGGATGTACCGCTCGGCATCACCGCCGTCCCTGAAGGAGGCGCGCCGAGGGTTGGAGTCGCTGCGCCGTGAGCTCGACGCAGCCGTGGCCAGCCAGGAGTTCGAGCTGGCGGCCGAGCTGCGCGAGCGCGAGCGGCAGTTGCAGCAGCGGATCCAGGAACTCGAGCAGCACTGGCGCGAGGAGCAGGGGCAGGAAGAGCCGGTCGTGACCGAAGAGGACATCGCGCAGGTCGTGTCGATGTGGACCGGCATTCCGCTGACGCGCCTGCATACGGAGGAGAGCGAGCGGCTGCTCCACATGGAGGAAGCCCTGCACGAGCGCGTGATTGGTCAGGACGAGGCGATCTCGACGCTGGCGCGCGCCGTGCGTCGCGCCCGCGCCGGCCTCAAGGATCCGCGCCGGCCGATCGGTACCTTCATCTTCCTCGGTCCGACCGGCGTGGGCAAGACCTTGCTCGCTCGAGCGCTCGCCGAGTTCATGTTCGGGAGCGAGGACACGCTCATCAAGATCGACATGAGCGAGTTCATGGAGCGACATACGGTGTCGCGCCTGGTCGGTGCGCCGCCAGGATACATTGGGTACGAGGAGGGCGGCCAGCTGACCGAAGCGGTGCGCCGCAAGCCGTACTCGGTGATCCTGCTGGACGAGATCGAGAAGGCGCATCCGGAAGCGTTCAACATCCTCCTCCAGATCATGGAGGACGGGAACCTGACCGACGCGAAGGGTCGCCGGGTCGACTTCCGGAACACGATCCTGATCATGACGTCGAACATCGGCGCGGAGCTCATCCAACGCGAGGGGACGCTCGGCTTCGCAGCTGCCGAGGATCCGAACAAGAAGCTGCAGGTCGACTACCAGACGATGAAGGACAAGGTGCTCTCGCAGCTCAAGCAGACGTTCCGGCCGGAGTTTCTCAACCGGATCGATGCGGTGATCGTGTTCCACCCGCTGACGCCGGAGCATGTGCGGCAGATCGTCGACCTGGAGCTCAAGCGGATCCGCAAGCAGCTGACCGAGCAGCAGATCGGTCTGGAAGTGACCGAGGCGGCGAAGGATCTCTTGGCCAAGCGCGGATACGACCGGCAGTTCGGCGCTCGGCCGTTGCGGCGGATCATCCAGAACCTGATCGAGGATCCGCTCGCCGAGGCGATCCTCGCCGGTCGGTTCAAGCCGGGCAGCACGGTCGTGATCGACGTGCGGGACGATCTCTTGACGATCGAACCGGCCGAGGCACTCAGCACTGTCTCCTGACGGGCATTCGGCGGGCAGGAAGCGGAGCACCGGCTCTGTCGGTGCTCCGCTTCGCTTTTCCGCTATACTCGATGTCGAACCTGTGTTCGCGTTCTCGGATCGGGGATACCGTGTCGCGCGGACGAAGCCGGAAGAGAACCGTTTGGCTGTGTCGGGAGTGCGGGCACGAGAGCCCGGGCTTCTTCGGCCGCTGCCCGTCCTGCGGGAGCTGGGGCACGATGGTCGAGGAGACGGTGGAGGCGGCGCCAGGCCGATCCCGCGACGGGGGTGCCGGCTCGCGCCTGGAGCGGCTCACGCAGGTCAGGAGCGTCGAGCGCGCGCGGCTTTCCGTCGGGTCCCCCGAGTTCAATCGGGTGCTCGGTGGCGGGCTCGTCCCTGGCTCGCTCGTCCTGCTCGGTGGGGACCCGGGGATCGGTAAATCGACGTTGCTCTTGCAGACTGCGTTGCGCGTCGCCGAAAGCGGGCGTGACGTCCTCTACGTCGCCGCTGAGGAATCGCCCGAACAAGTCAAGTTGCGTGCCGACCGGCTAGGGAGACTTAGCGACGGAGTCATCCTGCTGGCCGAAACGCGACTGGATCAGGCGCTCGAGCAGGCGAGCGAGTTGCGTCCAGCTCTGCTGATCGTCGATTCGATCCAAACGGTCTCGGTGAGCGAGCTCGACTCCTCGGCAGGCAGCGTCTCGCAACTGCGGGACTGTACCGCGCGCCTGCTAAACTTCGCCAAGCGCACCGGGATACCGGTCTTCCTCGTCGGGCACGTCACCAAGGAGGGGCTCATCGCGGGACCGCGCGTGGTCGAGCACATGGTCGACGTCGTGCTCTACCTCGAAGGAGAACGGTTCCATCAGCACCGCGTCCTGCGTGCCGCCAAGAATCGGTTCGGCTCGACGAACGAAATCGGCGTCTTCGAAATGACCGATGCCGGCCTCGTCGACGTCAGCAATCCGTCGGAATTCTTCCTGGCGGAACGCGTCATCCACGCACCGGGAAGCGCGGTCGTCGCAGCGATGGAGGGGACGCGCCCGATCCTCATCGAGGTCCAGGCATTGACGAGCGCTGCTGGCTACGGTACGCCGCGGCGCGTGGCGACCGGCTTCGATGCGACGCGCTTGCAACTCCTCGTCGCAGTTCTCGCCAAGCATGCCGGGTTACGACTCGCCGATCACGACGTGTTCGTCAACGTGACCGGCGGGATTCGCCTGGTCGAACCGGCAGCCGATCTCGCGGTGGCCCTGGCGATCGCGTCCTCAGCGAGTGGGATTCCCTTGGATCCCGATGCGGTCTACATCGGCGAAATCGGCTTGGCCGGTGAGGTGCGGGGCGTCCACAGTTTGGAGCGCCGCTTGCAGGAGGCGGCTCGCCTGGGCTTCACCGGCGCGTACGTTCCTGCGTCGAGCCGGGTCGCGACGGTGCCGTCCGGTGTCCGCGCCATACCGGTACGCACGGTCGCGGAGGCCGTCAGCGCGCTGGCAGCACAGGCGGTGCAGGCTCGGCGAGCGGCGCCCGAGCCACGGACAGAATGAGTCGCGCGAGTCGCTCTGCTGCATCCGGCACGGCGAGCGCGCGAGCGAGCGCTCCCCTGCGTCCCAGTTCGTTCCGGTCGACGACGAGGTCGCGCACGATCGCGACGAGGCCGGCTGGCGTGAGGTCGTGTTGCTCCACGACGACCGCGCTACCGGTGGCGGCGAGTTGCCGCGCGTTGAGGAGTTGCTCGTTCCCTCGCGCTCCGGGCAGCGGCACGAGGACCGCCGGCTTGCCGAGGGCCGCGAGCTCGGCGACGGTGCTCGCACCGGCGCGCCCGAGGACGAGGTCGGCTGCCGCCAAAACGTCGGCCAAGTCCTCGTCGAGGAATTCGACGACCGAGTACCGGTGGCGCAGCGCTGCAGGGAGCGCCGCCCGACGAGCGAGCAGTCGCGGAAGGTCTCCGTTGATGCGCTGTGGCCCGCACTGATGGATGACCTGGACGACCTGGACGAGCTCAGGCAATGCTTCGGCGACGAGACGGTTCAAAGCGTGCGCGCCGAGCACACCACCGGTGACGTAGAGCAGCGGGATGCTCGGGTCGAGTCCGAAGCGAGCGCGAGCGCGTTCGGCGTCTCCGTGCAGGAGCTGTTCCCGGATCGGTAGGCCGGTATGGACCACCCGCGGATGCCGGGGAAGGTACGCACGCGTCGACTCGAACGAGATGGCGACGGCGTCCGCGAATCGAGCAGCGATGCGGGTGGCCAAGCCCACGGTCGCTGTCTGCTCGTGGATGACGATCGGGACGCGGTTGAGCCAGCCGGCGAGGACCACCGGGACGCTGACGTAGCCACCGGTGCCGAAGACGACGTGCGGTCGGAACGCGCGTACGAGGCCGGCGGCGACAAGTGTACCGACCGGAACCGCTGCGAGGTCGACCAACGTCCGTAGCGTCGGTTCGCGCCGGAGCTTCCCGGTCGGGATCCAGCGAAAGGGCAGGCCTGCCCTGGTCACCATTCGGCGCTCGACCCCGGTTCGCGAGCCGATCCAGAGGATCTCCACGGGAGCCAGACGGCGGAGCACCTCGAGCGCGGCGAGTGCCGGCACGGTATGCCCGCCGGTTCCCCCGCCGCCGATGACGACCCGCACAGTCTCGGATGTCGCGTTCCTCGCCATCCGTTTCCTCCGACCACGATGGTACCCGGATTGGGGGCGAACGATGCAAGTCAGGGAGCGACGGTAGAATTGAGCGGTACGCGAGGCGGCCAAGGTGGCGCCGTTGTCGGATTCTGCCTCGGAGGGAGCGAGCGGTGCGATTCGCCGGTTGGGACATGCTCGTCAGCGTCGCTGCCGGAACGCTCGTCGTCGACCAGCTTTCCAAGGCACTCGTCCTCCGCTTCCTCGGGCCCCGAGGCTCGGTCGAGGAGGTCGTGCTCGTTCCGGGGATCCTCCGGCTGTTCTACGTGGAGAACACCGGGGCAGCGTTCGGGATCTTCCAGGGACGCAATCCGCTCCTGGCCGTCCTGGCACTCGGCGTCGTCGGCCTGCTGGTCGTCTGGTTCCGCCAGCTCGCGCAGTCCTCCTGGGGTGCCGTGGCGCTCGGGTTACAGCTGGGCGGTGCGTTCGGAAATCTCGTCGACCGTTTCCGGCACGGGTTCGTCGTCGATTTCATCGATTTCCCGTTCTGGCCCACCTTCAACGTCGCGGACAGCGCCATCACCGTCGGTGTGCTGCTCCTGCTCGCCCTTCTCTTGCGCTCGGAGCATCCGAGCAGAGCGAGGGACGAGCGTGCGGCTGAATCGTTCGACACGGAGCGAACTGCGCGATGACG
This sequence comes from Thermomicrobium sp., assembly GCA_026419575.1. GTDB lineage: Bacteria > Chloroflexota > Chloroflexia > Thermomicrobiales > Thermomicrobiaceae > Thermomicrobium. The sequence goes on along the minus strand of JANZZC010000111.1, from coordinate 13,769 downwards.
ATCCACCAGCGCGAAGCGATCAGGCTGGTTCTCGAAGTCTCGGAACGCGAACACGGCGAACGGCTGGACAAGCTGATCGCGAGCCGCGTCACCGGTATGAGCCGGAGCTTCGTGCAACAGCTGATGAAGCGAGGGGAGATCCTCGTCAACGGTGAGCCGTGCAAACCAGCCCAGCGGGTGCGGTATGGAGATCGGCTGGAGGTATACCTGCCGCCGGTCGAGCCACCGACCGACCTGGAACCCGAGTATTTGCCTGTTCCTGTCATCTACGAGGACGACGACATCATCGTCTTCGACAAGCCGCCTGGGCTCGTCACGCATCCGGCTCCAGGCCACGAGCACGGAACGCTTGTCAACGCGCTCAAAGCGATCCGTCCGGATCTCCAAGTGCAGCCGAGTCACCGTCCGGGTATCGTGCATCGTTTGGACAAGGACACGTCGGGCCTCCTCGTCGTGGCGAAGACGGAACCGGCCCGTCTGGCGTTGCTCGAACAGTGGCAGAGTCGGAGCGTCGTCAAGCGATACACCGCGCTGGTGCACGGTGTCGTGGAACCGGACTCGGGTACGATCGACGCCCCGATCTCCCGCGATCCGCGCGATCGAACCCGGATGGCGGTCGTGGCGTGGGGGCGGCCCGCGATCACCCATTTCCGCGTCCTCGAACGTTTCCGGTGCGCGACGCTCCTCGACGTGACGATCGAGACTGGTCGGACCCATCAGATCCGGGTGCACTGCGCGTTCATCGGTCACCCGGTAGTCGGCGATCAGCAGTACGGCGGCCAGCGTCCGTTCTGCGTCCCGGTGCCTCGTCAGTTCCTGCACGCACGCTACCTCCGGTTCCGGCACCCGACGACGGGTCAGGTGATCGAGTTGGAAACGCCCCTGCCATACGATTTGCGGGGGGTGTTGGATCGCCTCCGTGCGCTGGAGCGCGAGGGATCGGGGTGTCAGCGCCACGTTTGAAGCGCTTCGTCGAAGAGATCTTCCGGGAGGCGGTCGCCGCCGTCGATGCCGAACGACTGGTGCGCACGGCTCTGCGCTTCGAGCGTCGTACGTTGTGGGTGCGGGGGATTCCCCATCGGCTCGCACCCGGAAGTCGGCTCGTCCTCCTCGCGCTGGGCAAGGCGGCTATCCCGATGGCGAGGGGGGCGCGGGCTGTCCTCGGGGACCGTTCGGATCGGTGCGTCGTGGTGCCGAAGGCGCAGGGCGAGGGACCGGAGGAACTCAGCGATTGCGTCGTGATCCCGGGCGCGCATCCGGTTCCCGATGGCCGGAGCGTCCTCGCCGGGCAGGCGCTGCTGGAAGCGGTGCGCGACTTGGGACCGGAGGATCTCGTCCTGGTTTTGCTGTCCGGTGGAGGATCGGCGCTCGCTGAGGTACCGCGGGCTCCGCTCACCTTGGGAGACATCGTCGCGACCACCGATCGTCTGTTGCGAGCGGGGGCCGACATCTGGCTCCTCAATGCTGTCCGGCGACGGCTGAGCGAGCTCAAGGGTGGTGGATTGGCTCGTCGGGCAGCGCCGGCTCGGGTGGTGAACCTGATCCTCTCGGACGTGCTCGGGAATCCCCTGCCGGTCATCGCGAGCGGTCCGAGCGTGGCGCCGGAAGCGATCGTCGCGGATCTCCCGCAGCGCCTGCAGAGCCTCGGTGTTTGGCACGATCTCCCGGATCGCGTCCGCACGCTGCTGGTCGGGCCGGAGCCGGTGCAGGACCGTTTCGACCATGTGGTGCAGACGGTGGTGCTGGGCGATGTCCGTTCGTTCGTGGAGGCTGCCGCTGAGGGGTGCCGAGCCCGGGGGCTGCCGGTGGTGGTCTGCGGGACTCGATATACCGGTGAAGCGCGCGAGTTCGGGCGCTTCTGGGCGACGCTCGCGCGGTCGGTACGCGAAGCGCATCAGCCCTGGATGCCTCCGGTCGCCTTGCTGGCTGGGGGTGAGTTGACCGTGACGGTGCGCGGTTCTGGGCGAGGCGGGCGGAACACGGAGATGGCACTGGCGGCAGCCCTGGCCCTCGATGGATGCGAGGGAGTGACCGTCGCGAGTCTCGCCTCCGACGGCGATGATGGAACGAGCGAGGCAGCCGGGGCGGTCGTCGATGGGAGGACTGCCGAGCTCCTCCGCGCCCGCGGAGCGAATCCGCTCCGCGCGCTCCTCGAGAACGATTCGGCGTCCGCATTGGGCCTCGTCGACGCCCTCGTGGTGACCGGCCTCACCGGAACGAACGTAAACGACCTGTATCTCGCCATCGTCGAGTGACGCCGGACCGGTTCAGCGGGTGAGCATCGTGGTATCGATGGGTGGGCGGGGAAGCCAGCCCAGTCGTTGCAAGGCCTCCCGACCGAGCAGACCGAGCGTGATGCGCGATTCCTCATCGGTCGCATTGGGGTTGTATTCGAAGCGTGCCCGTTCGAAATATTGGACAGTTCGGCCGTTCTCGACGAACTCCTCGCTGATCGGATACCCGAAGATCGCGACGCCACCGTTGGCTTCCCAGAACTGCTTGAAGCCGTAAGCGAGCGAGTGACCCGTCTCCGGAAAATAGCGTCGTTCAGGCGTGTTCGGGAACGGCGGTATCGGGCGGAACGGATCGACGGCGCGATCCGCGGTCAGTTCGGCGCCGAGACGGCCGATGGAGATGCGCTGATCCTCGGGGGCGTCCGGGCGATATTCGAGACGCGCTCGCTCGAAGTACTGGACGATGACACGATGGCCCGTCGTCGGATCGGTGATCGCGAATTCTTCCGTCAACGGGTAGCCGAAGATGCGCTCGCCACCGTGGGTTTGCCAGTACAGTTTGAAGCCGCCGCTGAGATAGTGCTTCGTTTGGGGGAAGTACATGCGGTCCGGCGAGGGAACGGCTGGCGGCTGCTGGGGATCCGACGGTCGGCGCTCGAGGATCGCGAGCGCCTGCACTCGACCTTGGCGGCCGGGGAACTCGCTGATCCAGCCGATCAGTCGGTCCGACACCGCTGGCCAGAGCGCTCGTTGCGCACGAGCGACGGCGAACTCGTTGCCGGTGACGAGATCGTAGGCGTAGATTTCGGGAAGCCCCGAACGCCAGTCCTCCCAGAGGAGCAGGCGATCGCTCAGCGCGAGGCGACCGATATAGTGCCCCTCGGCGATCGTCTTCTCCGACCCGGTTCGGCGGTCGAAGAGAATCAACAGCGGCGAACCGCCGGAGCGGCGGAGGCGCCGGAAGGCGACGAGATCACCCGAGATCACCGGGTCGGTCTCGTCGTCGGGTGTTCGGACGAGTGGCGTCACCTGTTGCGTCGTACGGTCCCAGGCATAGAGGTCCCAGTTGTCGTCCCGGAAGTCTTGCCAAACGACGAGGTCACCGCTCACGCTTGGCGCCGCCTGGTTCGCGGGGTCGTCGGTGACGACGAAGGTCGTACCGGTGACGAGGTCTCGAGCTCGAATGTCTCCCTGGCCGTCACGGCGCTCGCGCCAAGCGACCAGCGTTCCGTCGATGCTCGGCTGATCGACCGCGCCTGGCTCCTGTGTCACCACGAAGTCGGATCCGCTGGCGAGGTCGGTACCGACGATCTGCGCGCGCTGGGGATCGGACCCGCTCACCCAGACGACACGGTTCCGACTCACGGCGGGTTGCGTGCGCACACCCGGGCTGCGTTCCGGTCGGAACTCCCGGCCGTCTTCGACATCGTAGGCGTAGATGTCGGGACTACCGGAGCGACGATCTTCCCAGACGAGGAGCGGTCCGCTCGCGCGGAGCGTCGACAGCTCGATGCCGAACGAGGAAGTCAGCGCCGGTTCCAGTCGGTACGCGTCGGGAGTCCGTGCGACTGCGGAGAGCGGAACGAGGAACGGGAGGGCGCTGAACGCGAGCGCGGCCAGAATCCGCGACCATTTCGCCATGATGTCTTCGCCTCGTTCTCTCCTCGAACGGTGGGTCCCGATCGCCGACCGCCTCGCGAGTATACCTGCTGCGCACGGTTCGCGCGGTCTCCGGATCGCCCAGGTCGCGACGGAGGTGCTCGATGATTCCCGTTCTCCTGGATGTCGATACCGGGTTGGACGATGCGCTCGCGCTAGCTCTGGCCATCGGTCTCGAGGAACTCTCGCTCGTCGCCGTGACCACGGTGGCGGGGAACGTCGATGTCGAGCGGACGACTCGGAATACTCGTCGGGTACTCGACTGGCTGGGAGCGGTGTCGGTCCCCGTAGCCCGGGGATCCGCTCGGCCACTGCTCCGCCCGCACCGCGCTGCACCGGAAGTCCATGGTGAGGATGGGCTGGGCGGCGCCCGGTTCCCGAGCGGGCGAACCGGACCGGTCATCGATACCAGCGCCCCGGAAGTCATCGTCCGTACCGCCCGGCGATACCCCGGTCGCTTGCGCGTCGTGTGCCTGGCGCCGTTGACGAATCTGGCCATGGCGCTCCGGTTGGAGCCCGCCCTTCCCGAACTCGTCGAGCGGCTCGTCGTCATGGGGGGCGCGTTCGAGGTGCCCGGCAACGTCACGCCCGCGGCGGAGTTCAATGTCTGGAGCGATCCCGAGGCTGCCTGGATCGTCGCCGAGGCAGGTTTCCGCGCCGTCTGGGTCGGACTGGACGTGACGCGCCACGTGCGGCTCGAGCGGCGCGCTCGTCCGGTGGATGCCGATCCCGGTTCACCGGCCGGGTGGTTACTCGAGACGGTCGCTCGCTGGTTCTTCGACGTGAGGCGAGAGGAGAGTTTTGCGCTCCACGACCCGCTCGCGGTCGCCGTAGCGGCGTGTCCGGAGCTCGTCGCGGGTGTGGCGGCGCGCGTCACTGTCGATCTCGAGCCGGACTCCTCGGCTGGACGGACGCGCGCGACGGTCGAAACGGGAGGATCGACCCTGGTAGCACGCGCCGTCGATACGGAGGGCTTCTTCGCGTCGTTCCGAAAGGTCTTCGCGAGCGGTTCCGACCGGCCCCCGGTAGTTCATAATTACTAGCGTCGCCGGGGGATTCGAACCGACATGCACCCCCAGGACTGGGAGGCGAGAACCGTGGCAGCCGAATCGCTCCAGCACGAGCAACCCGCGTTGCAGGACGTCGACCTCCTGAGCAGACTGACGCAGTTCTTCGACGCGTTCGATCAGCACGTCCGCGCGGGTCACGGCTGGTTCATCTTCAACGCGCGCGGTCAACGTGGCGCGCGGATCACCGCGTTCATTCTCGGCCGTCTCGCCGAATACCAGCTGCTCTACACCTACTATTTCGTCCCGTGGAGGGATTTCGCACTGAACGCTTATATGGTCGAAGTCGAACTGCAGGCGCTCGCCGCGCAGCGCCAGAGTTTGGAAGGGCGTGTCCGCAAGGAGTTGGACATCGCGACACGCGTTTCCCGCGACAATCTGGCGCGGATGATGGTGTCCGATCTCCTCATCGTCGCCGGTATCCAGCCGCAGCACCGGCACGAAGTCGTCTTCCTCGAGCAGGCCGTCGAGCGGCGGTACCAGCAACGGCTTTCGACGATCCTGATCACACCGGCGCAGCCGCACGAGCTGGCATGGCAGATCGAGCGGGTCGCTCCCGGCGAGCGCTTCTGGGATCGGCTGTTCGAGCGCATGTACGAACGGAGCCTGATCGCGATGTGAGCGACGCCGTCACGTGCGGCGTGCGAGCGCGTGGTCGGCCAAGGCCGCGAGCATGTCGCGGCTCTCCGACTCGGGCAGCTGTGCCAGCAGCGCCTTCGCCTCCTCGACGAAGCGGCGAGCGTAGTCGAACGCTTCCTCGAGCGCTCCGGAGTCACGGATCAAGGCGACGGCGGTGGCGATCGTCGCGTCGTTGGCCCCCTGAGCGAGAATCTCGGCCACGAGCGCGCGTTGCTCCGCGGTCGCCTTCCCGTTCTGGAGAAAGAGCATCGTCGGCAGCGTCACCGTACCCTGCCGGAGATCCTGTCCGGCCGGCTTGCCGAGCTCCGCTTCGTTCCCGCGGAAGTCCAAGATATCGTCGACGATCTGAAAGGCCAAGCCGACTGCGCCGCCAAACTCGCGCAGGATGTCGAGTTGTTCGTCGGTCGCTTCGGCCAAGATGCCGCCGATCTCGGCAGCGGCGGCGAAGAGCGACGCCGTCTTGCCGTAGATACGTCGCTGGTAGTCATCGAAGCCGACATCGGTCCGGTGAGCCGCGAAGAGTTCGCGGAGCTGACCGTCGCAGATACTACCGAGGCAGCGAGCGAAGACGGCGAGGACGCGCGGATTCATCGTCGACGCAGCGAGCATGGCGGAACGTGCGAACAGGTAGTCGCCGACCATGATCACGACCGACGGTTCGAAAACCGTATTGAGCGTCGGCTGCCCGCGACGCAGCGGAGACCCGTCGATCGCGTCGTCGTGGATGAGGGAGGCAGTGTGCAGGAGTTCGATACCAGCGGCCGCAGGAACCAATCGGTCGAGGTCGTACCGGAAGGGTCGGGCCGCGAGCAGCAGGAGGAGCGGCCGGAGCCGTTTCCCCCCGGCTCGAATCAGCCCGTGCAGGATATCGCTCACGAGCGGGAACTCGAGCGTCGTTTCCGCCACCAGCCGGTCTTCGACCCGCTGCAAGTCCGGTCGCATCCGTTCGAGTACTGTCGTGAAGTCCAAAGGTCCCCCGAGCCCGTTCCCTCGCACGCTACTCGCCGCGGTTGCGGCGCTTGCTAGTATGTCTCAGAAGGTCGCGGAGTGAAAAGAGTTCGCGGTTGGCTCCGCTGGCGCTCGAACTCGGTCTCGACAATCGGGTAGTTATGGCATACTGCCGCGCGAGGACGCGGTAGGAGCTGGGACGGAGTGTCGCGCGTGCACTCGAACCGTCGCGTGTCTCGCCGTCGGTCGCGAGCGAGCATCCCTTGGCGATTGAGCCTCACGGTGCTCGGCATCCCCGTTCTGTTGCTCGTGCTCACGGTCGTGTACTCGACATTGATCGCCGACCGGCACATCGATGTCGTCGTCGTGGATCGTGTGACCGGGACGCCGATCGCCGGAGCGACGATCGAGACCGCAGCGGGGACGTTCCAGACCGACGCGGACGGGCGGGCGCGTGTTCCTCGAACCGCTCAGGGCCCCTGGCGCATCGTCGTCCCCGACTATGATGCCGTGACGTTCACCCCTGAACCGGGAGTTCGTCGGCTCCGGGTACCGTTGCGACCGAACGTCGTTCATGGGACAGTCGTACGGAACGGTGACGGGGCGCCGATCGCGGGGGTGCTCGTCCGGGCCGAAGTCGGCGGGGTGGGAATCGTCGACGCGACGACCGACGCAAGCGGAGCCTTCACGCTCCGCGGGGTGCCCGACGGTGCCACGCTGACCTTTACGCACTCGGACTTCGCTCCCGCGACGGTCCAGTTGGTCTCCGATCGGACGACGGTCGACGTCGCACTGAAGCCGGACGTCCTGCGCGGCGTCGTGCGCGACTCGCACGGGAATCCGGTTCGGGCGATCGTCGCTGCGGAATCGGGTTGGGTGACGAGCGAGGCCGATGGAACGTTTCGCCTGAAGGGTGTCGAACCGGGAGCGCAAGTGGTCGTCAAGGCGCCCGGCCATCGTTCGGTGGAGGCGACGGTTCCGGCATCGATGGAGCTCGCGGTGACCTTGGAGCCACTCGTCGTGCGCGCGATCTATATTAATGCGCTCGTCGCCTCAAAGCCGGATGCTCTGGAGAAGCGACTCGAGTTGGTTGATCGAACCGAGGTGAACGCGGTCGTCATCGATCTCAAGGACAGCACGGGACAGGTCTATTACGACACCCGTGTCGCGCTCGCGCACGAGATCGGCGCGGTGCGGCCGATCCTGCAGCCAGCCGAGCTGGTCCGCGCGCTCGAGGCGAGAGGGATCTACACGATCGCGCGGATCGTCGTCTTCGAGGATCCCATCCTGGCCGAGGCACGTCCCGAGTGGGCGATCAAGGATCGGACGACCGGGCGGGCCTGGCGAACCTGGAACGGTGTCGCCTGGGTGAATGCCTACCGGCAGGAAGTCTGGCAGTACAACGTCGCGCTGGCGCGCGAGGCGGCCGATTTCGGCTTCGACGAGATCCAGTTGGACTACATCCGGTTCCCGACCGACGGGCCGCTGCAGAAGGCTGACTACGGAGTGCCGCACACGGCTGAAAACCGCACCGCGGCGATCCGGGAGTTCTTGCGACGTGTCCACGAGGCGCTCCTACCGACTCCCGCGTACCTGGGAGCGGACATCTTCGGCCTCACGATGTGGGAGCTGAGCGACAGCGGCATCGGGCAGAACCTGGAGACGATCGTCGAGCAGGTCGACTACGTGTGTCCGATGCTGTATCCCTCGCACTTCTGGCCGGGTTCGCTCGGCTTCGAGATTCCGAACGATCATCCGTACGAGGTGATGCGCTGGAGTTTGGAGAACGGTCTCGAGCGCGTGCCACCGGAGGCGCGCCGGAAGTTCCGGCCTTGGCTGCAGGATTTCTCCTACGGTCCGGGTAAGGCGTACGGACCCGAGGAGGTGCGGGCGCAGATACGAGCAGTGTACGATGCTGGGCTCGACTCGTGGATGCTCTGGAACGCCGACAGCGTGTATCAGGAAGCAGCGTTGGAAGCGGCCTCGTCGTGAACCGGAACCTGGAACGTCGAACGGAGTCCGTCGTGCTCGCACTCGCGCTCCGGGCGCGCGATCTTCTCGCCACGGCACGCCCGCGGCAGTGGCTCAAGAATGCGGTCGTCTTCGCTCCCTTGGTCTTCGGTCGCAAGCTCTTCGAGGGCCAGGCGGTCGTCGACGCGGCGCTCGCGTTTCTCGCTTTCTGCGCGGCTGGAAGCGCGATCTATTTCTTCAACGATTGGTGCGATGCAGCGGCGGACCGGGAACATCCGTTGAAGCGGTTGCGGCCGATCGCCGCCGGACGGCTGGGGCGGGGCTCGGTGTGGGCGGCGATCGTGGCGCTCTTGTGCGCGGCGCTTCTGTTCGCGGCGCTGGCCGGTGGAGGGACGCTGTTCGTCGTCCTGGGGTACGGCGTCCTGATGATCGCGTACACGCTGCGCCTGAAGCACATGGCGCTTCTGGATATCTTCACGATCGCCGGTGGGTTCGTGCTCCGCGTCTGGGCTGGTGCGACCGCTGTCGGTGTACCGCTCTCGCCGTGGCTGTACGTCTGCACGGTGTTGCTCGCGCTCTTCCTCGCCGTGGCCAAGCGGCGACACGAAGCGCTGCTGCTCGAGGGTTTGGCTGGGAACCATCGGCCGGCTTTGGACGAATATCCGGTTCCGCTTCTCGAGGCGTTGCTGCATGTCACGGCCACGGCGTCGATCATGGCCTACGCTCTCTACACCTTCTTCGCACCGAGTCTGCCCGAGGATCACTCCATGATGTTCACGATCCCGTTCGTCCTGTACGGGATCTTCCGCTATCTCTACCTCGTGTACCGGCGAGATCTCGGGGGCGTACCCGAGCAGGTCCTGCTCGACGACCGTCCGTTGCTCGTGACGATCGTCGCCTGGGGAATACTCGTCCTCGCACTGCTGTACCGCTAGGGATTGCTATGGGCTGGCTCAACTTGCTTGCTCGATCTCGTTGCACCGCATACCGGGGAGTGGTATACTGCCGGGAGAGCCGGTCGGTAATGGCGCGCGCCTTGGCGTTCGGGGCGGCGCGGTGAACGAGGAGGCAGCGACGGATGCTGATCGTGCGACGTGGTTCGCGACAGGAAGGACAACGGCTTCAGCAGGAAGTCGTCGAAGCCTTCCACGCTTGGTACGTGAGCTTCTCACCGCTGCTGCGGATGGCCGCGCGCCCATGGAGACCGCCGCTCGAAGTGTACGAAGACGAACGGGGGTTGGTCGTTCGTGCCGAGCTCGCGGGCTTGCGGGAAGACGACATCAACGTCGTCGTTGACGACTCGGTGCTCCGGATCTCCGGGGTTCGGCGGCCGCGCGAGGAAGGACAGAGGCGAACGTACTACGAGATGGGTATCGCCTACGGGCCGTTCGAGGCGGAAGTGCTGATCCCGTTCCCGATCGATTTGGAGCGGGTCGAAGCAGTCTATCAGCACGGATTCCTCGAGGTGACGCTCCCGCGGGCTCACACGTCGCGCACGGTACCGCTTCGGACGACGACCACCTCTTGAACGCGAGGAGTCTGCGATGACCGACGAACTGCGCAATCCGATGACCGAGACCGGACACGAGGAAGAGCAGCCGACGCCGGGGCGCGAGTTGAAGCTTCTGCCGGTATTGCCGCTCCGGAACACGGTGGTCTTCCCGACGACCGTCGTGCCGTTGGCTGCCGGGCAGCCGCGTTCGCTTCGGCTGATCGATGACGTCGCGTCGGGCGATCGCTTGCTCGTGCTCGTCCTGCAGAAGGATCCCAAGAAGGAGGGCGCCGGACCGCAGGACGTGTACCAGGTCGGCACCATCGGGAGCATCCAGCAGATGATGCGGGTGCCGGACGGCACGGTGCGCCTGGCCGTCCAGGGGCTGCGACGGGTTCGGATCGTCGAGTGGGTCACCGAGGAACCCTATCTCAAGGCGCTCGTCGAAGAAATCCCGGAGATCGTCGAAGACACGATCGAGGTCAAGGCGCTGACCCGAACCGCCCTGGAGCTCTTCCAGCGATTGGTCTCCCTGGTTTCCAACCTGCCGGAGGAGCTCGTGACGGCGGCGCTCAATATCGACGATCCGCTGAACCTGGTGTACCTCCTGGCGTCGAACTTGCGCATGGACCCGGAGGAGCGCCAGGCCCTGCTCGAGCTGGACAGCGTGCGAGACAAGCTCTTGCGGTTGAACGCGTTCATGAGCCGGGAGCTGGACCTCCTCGAACTGGGGAAGAAGATCCAGAGCGAGGTGCAGGAGGAGGTGGCTCGCTCCCAGCGCGAGTTCTTCCTCCGGGAGCAGCTTAAGGCGATCCAGCGCGAGCTGGGTGAGACGAGCGAGCAGGAAGCCGAGATCAACGAGTTCCGGGCCAAGATCGAGCAGGCCGGTATGCCGGAGGAAGCGCGGCGAGAAGCGCTGCGTGAGCTGGAGCGGATGAGCAAGCTGCCGCCGGCCTCCGCGGAGTACGGGGTCATCCGGACCTACCTGGATTGGCTCGTCTCGCTCCCCTGGAACCGCAGCACCGAGGGTGAGATCGACATCGCTCGGGCGCGAGCGATCCTCGACGAGGACCACTACGATCTCGAAAAGATCAAGGAGCGGATCCTCGAGTACCTGGCAGTGCGGCGACTGCGCAAAGAACGAGGCGAGGAGAACGAGCCTGGCCGGGAACCGATCCTCTGCTTCGTCGGTCCACCGGGAGTCGGCAAGACGAGTCTAGCGCAGTCGATCGCGCGGGCCTTGGGGCGGGCGTTCACGCGCATGTCGCTCGGCGGTGTGCGGGACGAAGCGGAGATCCGTGGACACCGGCGGACCTACATTGGTGCGATGCCGGGTCGGATCATCCAAGCGATCCGGCGGGCGGGAACCAACGACCCGGTCTTCGTTTTGGACGAGATCGACAAGGTCGGAACCGATTGGCGGGGTGATCCGGCATCGGCCTTGCTCGAGGTGCTGGATCCGGAGCAGAACAGCACGTTCCGCGATCATTACCTGGATGTGCCGTTCGACCTCTCGAAGGTGATGTTCATCGCTACGGCGAACGTGCTGGACACGATTCCGCCAGCGCTGCGTGACCGGATGGAGATCCTGGTGCTCTCCGGGTACACGGACGAGGAGAAGCTGCAGATCGCGCGGCGGTATCTCATCCCGAAGCAGTTCCGGCGCCATGCGCTGAACCCGGACGACTTCGAGTTCAGCGACGAGGCGGTCCTGGAGATCATCCAGCATTACACGCGCGAAGCCGGTGTCCGGAACCTCGAGCGCGAGATCGGCGCCGTGGCTCGGAAGCTGGCGACGCGACTGGCGGAAGGGCAGGAGGTGCCGCGACAGATCACTGTGGATGTGGTGCACGAGTTCCTTGGCAAGCGGCGGTACTACTACGAAGAACTCTCGGAGCGGACCTCGCAGCCGGGCGTCGCGATCGGTGTCGCGGTGACGCCGTTCGGCGGTGACATCATGTTCATCGAAGCTACCCGAATGCCGGGCCGCGGGAACCTGATCATCACCGGCCAGCTGGGCGACGTGATGCGCGAGTCGGCGCAGGCGGCGCTGAGCGTCGTCCGCTCCCGCGCTGAACAGTTCGGAATCGAGCCCGACTTCATGAAGGATTCGGATCTTCACATCCACGTCCCGTCGGGCGCGATTCCCAAGGACGGCCCGTCGGCCGGCGTGACGCTGGTGACCGCCTTGGTCTCGCTCCTCACCGGTATCCCGGCACGCGAGGACGTGGCCATGACGGGGGAGATCACGTTGCGCGGTCAGGTGTTGCCGGTGGGAGGGATCAAGGAGAAGGCGCTGGCGGCACAGCGTGCGGGAGTCAAGACCTTCATCCTGCCGAAGCGGAACGAGATGGATCTCGACGAGCTCCCGGCTACGCTCCGGGAGAACATGCGGTTCGTGCTCGTGGAGACGATCGACGAGGTCCTGCGGGCAGCGATGCCGGAGGAGTTCCAACGGCGGGTCGCCGAGGTGCGGACGCGGCGGGAGCGTACTGAAACAGCGAGGGGGCCGGAGCCGGTCGAATCGATCGCAGCGCTGAGCTGAACGACGTGGAGACGACGAAAACGGGAGCGGGTCGCCGGACCCGCTCCCGTTTCGTGTCAGGCGCGAGCGGAGCGCCCGAGTGGACGAGAGCGGAGGGCTGCCAGGACCAGTGCGCGGAAGAGCGCACGGTGCTGCGGGAAGGTGCGGTACAGACGCTCCGGGTGCCACTGGACGCCGAGCACGAAAGTGGCCGAAGGCAGTTCGACCGCTTCGATGACGCCATCGGGTGCGCGCGCGGTCACGACCAGTCCGGGAGCGGGTGCGTCGATGGCTTGGTGATGGAAGGAATTCACGAGCAAGGTCGTCGTCTCGACGATCGCGGCGAGCTTCGATTCGGGCATGATCGTGACCGGGTGCGCTGGCTGATCGACCGGAATCCCGAGTTCGTGTTGCCGGTGATTCAGCGCGTTCGGATCGCTCGCTGGAATGTGCTGGATGAGGGTACCGCCGAGCGCGACGTTGAGGACCTGGATGCCCCGGCAGATCGCCAGAACCGGGAGGTCACGCGCGATCGCCGCCTTGACGAGAGCGAGTTCGAACGTGTCGCGCACTTCGGAAATTCCGTAGGTTTCCGGGTGTACCGAGGCAGCGCCGTAGCGGTGCGGATCGATATCGCCACCGCCGGTGAGGAGAAGGGCCTCGACAGCGACGAGTGCGTCGGCTGGATCCAGCACGGGTGGTAGGACGTGCGGGATCCCGCCCGCGGCCTCGACGGCGAGCGCGTAGTCGAGATTGAGGAAGAGGCGATCGGTCGGACCGAGTTGTGTGGGGACGGTGGCGAAGTCAGGAGTGACGCCGATGATCGGTTTGTCCATTGCGGCGCTCCTCTCCACGTCGACCAGGAGGGTACGAGATCGAGAGGGGGCGGACAAGGGGGTGGCGCGGCAGCGATGCCGGGTGGCCCTTGACACGGGCCGCTGGCGTAGGTATAGTATCTGATGCGTCTGGCGGAACGATGAGTTCCGCGAGCACCTTGACAACTGGAGTGTGGTCGAACGCATCGAGCCCTCGTGGCCGAAAGCGGCCGACGTCTCGGATCGGAAAACGAGGTCGCTCGATCGGCGAGGTCGAGTGATCTGCTGGAGTGATCCGGGATGGAGAGTTTGATCCTGGCTCAGGGGGAACGCTGGCGGCGTGCCTAATGCATGCAAGTCGGACGGGAGCGCGCGGAAGCGCGCCGACCGTGGCGGACGGGTGCGTAACACGTGGGGAAC
>JANZZC010000150.1 GCA_026419575.1 Thermomicrobium sp. | reverse complement strand
TCGGACTCGGTGCGAACCGGACGCGAACGCGTGTCGTCGTCATCGTCTCCCTCGCTTCCAGGAGCGGCCTCGCCGCACCGGCACCAAGTATGCAACGATGGTCGGCAGCGGGGCGGACGGTACCGCGGAACGGAGCGTCGGTGGTGCGGGAGCAGAAGAGCGCTATCCTGTTCGATCTCGACGGCGTCCTGATCGACAGCGAGGACGCGCATTACGAAGCGACACGGTCGGCCTTCCGCGAACGCGGGCTTCCGGAGTTGACGGAAGAACTGTACCGGTCCTGCATGCTGGGACGCCCCGACCGGGAAGCGATCGCGGCCGGCCTCGAGACGCTCGGGGTTCCGTACGGAGAACTCGAGCCGCTCCTCCAAGCCAAGGCCCGCTTCTACCGCGCGCTCCTCGAGCGCGGGACGGTCCAGCTGCTCGAGGACGGGATCGCGACGGTCGAAGCCGCGCTGGAGCAGGGCTATCCGGTCGCGCTCGTCACCGGTGCGCTCGCCGACGAGGCGCGGTGGGCCTTGCGCGCCGCTGGGCTCCTCGGACGCATCGCCGTGATCGTCTCGGCCGAGGCCGTCGAGCGCGGCAAACCGGATCCCGAGCCGTATCTTCTCGGGTGCGCTCGCTTGGGCGCGCTGCCCGAGCGCAGCGTGGCCGTCGAAGACTCTCCGGCCGGCGTCACGGCCGGGCTCGCGGCCGGCCTGCGCGTCCTGGCCGTGGCTCGCCGTCCCTTCCCGGAACTCGATCGTGCGCACCGCGTGGTGACGCGGCTGCGCTGGGACGACGTGGCGGCGCTGCTCGCTCAGCGCGCTTGACGGACGAGCGCATCGATCCGGCGCGCGAGTTCGAGGTCGCGCTCGGTAACGCCGCCGGCGTCGTGCGTGGTCAGCGCAAGACGCACGCGGTTGTAGCGGATCGCGATGTCCGGATGATGGCGGAGCTCCTCGGCGACCTCCGCCACCTCGTTCACGAAGGCCATCGCCTCGCGGAAATTCTTGAGCCTGAACTCGCGCACCAGCGCATCGCCTTCCCGCTCCCAACCGGCGAGTTCCTCGAGCGCGCGGGCGATCGCGGCATCGTCGAGCCTGGGCATGTGCTCCTCCCTTCCGGTCGCCCCGACGGCAGCCCCGATTGTACCGCGCGCGACGCACCCCGGGGCATCGAAACACTCCACAACACGTTCTTTCTACTCATAGCATACTCTCTTACTGCTCGTACTCTGTTCCCGAACCACCGATCGGCTCGCACACGAGCTAGCCCGTCCTTGTAAGGAGATTCCCGCGATCGCTGCGTATCCGTGACGCGAGTTTGACATCTCCCGCATGGCTGCGTATACTCCGCCGCCGTGCGCGGACCCGAGCGCGCACGACCGATCGCTTCCTGCGATCGGAGCTGAAACGACCGTACAGGGAGGGAAGGGATGCGAGCACTGCCGATTCGGCTGCTTGTTCCGGGGATGCTGGTGCTCGCCGGACTGGCGCCGCTGCCCGCTAGCGCGGCGAGCAGCGGCCTCGATCCGACGACCGCCGTTCCGGCGGTCGCCGCGCTCTGGGTGCAATGGGACGGCGCGGTGCAGTACCAGGCAGCCGGACGCACTTGGATGTTGGGGCCAAGCATCCGTGCCGTCGCGACCGAACCCTACCAGGAAGCCCCGAGCGGCTACCGGACCGTCTACTACTTCGACAAAGCGCGCGTGGAGCTCGCCGATCCGGCGACGAGCGACCCGCAGAACGGCGTCACGCTCGGTCTCCTCGTCCGCGACATGGTGCTCGGTGTCCTGCAGATCGGCGATCGACGGTTCGTGCCAGTCGCCCCGGCGGAACTCCCGCTCGCCGGCGACCTCCAGGACAACCCGCAGGCCCCGACCTACGCCTCGCTCCGCGCGCTGGCGACCGTCGGCGCCTCGGCCGCGGACCGGCGAACTCCGGCTCGGCTCGGCGAACCAGTCACGGCTCTGCTCCAGCGTGACGGGACCGTCCTCCGCGAGGGAGTCGTCGATTCCCCCGTTCGCATCGACACTTACGACGCGGTCAGCGGGCACAACGTCCCGGACGTCTTCTCGCGCTGGCTCCAGAACCAGCCCCAGCCCTGGATCCGGCTCACCGGCTTCCCGATCAGCGAACCGTACTGGATCCGCACCCGCGTCGACGGTCGGGAACGACTCGTCCTCGTCCAGGCCTTCGAGCGGCGCGTGCTGACGTACGATCCGCAGAATCCCGACGGCTGGCAGGTCGAATGGGGCAACGTCGGGGTCCACTACCGAGTCTGGCGCGGCCTGGAAACGCCGATCGATCCGAGTGACCTCGCCCTGGCGAGCGGAACCCCCTTCGGCGAAGTCCTGGTACGGGCTGCCCGCGCGCACGCGGTGGATCCCTACCTCGTCGTCGCGCTGGCCGCGGTCACCAGTCGCTTCGATCCCCTGGCCGAGACCGCGGGAGCTCAAGGGCTCCTGCTCGTTCCACGTCAGGAACTCGCCGGTGAACCGTACCCGTTCGACCCGACCCGCAACGCCGACCGGGGTGTCGCGGCGCTCGCGGCGCTCATCGCCCACCGCGGCGTCGAGGGCGGCCTCGCCGGTTACCTCGCGGCGATCGGGAGCGGGGCCACCGCGGACGATGTCCTCCGGACGGCGGACACGCTGCGTCAGCGTTTTCCCGCCGGCGCGGCGCCCCTGAACGGCCGTCCGCTCTCCGAACTCGCGCGAGGGCGCGCCGCCTACTACGATCCGAGCTATTCCACAGGCTGGTGGGAGCGCACGCTGGCTGCCTACGTCAGCTGGGGAAGCGCCGTGCCGGGCGCCGCGCCCGATCCGAACGGCTTCTACTGCGTCCATCCCGATTTCCGCCCCGGCGAACGGCTCCTCCTCGTCGCCAACGGTACCGCCCTCTGGTGTACGATCGGAGACACGGTCGCGCCGGGACACGTCGCGTCGTGGCGGAGTCGTTGGGTCGTCGAACTCTCCTGGCCAACGTTCGTCGCGCTCGGCCTCGATCGCAACAACGACGTGACCGTCTGGGCACCGGTGCGGTGAATCGTGCACCCGACGAGCGCGCGAAGTGGAGGTTGCGATGGCACCGTCGCTCGAGCCGCTGCTCCGGTTCAATCTCTGGGCCAACCGGCTGGTCGTGCAGCACTGCCGTGCGATCGACCCCGCGCTGCTCGATGCCGCGCCGCTCCCCGGTGTCTACGGCACCGTGCGCGCGACGCTGGCTCACATCGCGTCGGCCGAGGCCGCGTACGCAGCCCGGTTGCGCGGCAAGGAACCGGTGCGCCTGCCGCCCGACGCCGACCTGGACCGGATCGCCGAGTCGCTCGAGCGAACCGGGCTCGATCTCCTCGAGCTCGCCCGCACGGTGCCGGCCGATCGCGTCGTCTCCTACACGTCACCGACGCTGGGTGACGTCTCGGTGCCGGCGTGGGTCATCTTCGCTCAGCTCGTCGTGCACGGCTGCGACCACCGCTCGCAGCTAGCGACGCTGTTCACCCACCTCGGTGCGCCGCTGCCGCCGCTCGACGTGTGGCAGTTCGCCGGCGTCCGCCGCTGAGTCACCGGCTCAGCGGCGCGCGAGAACGACGCGCCGGACCGCCGCGATCGCTCGCTCGATGTCCTGACGCGTCACGTCGAGATGCGTCACCGCCCGCACCCGGTACGGTCCGACCGCGCCCATGCGGACTCCCTCGGCCAGGAGCGCCTGCGTGAATTCCTGCGCGGTCAGCCCGGTGTCGCGCACGTCGAAGAAGACGAGGTTCGTCTCCACCTCGGCAGGGTCGATCGCGATGCCCGGAGTCTCGGCGAGACCTTCGGCGAGCAGCCGGGCGTTGGCGTGATCTTCGGCGAGCCGTTCGACGTGATGCTGGAGCGCGTAGATCCCTGCCGCAGCGAGGATACCCGCCTGGCGCATCGCGCCGCCGAACATCTGCTTGTAGCGCCGAGCTCGACGCATCGTCTCGCGGTCACCGGCGAGCACCGCGCCGACCGGGCAGCCCAATCCCTTCGAGAGGTCGATCCACACGGTGTCGACGTTGCGGCACCAGACGTGGGCAGGAATTCCCGTCGCCACCACTGCGTTCAGGAGGCGCGCACCGTCCATGTGCACCTTCAGGCCGAGCCGGTGCGCGGTCTCGCACACCGCGTCGAGCGTCTCGAGCGGCCAGATCTTCCCGCCGCCCCGGTTGTGGGTGTTCTCGATGCAGACGAGCGTTGTCGGTGGCGTATGGACGCCGTCACCGAGATCGGCCGCTGCTTCCACCTGCTCCGGCGTGAAGACTCCACGCACCCCGTCGACAAGGTGCGTCATCACGCCGCAGACGAGACCGGGTCCCCCAGCTTCCGAGGTGACCGGATGCGCCGTCCGCTCGATGATGATCCGGTCTCCCGGTTGCGTATGGACCTTGATGCCGATCAGGTTGCACATGGTACCGGAGGGTAGGAAGAGCGCCGCCTCCTTTCCGGTCAGCTCCGCCACCATGTCCTGCAAGCGGTTGACGGAGGGGTCCTCGCCCAGCTGTTCGTCGCCGACCTCGGCCTCGGCCATCACGCGGCGCATTTCCGGTGTCGGTCGCGTCACGGTGTCGCTGATGAGGTCGATCATCGCTCGTCCGCTCCTTCCGTCGATTCACCCCACCCGGCCTCGCTTCCGAGCCACCGCCGTGGTCGACTCCTCGGGCCGACCGGAGTCACCCCGTGCCCGCACGAGCGAGCCGGGTAGGCTCTCCGTATACTACCGCCGATGGGATGGGAACCGGATGGGTGACGAGAGCAAGGACGTCAACGGAAGCGCCCGCGCGACGGCATGGCGCCTCTTCGTCGGATCGCTCCTCAACGAGGGAGCGATCGGCTTCTTTTTCACGTTGTGGCCGCTCTACATCGCGTCGCTGGGAGCGTCCCCAGCGGAGATCGGGTTAGTGATCGGCACCGCCGGGGTCCTCCGGTTGCTCTTCCTGCTGCCAGCGAGCTGGCTGGTCGATCGCGTGCCGCTCCGCCTCTTGATCGCCGGCATGCGCGCCGTCGCGGCGGTCGGCTTCGCCCTCTGCGCGCTGGCCCTCGAGTGGTGGCACCTCTTCCCCGGCATTGCGGCGATCAGCCTCGGCGTCGTCGCCTTCCCAGCGCTCAGCACCTTGATCGCGAGCCTGGCGCGCGAGGGCGAAGAGCGGACACGGTACTTCACGCTGATCTACACGGTCGCTCCATCAATCGCGACGATCGTCACCCCGGCCGCTGCCGGCTGGTTGGCCGAGCGCTGGGGCCTGCGCACCACGCTCGTCGCCGCGAGCATCTCGACGGCGCTCGCTGCCGCGATCTTCTGGACGGCTCGCGTACCCGCCGATGTCGCAGTCGCGCGCGGGCACGGATCGTACCGGCAGTTGCTGGCGACTCGTCCGATCGTGCTCTCGGCGGCCCTGATGGTCGGAACCATCGGCGGGATCATGCTCGGCTGGGTGCTGGCTCCGAACTACCTCCAGGACATCCACGGGGTCGGGTTGGAGCGCATCGGCTGGCTCGGCTCGATCGCCGCTGTCGGCAGCACCGCGCTGAGCTTCGCCGTCAGCCGCAATCGTTGGTTGCAGGATCCGTTCAACACGCTCGTCGTCGCCACCGGCGCCGTCGTGGGCGGCTTCGTGCTGCTCCTGCTCGGCAGTCACTTCGCGCTGTTCGTGCTCGCCTACTTCCTGCGGGGTGGCTTCCTCGTCGCCTGGTCGGCCTTCTATGCGGTGTTCGGTCTCATCACTCCGGCCGAGCTCCGGTCGCGTGTCTTCGCGCTGGCCGAGATCCTCGGCGGACTCGGCACGACGATCGCGCCGTTCCTGGCTGGTCCGCTCTACGAACTGGACGCGCGCCTCCCCATCGTCCTCGGGCTCCTCTGCGCGCTCGTTGTCATGGCCGCGACACGACTGATCCAGCGCGTCACGCGAGAGACAGCGACGCTCGTCGGGTCGCTGGGTTAGGCACCATGCCTGGGCCGCTGCGTCGCGCACGCCCCGCGCACGAACGTCGGCGACGCGCGATCGAGTGGGAGCGCTGGTTCGAGGGAGAGCGTTCGGCCACAGCCTATCGCCGCGAGCTCGTGCAGCGCACCGGGCTCCCACCGGACCTGGCGTGGCAGCTGGTCGAGGACATCGCGGGACTCGCGGTCGAACGCGTACCGGCGGCGCTCGGGGTGCCGGCGCTCCTCGCCGTCTCGCTGCTGGCGAGCCGAACGACGAAAGCGAGCGAGGCCAGCCGCGCGCTCCTCGCGGTCATTCTCGAGGAACTCGAGCCCGCGCACGCGCGCGCGGTGCTGGAATGCCTGGCGATCGCCTGGGAGGAGAGCGAGCAGGCGCTGGCCCTCGAGCAGCGACGTCGGATCGTCCACGCGGAACTGCTCCGCACGCTGCGCCGCCTGCGCGCGAGCGACGTTCCGGGGATCGACGCGCTGGATGCCGTCCTGAGCGTCCTCGAGTGAGCGCCGCCGGACCACCGGACCGGCGCTATACTGGTAGGCACCTGAGCAGCGGGCCGGGAGCAGGGCGAGGTGTGCTGTCGACCGCGCGCTGCCTCCCGCGTGGAGGGAGTGGAGGGGCAGCGATGAGCACGGAGGTGTGGCTCGGCATCGTCTTCCTCGTGCTCGTCGTCGTGTGGATCGCGGAGCTCGTCTGGATCGCGCGCATGGCGGAGGACTGGGGGTACGATCCGCTCCACTTCGTCTCCGGCGCGGCGATCTTCTTCGTCTTCGCCGCGCCGCTCGCCTTGGTCGCGCCAGGCGCGATCGAGCGGATCGGCGACCTCTGGGCAGCGCTCGTCCGGCCGCTCGACGCCCGAGCCCGCGAGCGCCGACGAACGAGTCCCCGGCTCGTCATGCCGGGGCGCACCGTCCTGCTCGAGCAGGAACGGGTGCGGATCGGCCGCTACCCGAACAACGACATCGTCATCGACCACCCGACCGTCTCGGCGTATCACGCGGAGCTCGTCCGGCGACCGGACGGGCGCTACGAGCTGCTCGATCGCGAGAGCCGCAACGGGACGCGGATCAACGGGACACCGGTACGGCAGGCGATCCTCAAGGACGGCGACCAGATCACGCTCGGTGCGATCACCGTGCACTATCTGGAGGGGTCGAAGACGCTGGAGGCGCTGAATCGGGGCGGCGTACCGCTCAGACGGCGATGAAAAACCCACCCGGCGAGGGCAACCGGGTGGGGCTCGTCTTCTCGCGGGCGGTACGAGGGATCAGTAACCGGTCGACAGCTGTCGCCGGGCGCGGAAGCAGTCCGAGCAGTAGACGGGACGATCCTGCCGGGGCAGGAACGGCACCATCGTCTCCCGACCGCAATCGCTGCAGATCGCCGCGTACATCGGGCGATCCTGCCGCGGCTCGCGCGGCTCGCGGCTGCGGTACGACGGCGCGTCACCGCGGCCACTGCGCCGGGCGCGCGCGGCCTGGCGGCAGGTTGGGCAGCGGGAGGGCTCGTTGGTGAACCCCTTGTC
>JANZZC010000057.1 GCA_026419575.1 Thermomicrobium sp. | reverse complement strand
AGATGTGTATAAGAGACAGCCATCGAACTCTCCCGTCTCCCCGGTCAAAGCTGGGCGAGGAACCGTCCACGGTTGAGAATCCGCTCCGGATCGAACGTCTCCTTGAGCCGGCGCATCACTGCCACGCCATCGGGATGTCGCCCGAACACGTCGCAGCCGGCCTTCACGTCGGGCGGCGCGGCAAGCAACGTCGCATGCCGACCGAGCTCGGACAGGCGCTGCCACGCCGCGCGCAACTCCGCTCCCGTCCCCGCGAGCGTAGCGTAGGCGAGTCCACTGCCGACGTCGAGCACGAGCTCGCGGAGCGAGGACCCGAACGCGGAGACGACCCGTTCCGCGAGTTCCCCCAAATGCGACGGCAACTCGCCCACCCGCACGCGGAGACGATCGGCCAGCGGGGAAGCATCGAGCCTCCCCTGCAGCGCGCGCCAGAACGCGATCGTCGCCTCGTGCTCGAGGACGATCGCCGAACGGGCGGCGGAGCCAGCGGTCGCGCGCAACCGTTCGGTCTGCCGTTCGACGGCTGCGCTCGGTCCTTCGCACCGCGCAGCCAGCACCCAGCCGTGCTCCTCGATCTCGAGCGACTGCGCGGTCTCCGGTCCGAGCACGACCAGCGCGGTGGGCGCCAGCTGCGAGCGACGGAGCGCCAGGGCCGCTTCCACAGCCGCGCTCGCGCTCGGGAAGCCGAGCGCCAAGGTGCGCTGCGCCTCGGGAGCCGGCAGCACCTTGAAGTTCGCCTGCACGATCACGCCGAGCGAGCCGAGCGCCCCGAAGTGCAACCGCATCATGTCGTAGCCGGAAACGTTCTTGACGACGATCCCGCCACCGCGCGCCAAGGTTCCGTCCGGAAGCGCGACCGTGATGCCGATGATGAGATCGCGCAGACTCCCGTGGCCGAAGCGTCGCGGGCAACCGAGACCGGTCGCCACCAGCCCGCCCACGGTGATCCGCTCCGGCGCGGCGGCATCGACCGGCAGCATCTGCCCGTGTGCGGCGAGCGTCGCAGCCAGGCTCTGGAGGTCGCGTCCGGCCTGCACGGCGATCGTCAGATCGTCCGGTTCGTAGTGCACGATGTCGGCGACGCCGCGGAGATCGAGAGCCACGTCGTACCGGAGAGGGAGATTGCCCAAGCCCATTTGGCCGCCCCCGCCCCAGGGAACGACCACGAGTTCGGCCGCTGCGCAGAGGGCCAACGCCTCCGCCACCACCTGCGGAGCCCCGACCGCGAGCGCGATCGTCGGCGACATCCCGTCCAGCGCGTAGGCGGTCGGATCGCGAACCTCCCCGAGTTCGGCCAACCGCTCGAGCGCCGATTCGGGCCGGAGCCGCGTCGTACCCGTCATCCCAG
Source organism: Thermomicrobium sp. (assembly GCA_026419575.1). Lineage (GTDB taxonomy): Bacteria > Chloroflexota > Chloroflexia > Thermomicrobiales > Thermomicrobiaceae > Thermomicrobium. The sequence continues at coordinate 22,695 of JANZZC010000057.1, read as the reverse complement.
CACCTCAGACATATTCGAGCCCGAAGCGTTGCGCCAGCACCTGCTGGCGATAGAGACCCACTTCCGCGCAACGGAAACCGGACGGAAGGACCTTTTCGGGGTTGAAGAGCTCACGCGGATCGAAACTCCGCTTGAGCCCCGCCATGGCACAGAGATCCTCGGTCGTGAAGACGAGCGTCATGTAGTCGCGCTTCTCGAAGCCGATACCGTGCTCTCCGGAAAGCGTACCCCCCACGTCGACGCAGTACCGGAGAATTTCGGTCGTGCACTCCAGCACGCGCTCCACCTCGCCGGGGCGCTGCCGGTCGAAGAGCACGAGTGGGTGCAGGTTCCCATCGCCGGCGTGGAAGACGTTCGCGATCGACAGCTTGTACTCGCGACTCAGCTCTTCGACGCGCCGCATCGTCGCTGGCAGCTTGGTCCGCGGAACCGTCGTATCGACGAGGTAGTAGTTGGGTGCCAGGCGGCCCATCGCACCGAAGGCCGACTTCCGCCCGAGCCACAGGAGCTCCCGCTCCTCCTTGGTGCGCGCGACGCGCACCTCCCAGGCCCCGTGTTGCCGACAGAGTTCGGCGACCCGACCGGTGTTCTCGGCCACGATCTCCTGCAAGCCGTCGAGCTCCACGAGCAGGACCGCTCCCGCTTCGCGCGGATACCCGGCATGGAAAGCGTCCTCCACCGCCTTGATCGTGAGCTGGTCCATCATCTCCAAAGCAGCGGGAAGCACGCCGGCCGCGATGATCGCCGATGTCGCGTGCGACGCCGATTCGATATCCGGGAACGCAGCCAGGAGAACGCTGACTGCTTCCGGCAGCCTCGTCAGCCGCACCATCACCTTGGTCACGATGCCGAGCGTGCCCTCCGAGCCGACCAGCACGCCGGTGAGATCGACTCCCGGCGTCTCCGGGACCGGCCCACCGGTCCAGATGCATTCGCCGTCCGGCAGGACAACCTCCAGACCGAGGATGTGGTTCGTCGTCACCCCGTACTTCAGACAGTGCGGTCCACCCGAGTTGTTGCCGACGTTCCCACCGATCGTACAGGCGCGTTGCGAGGCAGGATCGGGCGCGAAGAAGTAGCCGTACGGTTGCAAGGCGTTCGTCAGCTCGAGATTGATCACCCCCGGCTCGACGATCGCGTACCCGTCCCGCTCGTTGACTTCGAGGATGCGGTTCATCCGCGTGAGCACGATCAGGATCCCACCGCGCAAGGCGAGCGTGCCGCCGGCCAGACCCGTCCCAGCGCCGCGCGGTACCACCGGTAGCCCCACCTCGTTCGCCAACCGCACGACCGCGCTCACCTCGTCCGCCGAACGCGGCAACACCGCGAAGTCGGGGAGATGGTGACCGGCGAACACCTCGTCGGACGCATCGTACTCGTATACCAGGAGCTCGTCGGGCGCGTCGAGCACCGCATCGGGGCCGACGATCGCGACGAGACGTTCCCGGATCGCTGCACGGTCCATGGGTGAGCCTCCTCCGTGCGGGTCCTGCGCGGCGACGGGGACGTGCCGGCGCCGAAGTTCGCCTCAAGTATGGCCCGGCTGGAGCGACCGCGCAATCGGGTCGGACCGGCGACCTCGGCTGCGGCTCGACGCACCGCTCGGTCATGCCCCTGGACGAGCCCGCGGTCACCAGTCATGCTCCGGCGACGCGCGGGGTACACTGTCGAGGCGGGAGTCGGACCGTGCGGAAGTCGGAGGAGTCGTCCTGTGTCGAGTCCACAGTACTGGATCCTCGTCGGATCCCCGGAGAATTACGCAGCCACTCGCGAGCATGGCTTCCGAGTCCAGGGCTTCAAGACACGGCACCGCAAGAAAGCGGAATCGATGCGTCCCGGCGACCGGCTCGTCTACTACCTGACCGGCATCCAAGGGTTCGCCGCCACCGCGACGGTCGTGTCGGAGGTGTACGAGGACCACACCCCGATCTGGCGGAGCCGGGATCCGAAGAAGGCAGCCGAGGACTACCCCTGGCGGGTGCAGATCGAGCCGGACGTCGTGCTGCCACCCGAAGACGCGCTTCCAGCCGAGGAGATCGCACGGGAACTCCATCACGTGCAGAAATGGCCGCCCGAGCATTGGCGATTGGCTTTCCAAGGACAGCTGCACCGGATCGACGAGCACGACTTCGCGTCGATCCGCGCAGCGCTGTCCGAGGTCGCGGCACGAAAGGGGGTATCGCGCTGATGCAGCGCGCAGTGCGCCTCGGCAAGGCGCTGGCCGTGGCGGTCCTGGTGATGATCCTGAGCGTCCTCCCACCAGGATTGCACGTCATCCTGGGGCCACTCTCGCCGCTCATCGGGGGGTTCGCTGGCGGGATCGTCGGTCGGCTGCGGGGCGGTGAAGCGTTGGTGTTCGGGACGATCGAGGCGGTCGCAGCCGGGCTCACGGCCGGTGTCCTGCTCCCGCGTCTCGGTCATCTCACCCTGGGCACCGCCACCCTCTGGTTCTTCGGCATCGTCGCCACACTGTACGCAGGCGTGCTCGGTGGCACCGCTGCCTATGTCGGTGGTCGCCAAGCGGGAGCTCACTGAGGAGGTGAGCGATGGGCTATTGTCCGCGCTGCGGCGAGCATTCACCGTATCGTGACGTCGACCCGGAGCAGACGCTCGACCTACCACCGATCCGGATTCCGGTCGGGTCGCGGATCGTGCCCCTGCCAGCGGACATCGAGGACGGAGCGGCGATCCGCTACGCCGGCTGTCTCTTTCGGGTTCGTCGCCCCGGCAACCGGTACGAGCTCGTCCTCCTCCGCGTGGGTCACGCGTGAAGGAACGCGCCCGGCGAGCGCGCCGCCAGCCGCTCCGCCGTGCGTGGAAGCGGGCGCAACCGATCCGTCGAGGCGCAGGCTGGCGCTCGGCGCAGCACTGTTTGCTGGGAACGCGCAGGGCGAGTTCAGGACGGCAGCGAGCAGGCGCTCCGGTGGGGGAAGGCGCCCGGAAGGCCGTCGCCCCGGCCGCGTGGCCGGGGCGATCGCGGTGGAGATGGGGGGAATCGAACCCCCGTCCAGAGCGTTCAGCCGAGGATATCCTACAGGCTTAGTCGGTGTTCTCGTGTCGCTCGCGAGCTCCCACCGACAGGATCTCGACGAGCCGAGCCGGATCGTGCTTGACCTCGCCCGCACCGGCGCTTGGGCGAGGGGCACCCCGGTGTTGCGACGCCCGCTCCAGACCTACCGGGGAAAGGTCCGGGCAGACGTGGCTGCGTTACTTACGCAGCCAGAGCGAGTTCGCGCTCGCCAGTTACTTTGCTGCCCCTTTTTACGAGTTCGTGGGCGACCTCGGCCTGCAATCCTCGGACCTACGGCCCTGTCGAATCCTGTCATCCCCGCGTACCGTAGTTCCGAGCGCAAGCCGTAGTATAGCCCGTCTCGTGCCTCTCGTGCAAGATCCCGCTCGCCGCGCAGGGCCGCGAGCACCCGGCGAGGACAACGTCCGTCGCTGCGCTCGGCAGCCTGCAGCCGACCGGCGACGCCGCATCCTTGACCGAGCCCGGGCCGCTTCCTGACGCGTCGCGGCCCGGTCCAGGCTGGGCTGCGCGAGCCGCCCCCGCGACGCATACTCCCGGACGACGGTGCAGCGCCGCGGACGCATGACTCCTCGCGGCGGGTGACGACGTTGCCCGCATCCCCCACGCGGCGCCCCGATCCCCGTGACCGGACGCGCGGGACGCCCGCCTCCGTCTCACCAGCCCAACGTGCGCCCCACGACAACCTTGCGGCGCCCCCAGCCGACCGGCGTGCCGCGATGTGCGCCTCGTCCGACCGCCTCCCGCGCGGAGCCCGTCCCTCGGCTCTCGAGCGGCATGCCCCGAGAGACGACCGGGCGTCGGTCGCCGCACCTGCCGACCGTCTCGGTGGGACGCACCGCGCGCCCCACCGTACCGCGGAACGAGCGCCCCCGGGAGCCTGACGGGAGGCAGTTGACACGAGCGGCGAGAGCGGGTATAAATGAGGGTGCGCGGCCCTGACGGGTGAGTGCGCGGCCGGCGCAACGATCGGCACGAGCCGATCGGCCCTGGCTCTCACCGAGCCGCCATTGGCGGTCGCGGGGCCCGGTGATGAACCGGCACCGCGGGCCAATGAGAGTATCGAGGGTGCGTCGGCCGCGAGGCTGCCAGTCAGGGTCGCGTTCTTCCTTCATCGGCTCCCTTTGTGCATGTTGCACAAGTGGGGGCGCCGTCCCTGAGCACCATGACGAAATTCCTGTCCCTCGCCTGCTTCTATGCTGGCTACAGAGCTGAGGGCCCGATCCGTCAGCTCGGATCGCTCAGCCGAAGCGCTCGGGGGAGGTTGCCATGTACGGTTCCTGCTCGACGCCAGAACAGGTGCTCGACCTCGTCCGGCAACGCGGCATCCAGATCGTCGATCTCCGGTTCACCGATCTCCCCGGCACGTGGCAACACGCCTCGTTGCCAGCGAGCCAGCTGAGTCTCGCCGATTTCGAGCGAGGAATCGGTTTCGACGGATCCAGCATCCGCGGGTTCCAAGCGATCGAAGAGAGCGACATGCTCCTGGTGCCGGACCCGACGACAGCCTTCGTCGATCCCTTCGCGAGCGTCCCGACGCTCGCGATCATCTGCAACGTCGTCGATCCGGAGACGCGGCAACCGTACAGCCGCGATCCGCGCTACGTCGCCCAGAAGGCCGAGGCGTATCTCCGGGCGACCGGCATCGCCGACACCAGTTACTGGGGACCCGAGATCGAGTTCTTCATGTTCGATCACGTGAGCTACGACGTGCTGCCGCACCGCATGGGCTACGTCATCGACTCCCGGGAAGGGTATTGGAACAGCGGCCGGAACGACGGCAGCCCGAACCTCGGCTATACCATCCGACCCAAGGAAGGCTACTTCCCCGCACCGCCGCACGATACCCTCCAGGACATCCGCAGCGAGGCAGCGCTCATCCTCGAGCGGATCGGCGTACCGGTCGAGATGCATCACCACGAAGTGGCCACCGCCGGGCAAGGCGAGATCGACATGCGTCGCGACACGCTCACCGCGATGGCGGACAAGGTGATGATTTACAAGTACGTCGTCAAGAACGTCGCTCGCAAGTACGGGTTGACGGCGACCTTCATGCCGAAGCCGCTCTTCGGAGACAACGGCAACGGGATGCACACGCACCAGAGCCTCTGGCGCGACGGAACCAATCTCTTCTACGCCTCCTGCCACTACGCCGAACTCTCCGAGGTCGCGCTGCACTACGTCGCTGGACTCCTCACCCATGTCGACGCGCTGCTCGCGCTCACCAGTCCGACGACCAACTCCTACAAGCGGCTCGTCCCGCACTACGAGGCGCCGGTGATGGTCGCTTTCTCGAAGCGCAACCGGAGTGCCTGCGTCCGCATCCCGATGTACACGACCGGCCCCGAGAACGCCGCGACCAAGCGGATCGAGTTCCGCCCGCCCGACCCGAGCTGCAACCCGTACCTCGCCTTCGCTGCCATGCTGATGGCCGGCCTCGACGGCATCCAGCGGGAACTCGATGCCAGCCGGTTCGGTCCGCTCGACGTGAACATCTATCACTTGGCCGACGACAAGCAGTCCACGGTCAAGAACGTACCGGGATCGCTGGACGCGGCGCTCGAGGCGCTCGAACAGGACCACGAGTGGTTGCTCGAAGGTGACGTCTTCACGCGCGACCTCCTCGAAACGTGGATCGCTTACAAGCGAGAGAAGGAGCTCCGGGAGGTGAGCATCCGACCGCACCCTTACGAGTTCTACCTGTACTTCGACGTGTAGCGTGACGCGCTTCCGGTGGGTGGGGATGGAGGTCTACCGTGGGACCGTGACGCAGTGAAGGAGTAGACTCATGCTGGGCCATGATGGCCACGGCGCGGCCCCCAGGCCGATCGGGTGGCACGGGCGCCGCAAATGGATCGGCAACGATCGTCGATTCCGAAAAGGAGGGTTTGCCTTGGTGGTCGATACGCGAACCATCGGTCGTCGGGCACTGTCGCCGACTCCGGACGAGGTGCTCAAACGAGCCGAGGAACTCAAGATCGAGTTCATCAGCTTGCAATTCACCGACATCATGGGAATCGTCAAGAACGTGCAGATCCCGATCGACGTCTTCCCCCACGTGATCGAGCAGGGGCAGTGGTTCGACGGATCCTCGATCGAAGGCTTCGCCCGCATCGCCGAGAGCGACATGTACCTCATGCCCGATCTCTCGACCTTCGCCCCGATCCCGTGGGATCCGCAGACCGCCCGCGTCATCTGTTGGGTCTACAATCCGAACGGCGAACTCTTCCCTGGTGACCCGCGCGTCGTCCTGCTCCGGCAGCTCGAGCGCGCCGCCAAGCTGGGCTTCGTGTACAACACCGGCCCCGAGCTCGAGTTCTTCCTCTTCCGCAAGGAGAACGGCAAGATCATGCCGTTGCCCCACGACCAGGGCAGCTACTTCGACCTGACCACCGACCTCGCCGCCGAAGTCCGAAAGGACATGATCCGAGCGCTCCAAGCGTTCGGCATCAAGGTCGAGGCCGGGCACCACGAGGTCGCGATCGGGCAGCACGAGATCGACTTCGAGTACTCGGACGCGCTGACCACCGCCGACAACGCCATCACCTTCAAATACACTCTCAAGGCGATCGCCCAGCAGCACGACCTGCACGCGACCTTCATGCCCAAGCCGATCGCCGGCATCAACGGCAGCGGCATGCACACGCACCAGAGCTTGGCCTCGTTGGAGACCGGCCAGAACCTGTTCGTCGACGTCGACGACCCGTACGGTCTCTCCGACCTCGCGAAGCACTTCATCGCGGGACAGCTCTACCATGCCCGCGGCATGTGCGCTGTCCTCGCGCCGCTCGTCAACAGCTACAAGCGGCTCGTTCCGGGTTACGAGGCGCCGGTCTACATCAGCTGGGCGCGCCAGAACCGCTCGGCGCTGATCCGCGTCCCGGCCGTGCGCCAGGGTCGAATCCAGGCCACCCGGATCGAGCTCCGGTGCCCCGACCCGTCGGCCAATCCGTACCTCGCCTATGCCGTGATGCTGGCCGCGGGGCTCGACGGCATCGAGCGCAAGCTGCCGCTTCCCGAACCGGTGGAGGAGAACGTCTATCACTTCACGGACGAGGACCTCAAGCGGCGCAATATCCAGACGCTCCCCGCGACGCTCGGTGAAGCGATGGCCGAACTCGAGAAGGACGAGGTCATCCGCGAAGCGCTGGGCGAGCACGTGTTCGAGCGGCTCCTCGAGGCGCAGAAGCGCGACTGGGACGCTTTCCGCCAGCACGTGACCCAGTGGGAGATCGATCGCTATCTCGAGATCTACTGACCCGCAAGCTCGAGGGCACTTCCGCCGGCCCGCCCATCCGGGCGGGCCGGCGGCTTCCAGCGCGCCGTCGGAGCGTCGACGTCCCGTCCGCTTCCGACTCCCCCACCGACGGGAAACCGGGGTCGCCGGCGAGCACGACCGGAGCATTCCGTTGCCGTTCGGCTTGACACTCCTCGAGACCATGCTCGACACTGGAGGGTGCGACGCTCGCTCCGACCGAAAGGACCGCGCCATGGCTCGGCTCGTCACGCTGCTCGCGATCCTGTTCCTCGCCAGCGCCTGCGCGCTGACCGCGCGACCGACTCCCACCCCACCGCCACCGACGCCGACGCCCGTCCCGGACGGAACCCCGGCCCTCTCGCCGGCCGACCAGGAACAGGTCACTGCCTGGGCGCAGGCCTGGGCCTCGGTCACCCGTTTCCGGGCCGAGATCACCGCCTACGACGGCTCCGGGGCGCTCCGGCAACGCCTCGAACTCGCGGTCGTCCTCCCCGACCGCCTGCATGCGATCCAGTACGATCCCACGACCGGGCAGCCGTCGCTCGAATGGATCATCGTCGGCGATGCCGGTTGGATCCGCAGCGGTGACCGTTGGCAACTCGGACAGCTCCAGCAGCCGCTCGACCTCGCCAGCCTGTACGACCCCCAGTCGCTCGCGACGGCCCGGAACGGATCCGCGACCGGCACGGCGGTCTCGCTCCGCGAGCTCCCGCCCGAAACGGTCGGCGGAACGCTCTGCGAAAAATGGGAAATCACCGTGACACCGTCCGGACAGGAGCCGAACCGCCTCACCCTCTGGATCGGGCAGGAGGATCACCTGCCACGCCAGCTCCACACCGAATATCCGGATGGATCGCTACTCGCGCTCAAATACTGGGGATTCGACGAGGAGTTCACGATCGAGCCTCCGAAAGAGAGCGAGTGAGTGGAGGAGACGACGATGAAGGACACGTCGCTCCTGATCGCGAGCGCCGTCGGCTTCGCGTGCGCGCTCGTCCTCAGCGCGGCGGTCGGCCTGCTCGTCTGGGCGGCGCGTCGCCCGAGCGGCGGCACGCCCGAACCCGGCCCGGTGCACGCGACGCTCGGCGCTCTCCAGGAGACGCTACGCGGCCAGTCCCAACAGGTCGCGGATCTCGCGCGCATCCTCCAGGAACTGGCGACCCTCACGAACCAGCTGCAGCACCGGGCCGAGACCAGCGAGCGGAATCAGCTGGAACTCCAGGCGACGGTCCAGGAAGCCTTGCGGAGCCAAGCGCAACAGGTCAGCGAACTCGCACGGACCATGCAGGAACTCGCGAACCTCACCACTCAGCTGCGCGTCCGCACCGAGACCAGCGAACAGAACCAGCGCCAGTTGCAGAGCGCAGTCCAGCACGTCGAGACGCTCCTCACCGAGTTCCGGACCGTGCTCGCGGCGCTCCGAGAGCAGCAGGGCACTACCGCAGGGCGCATCGATCAGCTCCAGCAAGCGCTCAACGATGCCCAGCGAGCGCTCGACGAACTCCGGCGCAACGACGAGGAGGCGCGCCGCCGACAGGAGGAACTGGCCCGTTTCGTGAACCGCCTCGATGCGATCCTGACCGGCTCCGCCTCGCGCGGCGCTGCCGGCGAGCACCTGCTCGAGGCCATCCTCGAACACCTTCCCCCAGAGTTCAAGGCCTTCAATCTGACGATCAAGAATCGGGTCGTGGAGTTCGCTTTCCGACTCCCCAACGGCAAGCACGTCCCGGTCGATTCCAAATGGGTCGGTACCCGTCAGCTCGAGACGCTCGAGGAGACGGCGAACGAGCAGGCACGGCGCGAGCTGGAATCGCAGCTCGAACGGCGCATCGAGGAGGTCGCTGCCTACCTCGATCCCGAGTTGACCCTCGGCCTGGCGATCATCGCTGTGCCCGACGCGGTCTACCGCTGGACGCAGCGGTTGCACGCCCGGGCGCTCGAACGGGGGATCGTCGTCATCGCCTACAGTATGGCGATTCCGTATTTCCTCACGCTGCTGCACTTCGCGCTCCGCTTCCTCCGCGACGAGGAGAGCGTGCGCATCTCGCGCGTCTCGCACCAGCTCGAACAGGCGTTGACGACGATCCAGAACGAACTCCAAGGCCGATACGCAAAGGCGCTCACCATGCTGCAGAATAGTCGCGACACGCTCGCCCAGCAGGCGGCGAGCGCGCTCGGTTCGCTCAAGCAGTTGCAGGCGCTCAGCGGTGCGGCTCCGGCCGCGCTCGTTGGAACGCAGGACGAGGACGACCGCCGTGCCGACGACGAGTGAGCACTGGATCCGCGTCCGAGCGGCGATCGCCGGTGAGCCGCTCGAGGTACCGCCGGTGAGCCTCTGGCGTCATTTCCCGGAAGCCGACCAGCAGGCCGGATCCCTCGCCGCAGCCACCCTGGCGTGGCAACGCCGTTTCGACTTCGATTTCGTGAAGTTCATGCCGCCCGGCGACTATCCGGTCATCGCTTGGGGCGGGGAGAGCGAGTACCGCGGCAACCCCAGCGGCACACGCACGGTCACGCGCTATCCTGTGGTCGAACCCGAGGACTGGGGGAGAATTCGCCCGCTCCCGGTGGACCGAGGCCCGCTCGGCACGATCGTGGAAAGCCTTCGCCTGGTCGCGACGGAACTCGGAGGAGCGGTTCCGGTACTCCAAACGATCTTCAGCCCGCTGACGGTAGCGTTCAAGCTCTCGGCCGGTCGCGTCGTCCAGGACCTCGTGGAGCACCCCGCCCGTGTCGCCGAGGCGCTCGCCGCTATCGCCACGACGATGCGGGCGCTCGTCCGGGCCTCCCTCGATGCCGGTGCCCACGGAATCTTCTTCGCCACCCAGTGCGCGACCGCGGACGTGCTCGCTGCCGCCGCGTACGCCCAGTGGGGACGCCCCTGGGATCTCGAGGTACTTGCCGAGGCGAGCGGCGCACCGATCGTGCTCCTGCACCTGCATGGCCTGCAGCCGCATTTCGACCTCGTGCTCGACTATCCGGTGAACGTCCTCAACTGGCACGACCGTCGCACGCGGCCGACGCTCCGCGAAGGAGCGCAGCGCAGCGGCCGCTGCGTCGCCGGTGGCCTCGACGAGACCACGATCGCCGAGCGCGATCCGGCGGCCGTCGCAGCCGAGGCTCGCGACGCCCTTGCGCAGCTCGGTGGGCGTCACCTCATGGTCACGCCGGGTTGCGTCATCCCGATCACGACGCCCGAAGCGAACATCGAGGCAGCGGTGCGAGCCGTGCGAACGGGCGAACCCGTCGGTTGAGCGAGCCATCCGATGCTGCTCTTCGCGACTCCTCCGGCAGCACGAGCGACCCGCCCGGTCGGCCCGCATCGGGAGACGATCGCCCAGCGACTCGCTCGCGCCGCCACCCCGGAAGACCTCGCGGTCCGGACGCTCCTCGAGAACTGGTTCGTCCATCTCCCGGAGCCGGCCCGCAGCGACATCCGGAGCCGGTTCTGGGAGCGCGATCGGCGCCTGTCGCTCGCCGCGTTCTGGGAGCTCTACCTTCACGAGCTCCTGCGGCGGCTCGGCTATCAATTAATGGTGCACCCAGCCACACGGGAGAGCGGCCCACGCCCGGATTTCCTCGCCATCCGGAACAGCGAGGCGTTCTTCGTCGAGGCGCTGATCCATGCGCACTCGAGCGAAGCCTGGCGCGCGGAACGTCGGCTCTACCCGATTCTCGACGTTCTCCACGACGTTCGCTCCGCTGGTCGGACGCTCCGCATCGTCCGCGCGGAATGCGGCCAGGGGACGCCGCCCCTGCGCGAACTGCGCGAGGCGCTGCGGGCCTGGCTGGATCGCCTCTCGCAGGCGGACGCGGTGCCTCCGCAGTTCGTTTGGCGACGCGGCGGCTGGGCACTCGTCTTCGAGGCCCTCCCCGCGGAGAGCGACGCGCCCGGGAACGGCCTTTCGCTCGTTCCGACGCCACCGCACGCCCCCACGGCACGCGCCTTGACCGCCAAGTTGCGCGCCAAGGCTCGACGATACCGTGCGCTCCGGTTCCCGCTCGTCCTCGCCTTGTGCAGCAGCGAGTCGATCCCGCTCGAGACGCTCACCGCGGCGCTGCGCTCGCTCGGGACCGACCTCCCCACGCCGGTGAGCGGGTGTCTGGTCGCGGTGGGACTCGATCCGTGGACGATCGCGCGAACCCCGCTCCACCTCTTCACGCCCGACCCGCAGCACCCCGTACCTGCCGGGCTCGTGGATACCCTGGCCCGTGCCGGAAGCGCGGTCCAGGTCCCGGGATACCTTCGGATCGAATCGCCGTGGGCACTCTTCGGTCTCTCCCCCGCTTGGCCTGGGGAAGCGCCCGCGCTCCATCGCGAACGGACCGCGGAAGCGGTCTCCGCCGGCGCGGCGGACACCGGAGTCGGACCGCCACCTTGCGACGCATCGTAGGGCAGTCGGTTCCCAGCGCTCAGGCGCTGACGACGCGGATCGTCCGCAACGTGGGATCGCTGGCACCGTTGAAGCGCATCCCGGCGGCGATCCCGGCGCGGAGGAACTCCACGACCTCCGGACGGATCGCCTCGCCCGGCGCCACGACCGGGATTCCTGGCGGGTACGGTGTGATCGGCTCCGCAGCGACCCTTCCGACGGCACGATCCAGGGGAACGGATTCGGTCGGAGCGAAGAAGGCGTCACGCGGCGTCAAGACTTGCGGCGCTCCCGCGACGATCGGGCCGGTCGCGCGGAGCAGCCGTACCAGCGGGTCGCCGTTCGCTCGTTCGCCGCGGCGACAGGCCTCGTCCGCCAACGCCGCGAACGCACGCACCAGCGCGTCGATCGTTTCCGGTGTGTCACCGACCGTCAGCAGGCAAACGACGCTGAGGAGGTCCGCCATCTCGGCGGCGACGTGGAAATCCCGGCGCAACCGTCGTTTCGCTTCGAGCCCGGTGAGCCCGATCCCCTGGACGTCGACGACGAGCCGCGTCGGATCGAAGCCAGCGCCCGGTCGTCGGGCGACGAGCTCCGGCCCGACGACCCGCAGGCCAGGCACCGCTCCGAGCGCGGAGCGAGCGCGTGCAGCCAGTTCGAGCGTCCGAGCGAGCAGGCTTTCGCCCTCGAGCGCCAGACGCCGCCGGGTCGCATCCAGCGAGGCGTACAGGAAGGCAGCCGGACTCGTCGTCTGCACCATCGCTACCGCCGCGCGGACCCGTGCCGGATCGATCCGATCGCCGGAGACCAGGAGGAGGGCTCCCTGCGTGAGCGCACCGACGAGCTTGTGCAGGCTCGTCACCGCGAGATCGGCACCGGAGGGAATCGCAGCCGGGGGCAAGGCGGGGTGGAACGGCAAGTGGGGTCCCCACGCCTCGTCGACGAAGAGCGGCACGCCGTAGGCGCGGCACAGCGCGGCGATCCGTCGAAGGTCGCTCGTCACACCGGTGTAGGTCGGGCTGACGATCGCGACCGCCGTGGCGTCAGGGTGCGCCTGGAGCGCTCGCTCGACCGCTTCGGGAGCGACGTCCAGGAGGAAACCGGTCTCCTCGTCGACCTCGGGCACGACATAGACCGGCCGAGCGCCGCTCAGGATGAGACCGGCGAGGAGCGACTTGTGCATCGCCCGCGTGACGACGATCGGCTGGCCGGGGCGACTTAAGGTGAGCAACGCCGCGAGATTCCCGGTCGTGCTCCCGTTAACCAAAAAGACGGCATCGTGCGCTCCCCAGAGCGCAGCGGCGAGCCGTTCGGCCTCGTCGAGGGGATCGGTCGGGAGATGCGTGTCGTAGGTTCCGCCATCGTGCGGAATATCGAGTTCCAGCGCGCCCGCCCCGAACGCCGCCGCGAACTCCGGCGGTGCACCCCGCCCTTGCTTGTGTCCCGGCGTCGAGAACGGCACGACCCCTTCCGCGAGGTAGGCCAGCCAGCGCTCGAGGTACGGTGCCCGGGATTGCTCGTCGGTCACGTCGTCGTCCTCCCCGCCGCGTCGGTCACCGAAGAGGCAAGTATACGCCGCCCTCGCTACCACCGCCGGGATTCTCGAGCGCTATCGGCGACAACATCCCGTCGCGTCGGGACTCCCCAGTAGACAGGCTGCCGGGGGAGGTGCATAATGGCATTCGATACACTGTCCACGCCGTGCGTGGTAGGACACGGAGTGCGCCGTGGCTGAACAGCCGATTCGCGATCAGTTCCAGCCGGACGACGAGCTGTTCGAAGCGATCCAGCGCTTCCTCCGTGAGCAATCGTCCGACACGATCGATGCCGAGCTCCGTCGCGCCCTTCAGGAAGCGCGACGCTTCATCGATCGGGAGCTCCGGGATCGACCGGAGTTCGAGCGGATGCTTCGCGCGCTCGAGCGGGTCATCGAGGACGAGTTCCCGGGTGCCTTCACCGCCCCCGTCCGGGCGCGTCTCGCCGAGCTCCTCTACCGCTACGGGCTCGCTCATTACTGGCTCGTGCACGGGCGTGAGATTCCGGAATGGCTCGCACCACCCGAGGAAACGGAAGCCGAGGGCGAAGCGCCGGTCGAGGAGGCCAGACCGCTCGTCATCTACGATATCTGGTTCCCGCAGGACATCGCGCTGGAGCGGGCGGACGACGGCTACTACCTCCACATCAGCGACGGCCGCATCGACCTGTCCCTCTACCTGGGCGAGGAACCGAACGAGCGCGGTGCCCTGACCGATTTGCTCGGGCATTACCGCCATGCCCTGACGCACGCACCGCACGGTGAGCCGGCGGAGCCGAGCGATCGGCTGACGCCCGTCCTGACGGTGGAGCTCGACTACAGCGGTTCGGAACTGGTCGAGGCGAACGACCACGTCGATGTCCTGTTCCTCGACCCCCAGGGCGAGCCGATCGTCCGCATGCACGCCCGGGCAGCGGAGCTCCGGATCATCCTCGAAGAGTTGCAAGCGATCGGGCGCGACGGGGGCTTCTGAGCCCCCGCGCGTCGCACGCGGCGGCTCAGCCGTTTCCCGGTGCTGGACTGTCTCCGTACCTCCTCTCCCGGAGAGGCGGACGAGGGGGCAGCGGAGTCCAGCTAGAGCACTCGCCCGCAACGCGGGCAGAACACCTCGGCGTCGCGGATATCGGCATGACAGTACGGGCAGCGGTCACCGGCCGGCCGCGGCGGCGGTGCGGTCGGACGGGCCAGCACCGCTGTCTCCTGCTCGGCCAGCTCGTGCGCCCGCCGACCGCCGGCGTCGGAGGATTCTTCCCGGGGACGCAGTGGACGAGTCGGCTCCTCGTGCGCCCGGATCGGCTCCGTCTTGTAGGCCACGGCCGGCGTGGGTGCCGCGCGCGGGACACGCGGCGGCAGCGGCCGGGTCGGGGTGTGCTGTGCGGCGAACTCCTCCATGCTCGCGGCGTCTTCCTCGACGGTCCGAGCTCCCAGCCAGGCCGCGGCGACGATCACCGGAAGCGACAGGACGGCTCCGATCAGGAGCACCCACGGCATGCTCTCGCTCAGGATCCGCGCCACGACCGCTCGCTCGAAGAGACCCGACGGCGAGCCGCCCAGCAGATACAGCCGGATCGCGCGCAGAGCGAAGCCGAGCAAGAGCGTGCCGTTGGCGAACGCGACGAGCGCGCCGAGCAGACGCCCGACGAATCCCGGCTGCGGCACGAGCACGACCGCACTCGAGCCGTATCCGATGAGGAAAGTACTGGCGACCAACACGAGCACGGCGACCAGGAAGCTCGCTGCCCCCTCACCGAGCCCGGTACGCTCGGCGAGATCGAGCCCCCACGGTTGCGCCCAGAATTCCCCGAGCGCGAACCCGAGCAGGATACCGAGCGTGACCAGCACCTCGCGCGCGGCACCGCGCCAGAACCCGATGGGGACGAAGAGCGCGAGCAACACCAAGAGAAGTGCGTCGAGGACGAGATAGAGCGTCACGGCGGATACCAACCCCGACCGATCTCGGCCTGCTGGCTCAAGCCTACCACGGGGCGGCAGCCGTTCGAGCGTTCACCGAGCCAGCCGAAAGACGAGCGCCGCGGCATCGCGCAGCAGACGGGACGGGCCGAGTTCCGCCAGGAGCGTCTCGACGATCGCGCGGTACTTCTGCGCTTTCGGTGTGCTGTCGACCGTCAGGTAATGGCGCAGCGAGTGGGCGAACGCTGCCGGATAGTCGCGCAAGAGATACGGTCGCGCACGGACGAACGGCATCACGTCGCGGATCGTCTCGAGATCTTGCAAGACGAAGCTCTTCTCGAGCTTCTCCCAGTACCGACTGAGGGCGTGCGCAGAAAAATCGCCGAGCGCGCGTGCCTCCAGAATGGTCTCGGCAGCCAACTTCCCGGAGATCATCGCGAAGTTCGAGCCCTCCCGGCTGAGCGGGTTCACGAAGCCGGCTGCGTCGCCGACGACGAGCGCACCGTCGGTGAACAGGGTCGGCAGCGCGCGCCAGCCGCCTTCCGGAATCAGGTGGGCACTGTACTCGACCAGTTCCGCACCGTCGAGGAGCGGGGCGATAGCCGGATGGCGCTTGAACCGGTCCAGGAGATCGCTGAC
This sequence comes from Thermomicrobium sp., assembly GCA_026419575.1. Lineage (GTDB taxonomy): Bacteria > Chloroflexota > Chloroflexia > Thermomicrobiales > Thermomicrobiaceae > Thermomicrobium. The sequence goes on along the minus strand of JANZZC010000057.1, from coordinate 6,952 downwards.
GTTCACCTCGTGCTCGATGAGTTCGCTCAGGAGCGCTCCCGTCCCGATCGACAGCGTGTCGCGATTCGTGTAGAGGAAGCCGTATCCGAGCAAGCCTCCGGTCGCGGCACCGAACGCTTCGATCGCGACACCTTGGCCGCTCGGCACGTTGAACCGCCGCTCGATCTCCTCCGCCGGCAAGCGCCACAGCTCCTTGGCGACCAGGGCTTGTTCCTCCGGTCGCCAATCGCGCGCCAAGCCTGCCTTCTGCGCCAGCAGCGAGTTCGCACCATCGGCGATTACGACCACGTCCGCCGCCAGTTCCCCCTGCTCGCCGGCCCGGACCCCGACGATGCGCCCGTCTTCCCAGAGAACGTCTTCGACTGTCACCTCGGTCGCGATCAACGCACCGGCCGCTTCGGCCTGCTGCGCGAACCAGCGGTCCCACTCGGCACGCAGCACGCTGAACGCATTGTAGGGTGGTTCGCCGAAGGCAGGAGTGCGGTAGGTCAACCCGATCGCGTCCTCCTCGGTCAGGAGCAAGTAGCGCTGCTCGACGATGGCCCGCTCGAGCGGTGCCTCTCGCCAGAAGCCAGGCACGAGTTCCTCGGTCGGCTGCCGGTAGAGGATGCCGCCCATGACGTTCTTGGCTCCTGGATACGCGCCCCGCTCGAGGACGACCACCTCGACGCCTGCCCGGGCGAGGGTCAGCGCCGCGGCCACACCGGCCGGCCCAGCACCGACGACGATGACTTCGACGCGCTCTTGGCTCATCCCGCCCGTCCTCGCCGTTCCCGGAGCCGCGCGATAAGCCGCGGCACGATCTCGGTCCAATCCGCGACGAGCGCGAAATCCGCCATCTTGACGAGCGGTGCGTTGGGATCGCGGTTGATCACGACGATCGTCTCGCTCCCCTGCATCCCGACGGTGTGTTGCACCGCTCCCGAGACACCGACGCCGAGATAGAGCTTCGGTCGTACCTGCTTGCCCGTCTGTCCGATCTGCTCGTAGTGGGGACGCCAACCGAGATCGCTCACCGCACGCGTGCAACCGAGCGCACCGCCGAGGAGCTCCGCCAGCTCGGCGAGCTGCGCGAACCCCTCCGGCTCGCCGATACCGCGACCACCGACGACGACCACCGGGGCGCTCTCCAGATCGACCTGCCCGCGGGGCTTCTCCACCGTTCGCGTCACGCGGACGCGCCGGTCAGCGTCCGACAGCGTGACGGTCAGCGGTTCGACGCGCGCCGCCGGTTCCGCCGGCTCGGGTGGGCGGAACGAGCCCGCTCGCACGGTGACGACGGCTGGTCGCGCTCGGCTCGCCCGCACGGTGGTGAGGAGCTTGCTCTGGTAGACGGGGCGAATAGCGACGATCTCCTCGTCCGTCAGCTCGAGCATGACCACGTCGACCAGGTGCGGGACCCCGCGCTGCGCTGCGACCACCGCGGCCACGTCGCGCCCGAGCGTCGTCCCGGGCAAGAAGACCAGCGTCGGCTGGGCCGTTTCCCACGCGGCGGCGACGGCCCGCGCCATGCGCGCGGCGACCGGCTCAGCGAACTCCTCGGCGTCCGCCACCAGCACGCGGTCGGCACCCAGCCGAGCGACCTGATCCGCCGCCGCGGCGACGCTGCGTCCCACGACGAGCGCGGTCACCGGTCCGAGCGCGTCACCGATCGCGCGAGCCGCCCCGAAGAGCTCCAGAGCGGTCGGTCGAGGCACACCGGCCGACGTTTCGACGACGACCAGAATTCCTGTTCCAGCCATCGCGCACGTATCCTCTCCTCAGCCGAGCAGCCCACGCGCCTCGAGGAAGGCGAGGAGCCGCTCCACCGCTTCGTCGGGAGGAACGTCCTGGACCACGACGCCTGCGGCCTTGGCGACCGGCTGGCGCAGGCCCTCCCACCGGACCAGTGGGACGAGGGCATCCGGGCCGAGGTCGAGTTCGGTCGGAGCGAGACGTTCCACCGGCTTCCGCCGCGCGTCCATGATTCCCCGCAGCGTCGGCAAGCGAGGTTGCGGCAACGCGGAGAGCGCGCAGAGGACGACCGGTGGCTCGACCTCCTGGAACTGGTGACCGTCCTCGATCTCGCGCTCGATTTCGAAGCGTCCGTCGCGGAACTCCCAGCCGACGACGTTGCTCACGAGCGGCAGCTCGAGCAAGGCCGCGACGGCGGGTCCCACGGAACCAGTTCCCGAATCGCTCGTCTCCTGACCGCACCAGACGACGTCCGGTCGCTCGCGGCGGAGCCAGGCCGCGAGCACCGTGGCGGTCACCCAGGCGTCTCCGGGTAGCCCCTCCCCCTCGATCGCGACGGCCCGATCGGCACCCATCGCCAGGCCACGGTTCAGCGCATCGCGGGCGGGCCCGACGCTCGCCACGACGACTTCGCCGCCGACCTGCTCGCGCAGCCGCAAGGCCGCTTCGAGCGCGTAGAGGTCGTACTCGTTGACGACGTGCTGGATGCCGGGCACCAGCTCGCCGAGCCGGGGATCGAACCGCACGGCGTTCGGATCGGGCACCTGCTTGACCAACGCCGCGATCTTCACGGTTCCCTCCGTCCTGCCTCGTCGCGTTCAGCGTCCCAGAAACGTGGGTCGTCGCTTCTCCAGGAACGCCCGCATCCCCTCCCGCTGGTCTCCGGTCGTGAATGCATGGGCGAACAGCTGACGCTCGTAGGCGAGCCCAGCCTCGAGTCCGTGCTCCAGCCCGAAACGGACTGCAGCCTTGGTCAGCCGCACCGCGATCGGGCCGTTCGCGGCGATCTGCCGAGCGAGCTCACGAGCGCGCTCGAGCAACTCCTCGGCCGGATACACCGCGTTCACCAGTCCGATCCGCAGCGCTTCCTGGGCACCGACGCGCCGGCCGGTATAGAGGAGTTCGCCGGCGATGCCGGGCGGAACGACCCGCGGCAACCGCTGCGAACCTCCCCAACCGGGCGGGATACCCAGCGTCACCTCCGGTTGAGCGAACACGGCGCGTTCGCTGGCCAGGCGGATATCGCAGGCGAGGGCGAGTTCGCAGCCGCCGCCCAGCGCGTAACCGTTGACCGCGGCGATGTAGGGTTGCGGTGCCTCCTCGATCGCCCGGCAGACCGCCTGACCGAGTTCGGCGAAGGCGAGCGCCTCAGCCGGTGATTTTTCGACCATCTCGCCGATATCGGCGCCGGCCGCGAAGGCGCGATCACCGGCGCCGGTCAGGATCACGACCCGAATCCGTTCGTCCGCCGCGAGCTCGCGGATGGCCGCGAGCAGCGTCCGCAGGCTCCCGGTATCGAGGGCGTTCAGCCGCTCCGGCCGATCGAGCACGAGCAGCGCGAGCGGTTCCTCGCGTTCCAGACGCACGCTCATGGCGAGTCCTCCGCTCCCAGCGAGGCCAGCAACCGGCGGAACTCGGCCCCGCGCGCCGCGTACCGTCGGGCGCGCTCGAGCAGTGCCGCCCGCTCCTCGGCGGAGACCTCGCGGCGTACCCGCGCTGGTATCCCCATCGCGACGGTGCCCGCCGGCACCTCCAATCCTTCGGGCACTACGGCGCCGGCGGCGACGATGGCGCCCGCTCCGATCCGCGAACCGGTCAGGAGGACGGCCCCCATACCGATCTGGGCGCCGGCTTCGATCCGTGCCCCGTGAACGATCGCGCCGTGACCGACCGTCACGTCGTCCTCGATGACCACCGGGAATCCTTCGTCGAGGTGGACGACGACACCTTCCTGCAGGTTGACGCGCGCCCCGATCCGGATCGGTCCGATGTCCCCGCGCACGACGACCCCGAACCAGAGGCTCGAACCCGAACCGATCGTGACGTCGCCGATGACGACGGCACCCGGGGCGACGAAGACGTCGTCGGCGATCTGCGGCCGACGGTCACGGTACGGAACCACGAGCGGTCGCATCCTCACCCCCTCGCGGCGAGCGTCTCGTATCCCTGGGCTGGCGGCTGCGGGCACCGCAACGGCTTGTCGACGCGGTAGCCGAGCGCGTACTCCGCCTGCAGGATCGTGTGGATCTCGCGCGTCCCTTCGTAGATCACCGCACCGCGCGCGTTGCGGAGGTAACGCTCCACCGGGTACTCGTTCGAGTACCCGTAGGCACCGTGGATCTGGACGGCATCGTTCGCCGCCTCGAACGCGCAGTCGCAGGCATGCCACTTGGCGAGCGAGGTCTCGCGCGTGTTGCGGATCCCACGATTCTTGAGTTCGGCAGCGCGGAAGACGAGGAGGCGAGACGTCTCGTAGCCCCGGACCATCTTCGCGATCATCTGCTGGACGAGCTGGAAGCGTCCGATCTCCTGCCCGAAGGCTTGCCGCTCGTGGCAGTACTTGACGCTCGCCTCCAGACACGCCCGGATGAGCCCGCACGCTCCGGCGGCGACCGTGAAGCGCCCCTGATCGATCGCGCTCATGGCGATCTTGAATCCCTCGCCCGGCTCGCCGATCATGTTCTCCGCCGGCACGCGCACGTTCTGGAGCGAGATCCAGCCGGTATCGCCGGCGCGCACGCCGAGCTTGCCGTGGATCGAACCGGTAGTGAGCCCCGGCGTGCCCCGCTCGACCATGAAGGCACAGAGGCCGCGATGACCGAGCGAGGGGTCGAGCGTGGCGAAGACGAGGAAGTGATCGGCGGTGTTGGCGAGCGAGATCCACATCTTCTCGCCGTTCAAGACGTAACTGTCGCCGTCCTTCACCGCACGCGTCTGGATATGTCCGGCATCGGAGCCAGCCCCCGGTTCGGTCAGAGCGAACGTCGCGAGCTTCTCACCGCGCGCCTGCGGTACGAGCCAGCGCCGCTTCTGCTCCTCGGTTCCCCACTGGAGGAGCGTCAAGCTGTTCAGCCCGACATGCACGCTGATCGCGACGCGGAGGAACGTATCGACCGCCTCGAGTTCTTCGCAGACGAGCGCTAACGCGACGTAGTCGAAACCACCGCCACCGTAGCGCTCCGGGATCGGCAACCCGAGCAAGCCGAGCTCCCCCATCCGCCGGTAGATTTCGGGGTGGTATTCGCCCTTCGCGTCCCACTCGCGGATGTACGGAGCGACCTCGCGCTGCGCCCACTCGCGCACCATGTCGCGGACCTGGATCTGTTCCGGAGTCAACTCGAAATCCATGACTGACCTCCCACGCGCGCCTGCGATCGTCCCTCGGCTTGCCGCCTCGGCACGCTCTGGTCGGCAGTATAGGGAAGGGCGTTCCCCGGCACAAGCCGAGTCCGGAGCGCGGGCCGCTCGCGTCAGCGAGCGTCGAGCGATCGAGGGGAACCGGAGACCCCCTCCCTCGCCGCTCGGAACGACGAGCGCGCCGATGGGAGACGGCTCGACACTTCGCCGTACCCAGCGCAGCGCCGGAAGCCCGGTCGTGGCGCACCGCTGTCCGACCGCTGGTCGACGGGAGCCCGAGCGGATCCCCGCGCCTTCTCGGTCGAACTCCGACGCTCGGTGCGTCGATCGCACGCACCGGCTATGGAGGAACGTGGCTCGCGAGCCGCGAGGAACGACAACACGGCCTGGGGCACGGCCGTCGCCGCCGACCCAGGTTCGACGACGAGCCTGGATGACGCACGGCGAGGAATCCGCCGATCGACCGGACAAGTCGGGAGAACCGTCGCTGCGTCTTCGGGTGAGCGCGCCATGCGCCGCCGCCCGATCGGCCTCCTCGCCTACCGTCGGTGGCTCGAGAGACGAGGCAAGGCGCTCGAGCGGCTGCCGGAGTCCGCCAGCGCGACCCGGCGACAGGGCCTGGACGAACGACGCCGCGGCGCAGCGAGAACGGTCGCCGGGAGTCACCGTGCCTGTGCGCACCAGGGGAACCTGTCCACGCGCCGACCGCCGCCGGCGAGCGGTACGGCGAGCGATCGCTCACCGCCCCCGGCCGGATCGGACGAGCGAGGAAGTCGACCGGCCGGACGATCGACCCGGATCCGACGCCCTGTGTGGTCGCCGTCGCACGACGGTCGGCCGCGCAGGGCGCGGCGTCGGGACGTCCCGGCGCGGACCGCGCGCCAGCCGCGCTGCCCAGCACCACCGCCAGCCGTCCTATCTCCCGACGACCGCCGGCTCGGCGCCGAACGGCCGGAAACGACGATGGAGAGCAGAGACACGCACCGCATCCGGAACGATATCGGGAGTTCGCCGGACCATCTTGACAGCCGATGCCTGCTCGCTTAATCTCTGAAGCAGCATCCGTGCGACCAGTGGCGGGCTATCGGACACGAGCGTAAGGAGGAGGACGATGCGCACGTTCACGCGGCGTCGCTTGCTCGGCACAGCGGCCGGCACCCTCGCCTCGGCCCTGCTCGTCGCCTGTCGCGGTGGCGGCGGCCAGGCCACCCCCACTACCGCCCCCGCCGCGACCGCCGCACCGACGCCCACCAACACCCCCGTCGCCATGCCCACCGCCGTCATGGAAGTCACCCCCACCCCCACCACCGAGGCCGTCCGCCGCGGCGGCATCCTGCGGATGAACCTGCCCGGAGACCCGGCGAACCTCGACCTCCACCAGGCGACCACCAGCACCGACCTCTGGTGCGTGGCGCCGTGCCTGGAGACGCTCCTCGAGTTCGACCCGAACGATCAGACCAAGATTCTGCCCTGCCTCGCTGTCCGCTGGGACATGTCGCAGGACGGGATGAGCTACACTTTCTCTCTCCGGCAGGGGGTCCAGTTCCACGACGGCAGCCCCTTCACCAGCAAGGACGTCCTCGTCAACTTCCAGCGCATCATCAGCCCACCCGAGGGCGTCAACAGCCCCCGCGGCGTCTTCTTCAACACCGTCGACCACATCGAGACCCCGGACGACTTCACCGTCCGCTTCGTCCTCAAGCAGCCGGATCCCGCCCTCCTCTACAACGTCGCCATCCCCTGGACCGGCATCTACCCCGCCCACCTCATCGAGTCCGGCGCCGACCTCCGCGACACCAAGAACATCGTCGGCACCGGCCCCTTCAAGTTCAAGAGCTACACCCCAGGGGTCACCTACGAG
>JANZZC010000028.1 GCA_026419575.1 Thermomicrobium sp. | reverse complement strand
GTCTTCCCGCACCCCGAGGGTCCGACGAGTACCAGGAATTCCCCGTCCTTGACCTCCAAGTTGAGGTCGTTGACGGCGATCACCCCGTCGAACCGCTTGGTCACATGGTCATAGATCACCTGCGCCATACGCACCCTCCGTCGTGCGCGTTGACCCGAGTTCTGCCGGAAAGCGCCCCCTGACCAGTATAACGCGTCGAGCGCTCAACCCTTCACCGCACCGGCCGTGAGTCCGGAGACGTACTGATCGACGAAGAACATGTACGCGACGGCGACCGGCACCGAGCCGAGCATGGCCGCTGCCATCAGCGGCCCCCATTGGAAGACGTCCGCGCGGATCAAGTCGCTCACCGTCCCGACCGGAATCGTCTTCATTTCGCCTGAACCCATGAAGACGAGCGCGTACAGGAACTCGTTCCAGGAGAGCGTGAATGAGAAGATCCCGGCCGAGAGCACGCCCGGCAGCGCCAGCGGCAGGATGATCCGCCACATCGCTTGGAAACGACTCGCCCCGTCGATCATCGCGCATTCTTCGAGTTCCCGGGGGATCGTCCGGAAGTAGCCCATGAGGAGCCACGAGGCGAACGGGATGAGGAATGTCGGATACGTCAGGATCAGCGCCCAGTAAGTGTTGTACAACCCGAAGCGAGCGACGACCTGGCTCAGCGGGATGAAGAGCAACGTCGGCGGAATGAGATAGGCTAGGAAAATCGCTGTCCCGGCCAGGTTGCCACCACGGAACCGGAAGCGTCCCAGCGCGTACCCCATGAGGATGGAACTGGTCAGGGAAACGAAGGTCGCGCCGAACGTCACCACGGCGGTATTCCAAGCCCAGCGCGGGAAGTCGGTGTTCGTGAAAAGATACCGGTAATGCTCCAGCGTGAAGTGCGTCAGGATCAGCGGGTTGACCTTGGTATTGAGCAGCAGACTGTTCGGCTTGAGGGAGATGATGAGCATCCAATAGAAAGGAAAGAGCAAGAAAATCGTGAACAGCGCGAGCGGCAGATACAGAAAGAGAAGTCGATTGCTCAAGCGGTTGCTACCGACCACCTCACGCCTCCTGCGAACGGACGTACCGGAGCAGGATCGCCGAGAGCACTGCGAGGACCGGGAACATGTAGAGCGACACGGCAGCACCCATGCCGAGCTTCCCGGCGCCACCGATCCCTTCCTGCCAAGCGAACGTTCCGAAGATATGCGTCGAGTTGGCCGGTCCTCCCTTGGTGAGCACGTACACGAGCTGGAAATCGGCGAACGTCCAGATGATCGAGAAAAGCGTCGTGATGACGATGATCCCCTTGATGACCGGCAAAGTGACCGCAAAGAACCGCTGCACGGAGTTCGCCCCCTCGATCGCGGCGGCCTCGTGCAGTTCCTGCGGTACGGCCTGCAGTCCGGCGAGGATCGCCACCGCGAAGAACGGAGTTCCACGCCAGATGTTGGCGACGCAGAGCGAGATGATCGCGTTGGTCCGCGACCCCAGGAACGCGATGTTCGACTCGATCAGCCCCCAGTCCTTGAGGAGCCACGAGAACGGGCTGAGGACCGCGTCGTAGAGCATGAGCCAGGCGAGGCTGGAGAGCGCTGTCGGCACGATCCAGGGTAGGAGCAGTGCTGCTCGCAACACGTTGCGCAGCGGGAAGACCTGGTTGAGCAGGAGCGCCAGGAGCAGGCCGAGCAGCAGCTTGAACGGCACCGTCACGAAGCCGTAGATGAACGTGTTGACGACCGTGAGACGGAAGACGCTGTCGTGCAGGAGTTCCCGGTAGTTGCGCAAGCCGACGAACTCACCGCCAGGCAAGCCGACCATGCGATCCGTCAGCGAGATCCAGATTCCCAGGAAGAACGGATAGCTCATGAAGAGCAACAAGATGATCCAGCCGGGCGACATGAAGAGATAGGCCAGCACCGGTTCGCTGTCGAGCCAGTGCCGAACTCGCTCCCGCCACGTCAACGATACGGTTCGCGCGACTGCACCGGCCGGAGCTGTCGTCATCCTGGCACCTCGCCATCCAACCTGCACCGGGGAGGGAAAGCCACCCCCAGCTCCCCTCCCCGGTGGACTCAACTACGCTCCGTAGATCTTCTGCAGCTCGCTCGCGCCCCACTGGATCGCTTCTTCGGCGTTCCCCGACTGGATCGCGCGCGCGAAGGTGTCGACGACGATGTACCGAGCGAACGCTTCGGCAGCCTTCTCGTTCCCGAGACCGGCGTACCCTTTGTTGCGCCCGTACTTGGCAGCCTCCACGTACGGCACCAGTTTCGGATCCGCCTTGTAGTACGGGTCGTCCAAGTAGTACTGCGTGGGAGCCACCTGGTACCCCTGTTGGATCTCCAGCCACTTGCGGAACTGCTCGGGCGCTGTCCACCACTCGAGGAACGCCTTGGCACCGGCGATGTTCTTCGAATACTTCATGATCCCGACCGACCAGCTCCCCAGGTTGTTGAACCGACCGGCCGGCCCCTTGGGATAGATGTGATGGACGATGTCCTCCGCGATGTCCGGCGCCTGCTTCTTGGCAGCGATGTAGATACTGCTCCCGTTGAAGGTCCAACCGATTTGGCCGGCCAGGAACGCCCGATTGTTCGTGGCGTCGTCCCACGAGAGCCCGGTCTCGTCGAAAGCCTGCTTCCAGTAGCTCAGGAAGAGCTTCATCCCCTCGACGAACTGCGGCTTGTTGAACGCCACCGTTTTGCCGTCGGCCTCGACCTCCATCGCGCCGTAGGCCCACATGAAGGCGTAGCAGAACGACGGCGGGTCACCGGTCGAGTGCCCGAAGGCTTGGCCGAGCGGCATCCCGTTCTTCTTCATCTCGACGCCGATCTTGAAGAGGTCTTCCCAGGTGTCCGGCGGATTGTCGGGATCGGGCCACCCGGCCTTCTGCAGCGCGCTCTTGCGGAAGACCTGTGCACTGGTCGGCGCACCGATCGGGATGCTCAACCACCGGTCTCCAACGAGCACGGTCTTTTTCACCCAATCGAAGTAGTCGCCCTCCCCTTTGATCCGCTTCTCGACGATATCGGTCACGTCGACGAGCGCATCCTTGTAGAGGGACGGCCAGGTATCCCACATCCCGACGATGTCCGGCCCAGCGCCCGCCTGCACCGCCGCACTAATCTTCGGCTGCAGGTCCGGCCAGTTGATGAAGTCGATCGTCGCCTCGACGCCCGTCTCCTTGCCGAACTCCTGCAGCTGCTGCTTCATTAGGTCCTGCGTCTCAGGCACGAAGAACGTTCCGAACAGGATGTTCAACTTGGTGCCGCGCAGGACGACCGGCGTCGCCGTCGGTGTCGCCGCCCGCGTCGGTGTCGTTGCCGGGGCAGCCGTCGGGGTCGGCTGCTGAGCCGGTGCAGCCGTCGGCGTCGGCTGCGGTGCCGGCGTCGGCGTGGCCTGACCGGCGCAGGCCGCCAAGAGCGCGCTCGCCGCGGGCAGCGCCATGCCGGCTGCGAGCCCGCGCAAGAGCGCCCGTCGCGAGAGTTTCCGCCCCACCCATCGATCATCGCGTTTCCAGGTCATGACTCGACCTCCTCCTCCGCTCGACCCGTCACCCGACGATCCGCTCCGGAACGTTCGAAGACGTCCGCTTGTCCAGCATTTCGGACAACTTGCGGAATGACGTGCGCCTGCGAGCGTCCGATGCGGCTTCAGCCTCAGACTACGCGAACGCGACCCTGCCTGTCAAGTGGGGTCGTCGCGTGACGATCGGCCGTGCCTCACGGTCACCCGACCGCATTCGGGAACCGACCGGGCGCCTGTACAGGCTGCCCCGTGGAATGGGCACCGCGAGCATCCGCGCGGTCACCGCGAACGTCCCGTCGCTTCTGGTTGCCGCCAGTGGAACGCTGTCGGGACGACACGAGCGGGCCGGCTCGGTACCGGCCACGGCCAGCCCGTTCTCCGACAGGCACCAGCGACCGCGTCCGTCGAACCGGCGCGCTGGACACAGACACTCGCCGACACGCGCTGCGAGCGGGGCGAGGAGCGAGTCCCGCAGAACACCAGCGCGACGGCGAAGCGCATGGCCAGGACGGGCGAACAGCGGGCGCTACCGGAGCCCCACGCTCGCACCGCTCGCCTTCCCGGTTGCGGTCTGGCCGGCCACGCTCGTTCGGCTCGCCGCCGGCCGCGCCGACACGTTCGGCCCGGTCCATTCCGTGCTGCATGTCCTGTCCGTCGCACGCACCTCCCGACGCGGAAGCGCGACGCACCACGACCCGGACCGACGCCTTCGGTTCACGACACGCGCAACCTCACCAGCATTCCCGAGAGCTGGCCGCGCGCCGCACCGCGACGCCTCTTCCTCTGCGGATCGCCCGCGTCCCTATCGTCGCGAGATGGCCCGAACTCGCGGAACGCCCCCGACGATCGTCGCTGCGGTACGCCGACATTGATCCGGTCACCGTCCGAGACGGTACGTCGCGGCGGCCAGGCAGCGCCCCCAGGCCAGCTAGCGGCCAACCACAGCAGCAGCACCGACGGCTCGAGTCCGCCGGTCACGACGGTATCAGACGGCCCGATCGCTGGTCGAGCACCCGCGTATCGCCTACTATGGAAACGCAAGCCGCGAACATCCGGCGGGAGGTCGACTCGTGAGCGAGATCGCCTGGACTCCGAACGACGCGCACGTGAGACGCAGTCGGCTCTACCGTTTCCTCCGTACGCTCGGCTGCGCCGGTCTCGCCGAGCTGCGCGAACGCAGTGCGGCCGACCCGGCGTGGTACTGGAACGCGGTCGTCCAGGATCTCGGTCTCCGATGGCAACGGCCACCGACGACGGTGCTCGACCTCTCGCGGGGGCTACCCTGGGCGCGCTTCTTCCCCGACGCGCTGTACAACTACGTGGCTGACCTCCTCACCCGTTGGGGCACGAGCGACCGACCAGCTCTCCTCTGGGAAGGCGAGGACGGCTCGACCCTGCTACTCTCGTATCGAGACGTCGCGACGCTGGTACCGCGCATCGCGCGAGGCCTCGCCGAGCTCGGTCTCGCACCGGGCGACCGGGTCGGCATCTTCCTGCCGATGCTCCCCGAGACAGCGCTCGCCACGCTGGCCGCCGGCTGGCTGGGGGCGATCGTCGTGCCGATCTTCTCGGGCTTCGGCCCCGACGCTGTCGCCGCGCGCCTGCAGGACGCCGAGGCCGCGCTCCTCATCACGGCGGACGAGTTTTCCCGGCGCGGCAAGCTGTTGCCGCTCAAGGAGATCGCCGACCAGGCAGCCGAGCGCACGCCGACGGTGCGCAAGCTGCTGGTCGTCCGCCGCAGCGGCAACGCCGTGCCTTGGCAGGCCGGCCGCGACGTCTGGTGGCACGAGCTGCTCGAGAGCGCGACCGACCCTCTCCCTGCCGCGACGACGGAAGCGACGACGCCGTACATGCTCATCTACACCTCCGGGACGACCGGGAGACCGAAGGGGACCGTGCACGTCCAGGCCGGCTTTCCCGTCAAGGCGGCGCACGACCTGGCCTACTGCTTCGACGTGCAACCGGAGGATCGCGTGCTCTGGCTCACCGATCTCGGGTGGATGATGGGCCCCTGGCTGATCCAGGGCACGCTCCTGCTGGGCGCAACCGCCGTTCTCTACGAAGGTACCCCTGACTGGCCGACCCAGGATCGCCTCTGGCAGCTGGTTGACCGGCACGGGATCACCGTCCTCGGGTTGACGCCGAGCGTCGTCCGCAGTGCGATGGCGCGCGGCGCGGCACCCGACGAGCGGCAGGACCTCACGAGCTTGCGGGCCTTCGGCTCGACCGGCGAACCTTGGAATCCTGCCCCTTGGTGGTGGCTGTTCGAGACGGTCGGGAAGCGACGTCTGCCGATCATCAACTATTCGGGCGGTACGGAGATTTCCGGCGGTATCCTCGCCTGCACGACGATCGAACCCCAAGCACCGTGTGCGTTCACCGGGCCAGTCCCCGGCATGGCGGCGGACGTGGTCGACGAAGCCGGCCGACCGGTGCGCGGCCAGGTCGGTGAACTCGTGCTCCGCCGACCGTGGGTCGGGATGACGGCTGGTTTCTGGCGCGATCCCGACCGCTACCTCGCCACGTATTGGTCCCGCTGGCCCGATCTCTGGGTGCACGGCGACTGGGCGCTGATCGATACCGATGGGTTCTGGTACATTCTCGGGCGTTCCGACGATACGCTGAAACTCGCTGGGAAGCGACTCGGACCGGCCGAAGTCGAGTCGGTCGCGGTATCGCACCCCGCGGTCCAGGAAGCGGCCGCGATCGGCATACCCGACGCGGTGAAGGGCGAGGCCCTGGTCGTTTTCTGCCAGCCGCGGCAAGGGGTAAAGCCGAGCGACGCGCTCGCCGAGGAACTCCGCGAACGTATCGCGCAGCAGCTCGGCAGACCGTTGCGGCCGGAGCGGATCCACTTCGTCCGCGATCTCCCGCGTACCCGCAACGCCAAGATCATGCGGCGCGTCGTGCGTGCTGCCTACCTGGGCCACGATCCCGGCGATCTCTCCGCGCTCGAGAATCCCTCGTCCGTCGAGGAGATCGC
>JANZZC010000013.1 GCA_026419575.1 Thermomicrobium sp. | reverse complement strand
GTGTACGGACCGTCCGGTTCCCACCCTGGTAGAGACCAGTCGATCCAGACCTCGCCGGCCAGTTCGCCCCAGGTGTAGTCGAGCCCGGGCTGGTAGCCCGCGACTTCGACGCGGTCCACCGCGAGGGCGGCCGTGGGCAGGATCACACGGTCCAGTCCGTCGGGCGTATGCTGACGCACGACGGTACGATAGGTACGGCAGGTGCCGAAGAGCTCGCGAGCGCCGATCGTCGCGTTGGCGTGGGGCTCGACGCGCAGCGTGCGGAGCGGGGAACCGCTCGCCGTGCGGAGGTCAAGATCGAAGGGGACGTTCTCCGGGTTCTGCAGGACGATCGTGCCGTACCAGGGGCCGCTGTCACCGTAGGTCTCGCCGTTCGGGACGAACGGGAGCGCGAGCGAGAGCACCGGGCGCTCGGGCGTCGTCGCCCGTACAGGGACGGCGAGCCAGACCACGATGACGAGCACGCTGAGCGCACTGCGCAAGAACCGCCGCATCGCGCACCACCCTTCCCCTGGACGAGCGGGCGCGTGCACGATGCGGCGCGCCCGATACGATCGTCGATCGGCTCCACTCTAGCGAGCGCCGATTCCTCCGTCAAGTGGGGCCGGAGGCGATCGCCGTCGAGCCGATGCGCGGGTGGTGCGCGAGGAGGAGCCGCGGAAGGTACAGGGCTGCCGGACGGCTACCGGGCCCGCCGCTGCGTCGATCCAGGCTGTCGCGACGCACGACCGAGCGGCCGTGATCCCGGACCGCCGGGCTGCGGAAGCCCCTGTCGCACGTCCGGTCGTGGCGGTACCGGGGCGGTTCGACGCGCTCCGTGTGGCGGCAGCTCGGGGGATCCGGGTGGGACGGGGGCGCGCTCAGGGATGACCCGGGGCCGATCGCCCGACCGAACTCGGCGTGCTCCGGGGCGCGGCGGCCCGCTGAGGCCGTACGGCGCGCGGCCGTGCCGGCTCCGGCGCTGCGCAGCGGTGCGCGACCGGCGCTCGAACGAGCGCACCGCGCCCACGGGGTCAGGCTGGCGGGCGGGCCGTGCCGATGCGCCCGGCGTCGTGCCGCAGCGCGGCTCGGAAGCGGTCTCGCCGGCACCGCTCCCTCCGCTCGAGGGTAGGTCACGCGGGGTGAGCGCCCGGGGAGGGTTCACGGGTGGCGCCGCACCTCGCTCACTCCCAGCGGAACCGCCAGGCAGCGACGACGAGCGCGCCGACCGTCCAGAGCGCGAGGACGAGGAGCGCGCTCGCCTCGTGTCGCCACCAGGCGACGTTCTCCCAGGCAGCGCGGAGCACCGTGACGACCGGGGTAGCCGGCAGGACGGCGGCGATGGTCTTGACCCGCTCGGGAAGGATTTCGCGGGGCAGCGCCATCCCCGAGAGGAAGAGCATCGGGTAGAAGACCAGCATCGAGGCGACCTGGGCCATGCGTGCGCTCGGTGTCACGGCCGCCAGGGCGAAGCCGAACGCGAGCATGGCGATCCCGCCCAGGATGCCCGCGGCGAGCGCGCTCGGCAGCGAACCGGGGAAGCGCAGGTGGTAGCCGATCTTCGCGACCATGACGAGGAGCACGATCCCGCAGACGATGAGCAGCGCCAGCGACACCAGGTGAGCGACGAAGAGTGCGACCGGCGAGACGGGGGTGACCGCCATCCGGCGTAGGATACCGCGTTCCCGGTAGCTCGCGAGGGAGATCGGCAAGTTGAAGATGGCCACGGTGGCCATCACCATGCCGACGTAGCCGGGAACGGCGATGTCGATCGTGCCCAATCCGCCCGCGTCGGGTCTCGGGCCGTTCCCGTAGATGCTGCCGAAGAGCAGGACGAGCAGCGGCGGGAAGGCCAGCGTGAAGAACGCCGCGTACGGCTCGCGGAGCTGCAGGAGGAACTCCGTCCAGACGAGACGAGCGAGTCCGCGCATGGTTCACTGCTCCTCTCGTGTCAGAGGCGTGCCCGTCAAGGCGAGATAGGCGTCCTCGAGGCGGCCGCTCGAGACCCGGAGTTCACGCAACGGAACGCCGTGCTCGACGAGCGTCCGGACGACGCTGGCGACGGCGCGGTCGTCCTCGGCGTGGACGACGAGCGTCTCGTCCTGGTGCTGCACGGAGCGGACGCCGGGGAGGGATGCGAGGGGAGGGAGAGAGCTTCCTGACGCGATCTTCACGCTCACGCGCAAGCTGCCGGCGAAGCGCGCGATGAGCCGTGACGGCGAGTCGAGCGCGACGATCCGCCCCTGGTGGAAGACGGCGACGCGATCGCAGAGCGCCTCGGCTTCCTCCATGAGATGCGTGCTCAGCAGGATGGTCTTGCCGCGACTGCGGATCGACCGGACGAGTTCCCAGACCGTGCGGCGACCGTGCGGGTCGAGTCCGGTGGAGAGTTCGTCGAGGAAGAGTACCCGCGGGTCATGGACGAGCGCCAGAGCGAGAAAGAGGCGTTGCTTCTGTCCGCCGCTCAACTTGGCGAACGGCGTGCGGTACTGCTCGGCGAGCCCGAGTTGGGAGAGGAGTTCGCGCTGGTCGAGCGAGCGGGGATACAGCGCGGCGAAGAGCGCCACTGCCTCGCCGACGCGGAGACGGTCCGGCAGGGCGCTCTCTTGGAGTTGGACGCCCATTTCGGGAGCGAGCGCGCGCCGCTCGCGGGCTGGATCGCGGCCGAGCACGCGCACGACACCGGCGTCCGGGCGGCGCAGCCCCTCGAGGCACTCGATGGTCGTGGTCTTGCCGGCGCCGTTCGGACCCACGATGCCGAAGATCTCGTCTTCCTCCACCTGGAAGCTCACACCGTCGACAGCGACGGTGGAACCGTACGTCTTACGGAGCTCGTGCACCTCGACGACCGAGCTGTTCACCGATCGCTCCTTCCCTTACCGTCTCCGGTCTGATCGGACGAGTCGCTAACCTCGGTCGAGCTCGACGTCGGCCAGCGACCGGCGAGCAGTCGCTCGAGCGTGGCTCGGTACTCGGCGAAGGCCAGGCGACCGCGCGGCGTGAGCGCGACGTAGGTTCTCGGCTTGCGGCCGACGAAGGTCTTGCGGAGACGGACGTAGCCGGCTTCCTCAAGACGGGAGAGATGCGTGGCGAGATTGCCGTCGGTCAGGCGCAGGAGGTCCCGGAGGTAGGTGAACTCGACCTCCGTGTCGACGGAGAGCGCTGCGAGCGCAGCGATGAGCTGCAGGCGCGTGGGCTGGTGGATCAGGTCGTCGACCGGCACGTCACGCGCTCCGCCAGAGCCAGAGACCACCGAGGACGAGCGCCCCACCACCGGCGAGCCCGACGGCGAGAACGAAGGCGAGCGGCCCAGCGAGGTAGCCGAGGAGGGCGACGGTCGTGACGAAGCCGCCGATGACCGCCAGCGGCCGGGTCAGCCAGATGCCCATGAGCACGTAGCCGGCCATGATCGCAGTGACGAGGAAGAAACTGGCCAGGATAGGGTCGCGCGGAAAGAGCAGGAAACTCCAGAGGAACAGGTAGAACATCGCGACCATCCAGGAGAGCGCGAGCTTCCGACCGAACGGCGAGCGGACGCGCCGACCGTACCATGTGTTGGTCCCGAACGGGATGGCGATGCCGGCCGCGACCAGGACCGTCCACAGCGTCGTCCCGCGGGAGGGCTCGAGGACCAGGGAGCCGAGATACCCGGCGATCCACACGATCCCCCAGGTGACGAGCGTCGGTGCCAGTGTCCAGCGGAGCGAGGCACGGCGGACGGCACGCTCCGTCTCGCTGATCGTGCTCAAGGCGGCAGCCGCTTCTTCGGGGTGCATCGTCTCGGTCCCTCCGCGGCACGTTCTCCGCTGCAGAGTACTTTGCATGACAAAGTACCATCGAGCGACCGCTCCGTCAAGCGGCGCTCGGATCGAAGCGCGCAGTCGAGAGAACCGATGCGATCAGGGCGACCGACCAGCAGGCCGCCCCCTGCCGCGACCGTGCTCGAACAGGTGGACCGGTAGGGACGGTCGCGCGGTTGTGCTATCCTGGAGGGTTGGGAGAGTCTGCGCGTGTCGTTCACGGTGGAAGATTTCACCGATCTCGTCCGGCTGCTGGAACAGTACCCGGAGTGGCGGGCGCAGCTGCGGCGGCTGCTCCTGAGCGAGGAGCTTTTGACGCTGCCGGAGCGGATGGCGCATCTGGAGCGACTGCTCGAGGAGCAGACGGAAGCGCTGCGGGAGCTCCGTCGCACCGCCGAGCAGCACACCCAACAGCTGGCGGAGCACACCGAGGAGCTGCGCGAACTCCGCCGGATCGCCGAGGAGCACACCGAGCAACTCAGGGAGCATACCCGGCTCCTAGGCGAGCACACCGAGCAGCTGCGGGAACTGCGGCGGATCGCCGAGGAGCTGACGCTGCAGGTCGGAGCGCTGGAACGGACGGTCCAAGTTCTCGCCAACCGACTGGACAAGGTCGCCGAACGCGGTGACCGTACGATCGGTATGGTGCTGGAACTCAGGGCCGAGCGGCGACTGAGTTCCTGGCTCGGCCGATACGTGCGCGGACTGCGTGTGCGTCCACCCGGGGAGTGGGAGCGGGAGTTCCGTGATCGTCTTGCCCCGGAAGCGTTCGATCGGATATTGGACGCCGATCTGCTCGCCCGTGGTCGGTTGGCGGCTGACGGGCAGCGGGATGTCTGGCTCGTCGTCGAGGTCTCGCACGTCATCGATGCCAGGGACGTCGCACGTGCAGTGGAGTGGACGCTCTTGCTCCGGCGCGCTGGGTTCTTGGCGATCCCGGTCGTGCTCGGGGCGGCGGTCAGCGGTGAGGCGCAGGAGGCGATCGAGCGCGAGGGTGTCTTCGTCGTGCAGGCGGACCTGGACCGGGTCCATGCCGAGGGATGGGAGCAGGCGCGAGCACGCTGGGTGGCCTGATGCGTGGAGCGCGGTGTCCCGCTGATCGCTCCCAGGTCACCGATTGGTGTCCGTGTCCCGAGCGGACGTCCGAGGCGGAGAGTTCTCTCCGGTACGATCCGGCGCTCGCAGAGATGACTGGGTATCTCGGGCTACTGCTGTTGCGGTGGGTGGAGCAGCGCAACGGCGGGGCGGCACGGCGTCCGTGTTCGGAGGGAGCAGTGCGCTCCCGCCTCCCGTGCCGACCCCGGTAGAGAGGTACCGCGCGCCAGCGCGCTGCCGATTACGGACTCCCCAGGGGCAGCCTGTCGATCCGCCCCGCTGCGTCCACAGCTCCGATCTCGTGCGTGGAGCGCCGCTCGTTCCTCGCGCAGGGCCCCTCGGCACGGACGAGCCGAGTCGGTGTCGCCGTGCGCACCCGTGCAAGAGCGCAGCGTACGGAAGCCGGGGGGCGAGGTATCGATCGCTCTCCGGTAGGGTGTGCCTGGGCTCGGTCGGTTTCTGCACGCTCGGGACGGTCGGTCCTTCCGGTCGGCGTGGGTACCGCCCGCCCCCGATGACGCCGAGCAGCGGTGGGAGCGTGCGGCGTTCTTCCCTGGCGACGCCCTGTGCAGGCTGCGTCGTCGAGCTGCCGGGGACAGCAGGCGGGGAGAATCGCCGGTTTCCCGGGCCGGTGGGGTCGTCGCGATGTGCGTTCAGGGAACGCCTGGGCCTGAACCGTGATCGTGGAGTGGCGGTGCCGACCCACGATCACCGCGGTCCGTCACCTCGCGTCTCATCGCCGGAGCAGGACGCCGGTGTCGTACTCGCGGATGCAGTGCCGACGACGCGAGGACATCAGGTCGCGACTCGTGCGGTCATCCCGGAAGGTGGACCAGCTCCTCGCTGACGAGCTCGTCGCCGGGGTCGAGAGATCCTGGCGTCGCCCCACGGTCCCACCAGAGCCGCACGGTGAAGGTCGACGGTACGCCTGGCGTCACCGCGCAGAGCCAGAGCGGCGACTGGACGGTACCGGTCCCGGAGAACACCAGCGGCGTGGACGCGCTGCAGCTCTGGTCGGTACCCAGCACGGCGGTGTCGGCCACCACCTCGACGAGGAGCGGTGTGCCGGGGAGGCCGGCAGCAGCGAGCGCGACGTCCGGCTGAGGGGTGGAGGCGAGGCCGTCCCAAGTGGGGAGCAGCTGGATGCCGAGGACCGGGGGCACCCAGCCCGGAACCAGCGGGGTACCAGCGGCACCGTCGCCGGCGATCGTCTCGTTCACCTGCATGCCCGCGGCCGCGAGCGAGCCGGCGTTGCTCCAGGCGAGCGCCGTCCCGCTGAAGCGCGTGAGCGACCGCAGCTGCTCGGGCAGGTAGACGATACCGAGCCCGCGCCCCGGCAGCGCGAGCGAGAACCGGAGCGGGGAGGCTGCACCGAGCGGCCAGAGTTCGACGGTGGCCGGAGCCGGCAGGCTGCTCGCGTTGGCGACTGCCAATCCGGTGACGTCGCTCGGTGGGGCAGAGAGGACGAGCGGCAGGAGCAGGCTCGTACCCCCTGGGACCGGGCGATCGACCGGGAGCGTGAAAGCCCGGCCACCGGCCGAGGTGTACTTCACGGTGTCGGCCAGGACACCGACCGGCCCGGTCGCTCGGACTTGGAGCGTGGCCAGAGCCGGGATCGGAGCATTGGGGTCGGCCAGGACACCCGGTGTCGGTGGCAGGTCGGGCCGATAGACGATTTCCTGGGCCATCGGCGCGAGCGTGTGCCGTTCCGTTCGGACCGGTGCGCCGGAGGGGTCGGAGTAGACGAGGTCGACGGTGACCGGACTCGCTGCGAGGTTCGTCAACGCGATACCGGTGTTCCAGCCGCTGTGCGCCGCGTAGACGATCGGGAGGAGAAGCTCGCTCGGCCCGCCGCTCGCTTCGACGGCGGGAGCGCTCAGGGCGAGCCGGTGGCTCGGTTTGATCCGGTCGGCGCTGGCGAGGGCGCCGCAGGAACTCCGGATCCAGGCGCTGCCGAGGAAACCGCTCGGCAGCGCGAGCTCGCGGAGGTCGAGGTGCCAGACCTCGCTGGGAGCGAGCGTGCGGCTGTCGTTCCATTCCAGCTCGCCGCGCCCGTCGCGGAGAGCAACGCTGAGTGCGCAGCTCACGGTGCCGCGGTGGGCAACATGGAGGACGGTCGTCCAGCCGTTGTGCCACTGGACCAGCGGGATGACTAGGGTGCTCGTCGGATCGGGGATCGGACGCGCCGGGAGGCTGGAGACGAGCGCGGCGCCATCGGTCGAGCCGTCTTTCCCCGCCGGCTGGCCGGCGGTGAGGAGGAGTTGGGCCGCGAACCGCGGTTCCCGGCAAGTCGTCTCGAGGACGTGAGCGATCACCGTGTAGCGAGCACCGGTCGGAATGGTTCCGTCGTCGTCGGACGGCATCACGTTCCAGGCGATGGTGATCGCCCGGCCACTCACCGTGGCCTGCCAGCGCTGGCTCGTGTCCAGCGCGGTCGGATCGGCCAGCCCGAGGCTCCCCGAGTAACGGGTGCCGTAGCGGACCTCGACGACCGTGATGGGCCCCGTCTCGGGCGGCAAGGGGACGGCGTCCGCGGTGTCCAACGCGCCCTTGACAGCCGCGAGTTCGAGCGCCCGCGTGCGGGTCACGCACGCGGCCGGATCGCTCGCCAGCGCTCCGGCAGGAGCGGTCGCGGTGACCAGGATCGGTTGTCCGTCGGGACAGTCGACGATGGTGACGGTGTACGGACCTGTCTCTTATACACATCT
>JANZZC010000138.1 GCA_026419575.1 Thermomicrobium sp. | reverse complement strand
TGTGTATAAGAGACAGGGTACGGACACCGTGCGTCCGGACCAACCGGAGGAACTCCTCCAGCGACCGGCTCGAGTGACCGACGGTCAAGATCGGTGCGCAAAGCGGTTCCTCAGCCATGCAAGCTTCCGCGCGGCGCGGACGAGTCCGGAGCGTGCGGACACCACACCGCCCCGGTCGCCTCGATGGGCACGTCACGCGCCGAGACTGTCGCGAGAGAAAGGCACTTCGACGCCTTTCCGGGCATCGCAGTCGCTCCTGCGCTGGTGTGCGGGGACCGGCCCGCGTCCACCGCGTACCAGCCCTCCCGCGCTCCATCCGACCCGGTCGACGCTCCCGCAGGAATTCTGCTCCACGCCTCAGGACACGGTCGATGTCCGCAGCCGCTGCGCCGCGTCCTGGACGGCGGCGAGAATGCGAAGGTACGAGCCGCACCGACAGAGATTCCCTGCGAGGTAGGCGACAGCGTCGTCAGTTGACGGCGAGGGGTTCTCCGCGAGCAGCGCGACGACGCTCAGGATCATGCCCGGCGTGCAGTAACTGCACTGGAACGCCTGCTGCTCGAGGAACGCCTGCTGCACCGGATGGAGTTCACCAGCCGGCCCAGCGAGCCCTTCCAGCGTCGTCACGGTCAGTCCATCGGCGAGCGCGCTGAGCAGCAGACAGCTCGAGAGCGGCCGACCATCGGCGAGCACGGTACAGGCACCGCAGATACCGATACCGCACGTCTCGCGCACGCTGGAGAACCCCAGTCGGTCCTGCAGCGTCTCGAGCAGCGTCTCGTCGCAGCGGACGTTCAGCGCATGCTCTCGCCCGTTGACGACCAGGCGCACGGAGGTCTCCATCAGCGCTTCTCCTCTCGTCGGGCGATCGACGCGCGCAGCACACGCTCCGGCGTCAGCGGGAGCTCGGTCACGCGGGCAGCGATGGCCCGGGCGACCGCGTTTCCGATCGCGGCGGGCACCGGGGGCAAAGCCGTTTCGCCGACGCCATGGACCTCGGCGCCCGGACACTCGAGAAGATCGTGCGACAGCTGCAGGGGCAGGTCGAGGAACGAGGGGACGAGGTAGTCGGAGAGGTTGGTCGTCAGCAGCTGTCCCTGGTCGTGGACGAGCTCCTCGAAGAGCGCGCTGCCGACTCCCATGATCATGCTGCCCTCGTTCTGGAGCGCCGCTGTGAGCGGATTCACGACCTGGCCGGCATAGACGGCGGCATGGAGACGGAGGACACGCACGGCGCCGGTCGCCAGGTCGACCTCGACCTCCGCCCCGGCGGCACCTTGGTGCCAGTGCGAGGAGGCGATACCGTGACCCGTGTCGTCGAGCCCTCCCTCGTTCCGGAAGACCGCATGCTCGCGGAGTTCCGGGAGACTGAGCGCCGCGACGAGTTCGCCCCAGCCGATGCACCGCTCCGGGACACCGCGCACGCGGACCGCACCAGGTACCAGCTCGAGATCGTCCGGCGCCACCTCAAGCCGCTCGGCCGCGAGCTGACACAGGCGCTCGGCGAGCTGACGTGCCGCCTGGCGAACCGCGTTGCCCATCATGTAGGTGGAGCGACTCGAGGTCGTGCGGTTGTCGAAGGGAGTCCGGTCGGTATCCGGATCGATCAGACGCACCGCAGTGTAGGGGAGGCCGAGCGGCTCGGCCGCGAGTTGCGCGAGCACCGTCCGCGCTCCTTGACCGAGTTCGACCGTCGAGGAGTAGACGGTCACCTGCCCCTCGCGGTCGAGGGCGACGGCCGCTTCCGAGCGGCTGGGGGTCGTCATTCCCTTCATCACGACGGCGAGCCCCTTGGCGCGGACCCGCCCGTCAGGCAGAACGGTGCGCTCGGGCTTCCAGTCGATCGCCCGCGCCGCCGCTTCGAGACACTCCCGGAAGTGGACGTCGTGGAGCGTTTCGCCCGTCGCGAACGCGTCGCCCTCGCCGAGCAGGTTGCGGAGCCGGAATTCGAGCGGGTCGAGCCCCAAAGCATCGGCCGCGATGTCCATCATCCGCTCCGAAGCCCAGACGACCTCGGTGACGGCATAGCCGCGGAAGGCACCGGCCGGCGGCAGGTTGGTGTAGACGCAGTAGGAATCGACCGCGACGTGCGGGATCCGGTACGGCCCGACGCTCCCGAAGCCACCCTTGCGCGCGACATCGGGTCCGCAGTCGGCGTAGGCACCGGTGCTCCAGTAGGCGGTCACGCGCTTGGCGGTGATGCGGCCATCGCGGGTGAGCCCGAGGCGGATCGTCACCACGGTCGCGTGCCGGGTGAGCGTGACGAACTCCTCGTACCGGTCGAGTACCAGCTTGACCGGCCGGCCGGTGAGGTAGGCGAGCACCGCGACCTGCGGCTCGATGCGCGGGAAGACCTTGCAGCCGAAGGAGCCGCCCATCGGCGGCACCACGACCCGGACCTGCTCGGCCGAGAGCCCGAAGATCTGCGCCAGCATCTGGCGCGTATTGAACGGTGTCTGCGTGCCGCTGATCACGACGAGGCGCCCATTCTCCCAGTACGCCAGCGCCGCGTGCGGCTCCATCGCGACGTGCTGAGCAGCCGGGACGCGGAAGGTCTCCTCGAGGACGAGTGCGGCCTCGGCGAAGCCTCGCTCGATGTCGCCCGTGTAGAGGCGGAAGTGGTTGCAGCAGTTGGTGCCGAAGAGCGGTCGCAGCCCGAAGTAGACGGCGTGACCGCGGTGCGGCTCCTCCGGCCGGAGCTCGTGGACGAGCGGGGTGCCGGGCTGCATCGCCTCGACCGGATCGAACACGGCAGGGAGCGGCTCGTAGTCGACGACGACGCGCTCGGCCGCCTGGCGCGCTGCCCGCGGCGTCTCGGCCGCGACGAGCGCCACCATATCGCCGACGTAGCGCACGCGGTCGATGGCCAGAACCGGCTGGTCCTCGATCTGCGGCCCGTAGACTGGGTGGATCCCGGGGATCCGAGCGAGTTCGGCAGCGGTCACGACGGCGACGACGCCGGGAACCGCGCGTGCCGCGCCCGTCTCGATCCGCCGGATGCGGGCGTGCGGCACCGTGCTGCGCACGACGGCCGCATGGAGCATGCCCGGGATGGCGACATCCTGCGCGAAACGGATGCGGCCGGTCACGCGCTCCAGCGCATCGACCATCGGAACCGCTCGACCGAGTGTCATGGCGACCCCCCCGCCGTTCATCCGCGACGCGAACGCGGGAACGAACTCCTCTCGGACTTCCCTCTCGCACGACGAACCCGTGGCGCCGACGCGGCGCTCCGCCTCCTCCCGCGCGAACCCGAGGACGAGGTGCACGCAGACCACGGTCATGCCGGTTCGGCCGATTCCGGCACCGCAGTGGAGAACGACACGCTCGCCGGCGCGCGACCAATCGGCGATCGGCCGGACGGGCGAGGCGCACCGTCTTCCGTGCGCCGGCACGCCGAAGTCGGCGATCGGAAGCCGGACGACCGGCACCGGGAACGCCCCAGCGGCGACCTCGCGGGCAGCGTCGGGGGACTCGTGTCCCTCGCGTTCCGGATCGGCCACGCGGACGACGCGGTGGACGCCGGCACCGGCCGACTCCGCCTCGAACTGCGCGAGCGGTGTCGGCGGCGCCGGCATCCCGCAGAGGAGGAGGCTCCCGGATCCGAGCGGTGCCGGGTCGACCGATCGGAGCAGCGATGCACGCATGGTCGGCCCGCCTCCTCCCCTGCGAACTCGCCCAGCGCGGACGAGCCGGCTCGGCGTCCTCCTCAGCCCAAGATCTCCACCACCCCGGCCGAGCCGTTCACGCGGATCCGCTGGCCGGTCTTGATGACCTGCGTGGCCACGCC
>JANZZC010000026.1 GCA_026419575.1 Thermomicrobium sp. | reverse complement strand
AGATGTGTATAAGAGACAGGTTCCGGAGCATGGTTCCTTCCCCTCCGCTACGTTCGGTCGAAGACGCTTTCGCTCATGACCGCAACAGCGTGCGGAGGTCGCTCGCGACTTGCTCCGGCGTCAGGCCGAACGGGAGAACTGCGCGCAACCTGCCGTCGCCGTCGAGGACGAAACTCGAGGACGTGTGCTCGACCAGATAGCCGAGGGCCGATGTCGACTCGATCTTGGCGTAGTGCACGCCGAACGCGGACGCCAGTTCCTGAATGCTGGCCTCGTCACCGGTCAGGCCGAGAAAGGTGGAGTCGTACTTCGCGAGATAGCTGGCCAGCCGCTCCGGCGAGTCGCGCTCCGGATCGACCGAGACGAACACGAGCTGTACCCGGTCGGCATCCTGGCCGAGGAGCGCCCGGGCGCGCGCCATCGTCGACGCGGTCGTCGGGCAGACGTCCGGACAATGGGTGTACCCGAAGAAGACGACGGTCAGCTTACCGCGGAAGTCCGCCAGCGTGTGACGCTGTCCGTCGCTGCCCTGGAGCGCTACTGCCGGAACCTCCTGCGGCGGATCGAGCGCGATCCCGTTCAAGGTCGCGGTAGCGCGCGAGCGCCAGTAGAACCAGCCGGTGACGGCGAGCACGAGGACGATCGCCACGAGTTCGGCGATCACCAGGCGTCGGATCCACGGTCGTGTCGGCATCGGCTCAGACTCCTCCGACGTTGCAGGTGAAGAGGTGCGCGGCCTCGTAGAGATACCGGCGGACACCACGACTCTCGCGAAGCTCCCGTTCCAGTGCCTCGAGGTCGGAAGCGAGCGCTCGCGTCGCCGGAGCAGTGCGGTACTCGGCCCGGACGATGCCGGCCGGGTCGACGACGATCAGGACGGGATCGACGGTCGCGCCTCCGGTCGGCCGAGGAACGCGGAACCCGGCGAGGACGAGGTCGAGCTCGCGCTGCTCGCTCGATCCCAGCACGCGCCACGGAACCAGGGAGGCGTCGAGCGTCCCGGCGAGTGCGCCGAGCTCCGCTGGATCGACCGGATCGGTGACGATCCAGAGATAGGTCACCGGTCGGTCGCTCCGCACGGCGACCAACCGTTCGGCGAGCAGGCGACTCCACTCCCGGCAGCGGTCGTCGCACGCAGCCGGCCCGAAGGTGACGAGCACGACCTGCCCCCGTAGCGCGTCGCTCGACAAGCGCTGGCCGGTCGCGTCGACCAGACCGAAACCCGGAGCGACGCGCAACCGCGGGAGCACGCGCGGCGCAGCGAGCGCGCTCCATACGATGGAGAACGCTGCGGCGAGCAGTACCAGGACGAGTGCCACACGGCGGATCATGATGCACCGACCTCGAGCAGTCTCGCGAGACCCAAACCCGGAGCGAAGCGAGCGACCTTCCGTACGCCTTCCCCGCGCGGAGGCGGATCGGGCGGCGCGAGCGCTCTCCCGTCCGGAGTCTCGATCGGTGCCGGAAGGAGGCGACGCTCGGATCGCCAACCGACGATGCCGAACCATGCGACCAGGAGAGCGAGCGGCATGCCGTTCCCGAAGCTGCTCGTCGAGGGAGGCAGCGTCAGTCTCGGACCGGTCGACGTGTCCGTCTCGTACCCTGGGAGCGCGCCGTGCTCATGGTCGTGATGATGACCCGGCAGCTCGTACAGGACGTGCGGGTGCGGGAGCTCGGCGCCGCACACGCAGTCGGTCGGTGCCAGCGTCGCTGCCGTGAACGCTGCGGCCAGCAGCGCGAGCGTCGCGATCGGTGCGAGTTTCGCCCAAATGCGCATCGGCGCGGTCCACTCCACCTCGCCTCAATAGTACGTCGTCTCCGTTCTGCTCGCGAGGCGAGCGGTCCGCCCGAGGCCTCCGTTCGGCGCTCGCCCAGCGCGGCGGGCTCGTTCCCGTTCTCGAGCCCGCTGCCGCTGCGACCGCTCACCGCAGGACCGGCATCACGCGCTCGACGAAGGCTTCCAGGGCTTCGAAGTCGACCGGCGGGCGCACGGTCACGTTGATCCAGTCGACCCCGGCCTCGCGGTAAGCCCGCAGTTGCTCGGCGATGCCGCTAGGGCCACCGACGAGCCAGCCCGGTTGCTGCAATGCCTGCGGGCCAACTTGCTCGGCCAGCCGCTCGCGCAGGCGGGCAACTGCCCGGTCGTCGTCCTCGGGAGCCATGTAGAGGCCGACCTGGACGGCGACCTGGATCGTCTTCGGGTCACGTCCCTCGACCGCGCACCAGTGCTCCAAGGCTGCCTTCTTGAGGCGGAATCCCTCGGGATCGATGTACGGGATGTTCCAGCCGTCGGCGTGGCGAACGGCGATGCGCGCGGTCCGTCGCTCGCCCGCACCGCCAATCCACAGGGGGAGCCGTGGCTGGATCGGCTTCGGGAGAACGCGCGCTTCGCGCAGCTGCACCCACCGGCCCTCGAAGGTCACAGCGTCCACTTCGAGGAGTCGACGGAGCGCCTGGATCCCCTCTTCCAGCTGATCGAGTCGCTCGCGGTCGGAGAGGAACGGGTAGCCGAATGCTCGGTACTCCGGTTCGTGCCATCCGGCGCCGAGTCCCACCTCGAGGCGACCGCCGCTGAGATGGTCGATCGTCACGATCGACTTGGCCAGGAGTCCGATATTGCGGAACTGCACGGCGAAGACCATGCAGCCGAACCGGATCCTGGTGGTCTCGCTGGCGATCGCAGCGAGCAGCGAGACCGCCTCGAAGTGCGGGATACGGTCGGACGTCCGTGCGTAGAAATGGTCCCAGACCGAGAACCAGTCGAAGCCGCGCTCGTCGGCGAAGCGCCAGAGCCGGCGCAGTTCCTCGACGGTCGTGTTCTGCGGGCCGACGTGAATTCCGAACCGCACGATCCCTGCTCCTTTCGGTCGAGCCGACCACGATCCGGACCGCGATGCGACAGCGCCGCGACGGATCGAAGCATAACCCGCCGGACACCGCGCGGTATCCGGCGGGTGCTCGTGTCCTGTCCGTTACCCGAAGAGGAGTTCGCCGAAACTGTACGAGCCGGGCGGTCGACCTCGGAGGCGCCGAGCTGCTTCCAACGCACCGCGCGCGTAGGCTCGACGGCTCTGCGCCCAATGGGTGAGCTCGAGTGCTTCGTCCTCCGCGGCGAGGAGCACCGTGTGTCGCCCGACTTCGCCACCTGCCCGCACCGCGTGGATCCCGAGTTCGCCGGTTCGCCGCAACGCTTCCCCTGGACCTCGCCCGTGGACGATACGCGGGACCACGGTCTCGCGCGCGGCGAGGATCGCCTGCGCGAGCGCGTTCGCGGTCCCCGAGGGAGCGTCGCGCTTGGCGCGATGGTGCCGCTCGATCAACTCGATGTCCCAGTCAGCGAGCGTCCGCGCGAGCTCGGGGACGAGACGGAGGAGTACCGCCGCGCCGAGGCTGAAGTTGGCGGCGTGGACGACCGGTATGCGCTCGGCCGCCTCTTCCAAGGCACGCCGGTGAGGCTCCGTGAGACCGGTCGTCCCGGAAACGAAGGGAACGCCGGCCTGCGCCGCGGCGCGGGCAGCGACAGCGGTGAGGTCGGGGTGACTGAAGTCGATCGCGACGTCGATTGACCGGAGAAACGCAGGAAGGTCGGGGGTGAGCGCGAGACCACCGGGAAGGCTCGCGGCGACGTCCGCTGGATCGCGTCCCGCCCTTAGGAGTCCGGCGACGACCTCGATACCCGGTACCTCGCGGGCGACCTCGAGCACGGTCCGTCCCATCCGGCCAGTGATGCCGACGATGCCGATGCGGAGCATCAGGCTGCCTCCCCGATGCTGCGCTCGAGGAGCTCGGCCGTGTGCGGACAAGCCGCGAGCGTGGCGCGGAGCCGCTCGCGGTTGGCTTCGCTCAGGGGCGCGAGCGGGAGCCGGACGGTTCCCGAACAGAGGCCGAGCATCTCCGCCGCTGCCTTGACCGGGACCGGGTTCGTCTCGAGGAAGAGCGCGCGGGCGAGCGGGAAGAGTTCACGGTGCAGCGCGCGGGCGCGCTCCAGGTCTCCCAGCAGGGCCGCCCGGACCAAGGCGGACATCGCTGCCGGAGCGATGTTGGCGACGACCGAGACGACGCCCTGGCCGCCGACGGCGATGATCGGCAGCGTCAGCGAGTCGTCGCCGCTGAGGACGGCGCACCGATCGCCGACTGCCGCGACGAGTTCGCTCGTCTGGTCGAGCGAGCCGCTCGACTCCTTGATCGCGACGACCGGTGCTTGTTCGACCATGCGGCGTGCGGTCTCGGGGGCGAGGTTGACGCCGGTCCGCCCGGGGACGTTGTAGACCACGAGCGGGAGATCGACCGCATCGGCGATCGCGATGACGTGACGCAGGAGCCCTTCCTGCTGCGGCTTGTTGTAGTAGGGCGTCACGACCATCGCGGCCGTGGCGCCGAGTTCCCGGGCGATGCGTGTCCGAGCGATGGACACAGTGGTCGAGTTGGTCCCTGTCCCGACGACCACCGGCACGCGTCCGGCCGTGCGCTCGATAACGAGCGTGGCGACCCGCTGCCATTCGTCGTCGGTGAGGCTCGGAGTCTCGCCGGTCGTCCCGCACGGTACCAGACCGTCGACGCCGCACGCGATCGTCCAGTCGACCAGACGACCCAGCGCGTCCTCGTCGATGCGTTCACCGAGGAAGGGGGTGATCAACGCGACGAACGTTCCGCGCAACATGCCGTTCCCTCCACGCATTCCGAACACGACCGAACCAACGGACAACGAGAGGAACAGCCCACGCTGCTCGCGATTGCTCGTGCCGCCGACGGCACTGGCGACCGCTCGGCTGCTCTCGCGCTGTCGCGGATGAGCGGACTAGCGGGCTGGGGAACGGCGTTTCAAGGGGTAGACACGGCGCGTCGCCCCGGGCAGGGCGGGCTGCCGCGGAGCAGTCGTTCCGACGAGGTTCGGGGCTCGCTTGGTTTCGCTCATGCGCCGCGTCTCCGGTCGTGACCCCGACTGGCGCGATGCTAGCAGGTGGTCGAGCGCGCGTCAAGTACCCGGCTGGGCGCTGCGCTGCCGCCGTACCTCCGCCTCGGCGCAGCGACGGGGAGACGCGTTCCGCGGCTTCCCGTACCGGGCGATGCCGAGAGCACGCGGGGTGGTGACGAGCCTCCAGTCAGGAAGGCCACCACCGGCCTGCGGACGAGCGGTGCGCTGCTCGGGCGAGGCACGCCGCGCGATCTGCCGGGCGAGGTGGCTCGTGCTCGCTCCGGCGCGCGTTCCAGCGTGGGCGCGGTGGGGATCGACCGGCCCGCCACCTGCGGCAGCACCGTCCGCCCCGGCGGACGGATCGGGCTCCGGCGCTCGCTGCGGCCGAGGACGCCAGTCGGAGTCGGGCCGGTCGCCCGCGTCGCTCGGTCGGACGGCGTGTGCCGCTCCCGTGTCGGCACCTCGTCGGGCGAACGGGAGGCCGGGAGGGGCGGATCCCGTCGCGATCAGCTCGGGTCGGTCGAACGCGGCGGTCGACGACCTGACCCGCACAGCGCCGCCTCGCGGGGACCCGATCGACGTCGCTACCGCGGCGATGTCCGGTTTCCTGCCGCCGCGCACGCAGCGCTCATCAGCCGGGAGCACGGTTCTTTCGGCGGTACCGGCTCGGAGAGGGTCGAGACTAGCTGCGGGGCACGGGCTCAGCGCCCGAACTCGACCGTCGGGTGCTGTCGGTCGACGGTGCGGCAGGTCACGCGGGCAGCCAGCACCGTGCGGAACTGCTCGGCGAGCCAGTCGGCAGCCTCGCGTGCTGCCGGTTCGGTGACGCCGACGAAGGCGTCGATCGGAACGAAGAGACGGCGCGTGGCCGGAGTCACCAGGCCGAGGCGACTCTGGCGCCAGACCCACCGTCGAGTCCGCACTTCGTCCCCGTGGGCGTAGACGATCTCGCCCGGTTCGGGCGCTTCGGTTTCGGCGTCGCCGAGCGGGAGGAACCGGTCTCCGGGCCGGCTCGCACGGACCACGAGCCCGGCGGGGGCGGTGTCGACATCGTGCGCACCGATCGGGACGAGGAAGCGGAGGGACGCTGCGTTGACGAGGTCGACTGCCGGGTTGATGCTCGGCGGCGGGTTCCCCTTGAGCGTCCGGCGGAGCAGTGCCTCGACCGAGCTCTGGTACGTGCTCGCCGACCAACCGAGGCGGCGGAACGTTTGTCGCCAGACGGCGATCGCGGGGAACTCCTTCGGGTCGCCGGTGCCGAGTCGCTCGACGACGAGGCGGATCGACTCGGCGAGGAGCTCTCTGGCGCGGCCGAGTTCGTCCGCGTTGACGAAGTCGTCGACGAGAATGGCGATGACCAGGTACTCGGGAAACCGCTCGAACACCTCGGGAGCGACGGAGAACCGGCTCATCGGGCACCCTCAGGACGAGCAACAGGGTTGCAGCGTTTCGCGTCGCGCGACGCGCTCGTAGACGCGCGCGACGACGGTCGTGACCCGGTGCCAGGAGTAGCGGAGCGCCGCTTGCCGCGCTCCGACCTGCAAGCGCGACCGCAACGCGTGATCGGTGAGCCCGCGGACAGTCGCCGCTGCCAACGCGTCGGGATCGCCGGGCGGAACGTGCAGCCCGGAGACTTCGTGCTCGACACTGAACCGGAGGCCGCCGACGTGGCTGGCGACGACCGGGGTGCCGCAGGCCATCGCTTCCACGGCGACCAGGCCGAACGATTCGTACAACGACGGGATCAGGCAGAGATCGGCGGCGTTGTAGTACAAGGGAAGTTCCTCGCGTGGACGCGAGCCGAGGAAGCGGATGCTCTCACCGAGCCCCGACCGTCGTGCCTCGGCGATGACGCGGGCGAGCGCTGGATCCGGACGGGACCCGGCAGGACCGGTCTCGAACGTCCCGCCGAGAAACAGGAGCAACGGTCGCGCCGGCGCGAGTTCGGTGACGACACGTCGCCACGCGGCCAACAGCGTCCCGATCCCTTTCACCGGGTCGATCCGGCCCACGAACAGCGCGATCGGGCGACCGGGCTCGAGAGCGAGCGCAGCGCGTGCGCGCACCCGATCGAGCGGCCGGAAGTGCTCGGCGTCGACACCAGGGGGAACGGTACAGAGGCTGCTCTTCGGTGCTCCGAGTTCCCGCTCGATCGTGGCCCGCTCCTCCGGATTGGCCGCGATGATCGCGTCGGCCACGCGGGCCAGTCCTTGTTCGACCTGGAGGCGGAGCACCGATTCCTGCGTGCCGGAGGACGCTGCGTTCTTCAGGATCGCCAAGGTGTGGAACATCTGGACAAAGGGGACGCCCCAGTACCGCTGGAGGAGGTAGGCGGCCCAACCAGAAAGCCAGTAGTGCGCATGGATCACGTCGTATGTCCGGCGATCGCGGTAGGCGTGGTAGGCCACCTCGGAGACGAAGGACGGGAGATAGCAGAAGAGACGGTCCTTGGCGACCGGGGTCGGTGGTCCCGCCTCGACGGTGTAGACACGGACGCCCGGCATCGGTTCGACGATCGGCGGGGTGGCGGGGTCGTCGCGGCGCGTGAAGATGTCCACTTCCACGCCGCGCTCGGCCAGATGACGACTGAGTTCCCGGATGTAGACGTTCATTCCGCCGGCGCTGCCGACACCGGGCTGAGCCAGCGGAGAGGTATGGACGCTGAGCATCGCGACCCGCTGGAGATCGGTCGCGGGGAAGAAGTCGCGATGGTCGGGCACCGTCTGCACCGCTGCGCGGCTCCCCTCAGGCGGAACAGCCCGATGGAAAGAAGGCCACCGACGCGCGGTCGGTGGCTCCGGGCTGCACACGTCGAGCGCCCGCGGAGGGACTCGAACCCCCGACCACAGGGCTTAGGACGCCCCGGCTCTTTCCCCTGAGCTACGCGGGCTCACCACCCAACGCATCGACAATTCTAGCCGACCGGCTGCAGCTCATGCCAGGCGTTCCCTTGGCAGCACGATGCCAACTGTGCTATACTGCCGCCGGATAAGCGGGGAGTGGCGCAGCCCGGTTAGCGCGCCGCGTTCGGGACGCGGAGGTCGGAGGTTCGAATCCTCTCTCCCCGACTGGGTGGCCGGCTCAGCCGGCCATTTTCGTCTCTCTCGGAGGGCTCGCGATGGAGCAGCCGGTGGGCGATGCGCCGGATCCGGAGCGCCGGCAGCTGCTGCGTGGCCTGCCGTCGGTGACGGCAGTGCTGCAGGATGCAGCGGTGCGGCCGTTCCTCCGCGAGCTCGGCGAGCGAGCGGTCGTGCAGGTCGTCCAGGAAGTGCTGGCCGGAGCGCGACGAGCGATTCTCTCGAGCGGGCAGCCGGTCGACGTGTTCCCTCTCGTGCTCCGGCAGCTCGAGCGTCTGGCGCGACCGCGCTTGGAGCCGGTGATCAACGCGACCGGCGTCATCATCCATACCAACCTCGGGCGTGCACCGGTGAGCGACCAGGCGGCCGCTGCGATGGCCGAGGCGGCCCGCCGCTACACGGCGCTCGAGATCGAACTGGAAACCGGGCGCCGCGGCGGACGGATGGCGGAAATCAGCCGGCTGCTCGCGCTCCTGACCGGCGCCGAGGCCGGACTGGCCGTGAACAACAACGCCGCTGCGGTGCTTCTGGTCCTCAGCACCTTTTGCGCCGGACGATCCGTTCTCGTCTCCCGGAGTCAAGCGGTCGAGATCGGGGGCGGCTTCCGCATTCCCGATGTCCTCCGGCAGAGCGGTGCCCGTTTGATCGAGGTCGGCACCACCAACCGTACCTACGTGCGGGACTACCAAGAAGCGATCACCGAGGACACGACGGCCATTCTATCCGTCCACTGGAGCAACTTCCGCATCATCGGTTTCACCCATCAGCCGACGCTCCAGGAGCTCGCCGAACTCGCGCACGCTCGTGGGTTGCTGCTCATCGAGGACCTGGGGAGCGGCGCGTTGCTGGACACCGCGCAGTACGGGCTCGCGCACGAGCCGACGGTCCAGGACTGTCTCTTATACACATCT
>JANZZC010000003.1 GCA_026419575.1 Thermomicrobium sp. | reverse complement strand
GGCCGGTGAGAGGGCTCCCCAGCGTTCCGGTTCGGGATCGACGAAGGGGAGGGTCGTCTGGCGTTCGCCACCCCAGAGCCGCACCCAACCCGCGACGAGGGCGAGGAAGGCGCCACCGCCGACGACGAGACTCACCAGGATGGGCGAGGGGGTCGCACCCAGTCCCACTCCGAGAGCCAGCGCGTTGGCGGCGAAGGACACGACCACGCTGTCGCGGACTGCGGCGTCTCGCCTTCGTGCCGTCTCGACGAGCGCTGCCAGCGCGCCGAGGTCCGGGAGCAGGACGTCGACCGGGACGTCCAGCGGTCGATGCGTGGAGAACAGGAGCCCGGAGTAGTGGGCAGCAGCGAAGGCTGGCACCGCTCGCCCATGGTCAGCGACGTAGAAGACGGTCTCGCCGCGCGCGCGGAGCTCGCGGACGAGTTCGACCGGATCGCTGGCCTCGACCGTCTCGAGACCGAGCGTCTCGAGCCACGCCGGCCGGCGGTCGTCCGGAAGCCGAACGAGCAGTCGGACGCCTGCCTGTCCACAACCCTGACGCAGCGTCTCCACGTGCGCACGCAGCCGCGGTCGGAGCGAGAGGACGGCCAGCGGCTCATCCGGACGCCGAACGAGCGCCAGCGTGACGAGCGCCGATGCGAGCGTGGTGCGTTGCTCGGCCGTCAATCGCTCGAGGAGGGAAGCATCGGCGCGTGTCAGGCGTACCTCGTGCGGCGAGAGACCGTTCGCCTCGCCACGTACCGGCGGGAACGCGGTCTGCCACGGTGTCTGGCGCGCCGCATCGGCAGCGAGTGCGAGCACCGACCCGGTCGTCAGTCCCGCGTCGAGCACGAAGCAGCGGTCCAGTTCGAGACCATCGCCGAGCAGGCCGGGATGATCGAGGACGATCACGGTCGGTCGGGTGAGACGCCGACCGGGTCGCAGGGCCGTGACGAGAGCACCACCGCGGAGCGCTCGGGCCACGGCACCGAGATCGGCGGCCTCGGTACCGATGAGCGCCGTCCGCGCGTTCACGAGGACGAGCGCGCGGGCCGCAGCGGCCAGGGAACGGGCGACCAGTCCGGCCACGCCGGCGTAGGCGAACGCGAGCGGCGTGATGACCTGCAGGTACCGACGCAGGAGTGGCGGCCCCGGTTCGCTGCTCGCGAACGATTCGGTGACCGGCGGCGGTTCGAGGTGGACGCTGACCTCGCCATCGAGGAGGAGCGACCCGGCAGGCAGGTGGCGCTGGGGGCGCGCTCGTCCGATCCGACCATCGGGGAGGAGGACCTCGGCTGTCCCGCGTTCGACCCGACCGTCGAACGGCACGCGGCTCCCGGCTCGCAACGTCAACGTCTGACCGGGGCGGGCGATGCTGGTACGGAGGAGCTCGCTCTCGTAGCGCTGCCACGCGCGGCGCCAGGGCAGGAGTGCCGACACGATGCGCAGTGCTTCGGTCAAGCTGACGAGTAGCCCGAGCTGCTGGTTATTGGCGGTCTGCGAGACGATGCTGACCGAGCTGGTCGCGATGTCAGCGTTCGCTGGTCCCAGCAACCGCCGCAATCCTTCTCGCAATGTCGGAAATCCGCGGGCGACCGTCACCGCATCCGCAGCGATCCGGGGGATCGGGCTCGCCGTGAGCGGTCCCGTGCCACCGAGGAGCTGTCGGGCAGCGAGCGCACCGAGCGCGACGGCTGTGGCGCCGGTCCGCCAGGCGGCGTAGACCAATGGCCCGCGATCGGTCGGGACGATGGTGCGGCGGAGCGTCGGCGGTTCCTCGGGCAGCGAGATCCCGCTGATCACCTCCAGGATCGATTCCAGCGCGATCGCGTCGGAGTCATGCTCGAGGAGCAGGCGACCAGTCGCGACACTCGCTCGTGCGACGTGGACTCCCAGTTCTTGGAGTCTCGTCTCGAGCTCGCGGGCCAGGGTGTGGTTGCCCTCCAACCCGGTCACGCGTAAGCGAACGCGTTGCCAGCGGTGTCCCTGGCTGTCGAGGCGCACTACCCGGTGGTCGACGGCGAGCCGGTGCTTCGCCGGCGGGTGCGGAGCGGTCTCGACCGTGCCCGTGTCCGTACTGGAGGCTGGACTGCGCAACGCACGTTCGATCCTGGCCCGGATCGCCTCTTCGGTCGTCGCCTGCGCGTCGTAGCGGACGAGGACGCTGCCCGTGAGCGGCTCGACCCGGACGTCGAGGATTCCGGGCTGGTGCAGTGCTCGCGGGAGGCCGGTCAGCCTCCCGCGCTCGTCGATGTCGATCCGAAAACGGACACGTCCTGGAAGCCGATGGGCGACCTGCACCACCGGCTGCTGGCCTTGCGCTCCCGTCATCGCTCCGTGTTCCTCGGACCGAGGGCGACGATCACCGCTTCGTGTGGCTCCGCTGCCGCACGTGGCTGCGCCACTGACTGCGGACCGCTTCGGCTTCCGCGAACAGGTCCTCGACCTCTTCCCGGGCACGAGCCACCAGTCGGCGCGCCCGTTGCGCGAGGACCGCGCCGAAGGCTGCCCCCCAGACGAGTGCCTCGTCGAGCAACCGCTCGGCTTGGAGCACGACGGTCGGTGGCGGTGGCAGCGTTCCACCGTCCTGGCTGGGTTGGCTGACCGTCGCTGCCTCCGGCTGCTCGGTCGGTCGATCCGCCGCACGAGCTTCCGACTCGGCCGCCTCACCGCTCACCCGGCTCGCCCGGCGGGCAGAACGCTTGGCGGCCGACTCGCCCGATGTGGACTCGGTGCTCGCCGATTCCGGTGCGTCCGCTTCCGGTTGGATCTCGCGTTCTTCTTCCACGGCCGTCCTCCGCTCAGTTCGGGCTCACCTGGGAGGTGGCGCGCACGCGAGTCACGGCAGCACCGAAGCCCTGTTGGGCTCCCCGGATGGCCGACCGTCCCGCTTCGACCGCTGCCAGGACGCCGGCCAGGCCATAGACCAATCCGCGGCGCACGAGACGGCGTGCCCGTGGCGAGAGAATCACCGCAGTCGCGACGACAGCGAGTGCCGTCTCCGCTTCGACATAGTCCTCCAGATCGAACATCGGCCTCCCCCTTCCGTTCGGCCAACTGCGCAGCCCCGTCGACATGGATTTGCGAGCGGACGAGACGACCCCCACGCGTGTTCTCGACCGCTGCTGGGAGAGTATCCCCGACGTGCTGGGGTCAGTTGTTAAGAAATTGTTAATATTGAGCGGCTGCCTTCTCGTCTCGAACCCGGCTACACTGAAGCGTATGCGCCTTCCGACAGGTTGTCAACCTCGTCCCGGACCGCGGTGAGCGGCATGCGCCCCACTGGAAGACGGATGCTCCCCGTCGCGCTGGCGCCCGGTCGGTGTCGCCCGCGGTCGCTCGTCGCAGCCGAGCGCCAGCGACCGTCGGGAATACGCTGG
This sequence comes from Thermomicrobium sp., assembly GCA_026419575.1. Classification (GTDB taxonomy): domain Bacteria; phylum Chloroflexota; class Chloroflexia; order Thermomicrobiales; family Thermomicrobiaceae; genus Thermomicrobium. The sequence continues at coordinate 7,202 of JANZZC010000003.1, read as the reverse complement.
TCTCCGAGGGACGGCCAGGCCTCGGGCTCGACCAGCCGCGCTCGGTGGGTCACAGCACCGTCTCGACCGAACTCGTCGACCAGCCGCTGGTCCGCTGCCGAGAGGTGGCGTGCGAGTCGGTCCTTCTGCCCGCCACGCGTCGAGGGACCGTGAACGGTCCTTCAGGCGTGCTCAGCGCTGCCTTCCTCGCTGTGGGGAGCTGTCCCGCGAACCCGTCGGACAGCCTCGGCTACTTTGGAGAGTTCCTGCGACAGACGGGTATCGATGACGTCGGCATCCGGAACCAGTTCGACAGCAGGGTAGTCAGGGACGAAGGTCGCGACCCACGCCTCGGGGAACACGAGGTTAAGCGCATGGAGACGGTCCCCCAACGGAGGATGCGTATCGATCGGGTGGAAGGTGTCGTCGGGCGCGAGCCATTGCGGGGGAAAGGGAGCATCGCAGAACGCGTTCGCGAGCCAGGCGACTGCCGCCGAGACCTGTTCCAGTTTGGCGTCCGGTTCCTCGACCAGGTAGCGCAGGTGGACTGCCCAGACGGGCACCGCGATCGCGGTCTTGACGAGTGCGGTCGCGATCGGGAACGGGCCGACCGCATCCGCGGCGACTCGGTCGGCGACGAACTCACGCTGCCGTGCGTGCCGCACCACCGCGATCGCGAAACGCTCGACGGTGAACCTGATGAGCGGAAGGAGTAGGAGGGCAGCGCCCAGGCGCGCATCGCGTCCGATCGCAGGACGGAGTGCGTACCACCCGCGCACTGCAGAGCGAACGGCTGGGACGAACTCACCGCTGTAGCTCGAGTCGGCCCCTCGGAAATGGGCGAGTTCGTGTGCGACGGCAGCGCGCAGCTCCTTTTCGTTCCAGATCCGGAGGAGCGTCAGCGAGAGACAGAGCGTCCGTCCTTCGAGTCGACCGTCGAGCGTGTCGACTGGCATGGCGATGACGTACCAGGTCGGCTCCAGCACGACGATGAGGTTGTCGGGGGGGTGCGGTCCGGACTGCTCGCGCGACGTCGTCGACGAGATGCCAGAGCTCCGGGGCTCCGGTCCGGGATAGCGCCAGTGCCGTCTCCTTGTGCGTGTACGGCTTCCTCCAGGAACGCGCGGTCCTCACGGTGCTGACGGCCACGGAGACTCCCAAGACCAGTGGGCCGAGCAGGACGCCGATCGGCATCCACGGGAGAAAGACAGCGGTGACCAGGGCGAGACCTCCGGCGAGCAACCCGCCCTGCGCCACGCCGAGCGTTGCGCCGCCCACGGAAACTGCTGCGACCGCCCTCCGGAACGACGTCAAGAGCGAGCGCGGGTCTCGTCGGGCGAGGCGCGCCTGGAGAGCCAGGAATCCGACGAGTGCGAGCCCACCGAGACCGGTCAGAAGGCCGCCCCACTGCAGCCAACCGCTCGCTCGGTGGAGGAAACAGGTGTCGTCGTCGGCGAGGCTCGGCTCGTCGCAGCGGACGGCCAAGCGGACCCGCTCCCGTTGGATTGCGGTCAACGAGCGTGCCCGCTCCTGCGCGGCGAGCTGGACGACGCGATGCTCGAGGTACGCGCGGCTACCCCAGCCGATGAACCAGATCGCAAGGGGGAGTGACAGGACAGCGAGCAGGACGACGACGGTGTTGCGCACCGGCGCGATGGACAGTCGCACCTCTTTCCGCTTTTCCTCTGGCATCTCCGCACCTCCCGACGAACCGACGACGTCTCCACCGTATCGTCGGCGGGGGAAGACAGGCGTTCCCGTTTCGCTCCGGGGACCGAACCGGACCAGAGCTTCCACTTCGAGGGAGAGGTCTCACCGAGACGACGGCGTGCCTGACTCGGTCCGATGCGCGGGAGGAAGGAGAGGAGGTCGAGTGCGACGCGAGGGGAAGGATGCGGCTGGGGTACCCGGGCTGCCACCCCCGTGACGTCGAAGGTCGGCAGGTTCTCCTGACGGATGCCGTCACGGAGGGACGGCGACTCGGTTCAGCATCGTCTGCTCCCGCCCGACGTGCCAAACGCAGAGTGCCGGGAGTTCGGCGATGGCGGAACCCCGTCGACGCGGTCGTAGGTCGCAATCGCTCCCGGTGACGCCGGCCATCGCGGGAGGTGCTGGTCTCAAAGCGGTCGAGCGGCACAACGCTGATACGTCGCTTGCCAAGGACGGAGGCGCTCGAAAGTAGCGCTCGCTGCGAGCACGTCGGCGTCAGCGTACCGTCGCCCGATGATCTGCATGCCGATCGGGAGCCCGCTCGCGCTCAAGCCGGCCGGGATCGAGGCCGCGGGATGGCCAGTGAAATTGACCGGGTAGGTGAGGCACCACCCGATCAATGGATCGACCGGCTCACCAGCCACGCTGCTCGGGCCGACGGTGTTCCCGTCGTCGGTGTTTTCGACCGGGAGACATGCGAGCGTCGGTGTCACCAGGAGATCGTACCGTTCGAAGATGCGTTGCATCGCGTCGTAGACTTCGGTGCGCATACACTGATCCCGATAGAAGTCGAGCGCGGTGAGCGAGCGTGTCCGTTCGACCCATTCCAGATATTGCGGCGGAAGATCGTCTCGGTACTCGCCGAGTAGATCGATGCCTTGGGCAGCAAATCCGTCCAGAGTCAGCAGGTTGACGGGCATGATGAGGCGGCACCAAAGATCGCTGAGTTCGCGCTGATGGCGGGTGATACCGATGCGTATCTCCTCGACGATCGCACCGGCGTCCTCGAAAGCGCGCACCGCCTGGCTGACGACCGCTGCAACCTCCGGCTCGACCGGAAACACGTCGAAGTTCGGGCTGTAGGCGATGCGCCAGCCGCGAATGGAACGACGGATGGCAGCGAGAAAATCGACCTGTTCGTCGAGCGAGAACGGATCTCGGGGGTCGTAGCCTGCTAGTGCCGTGAGGACAAGCGCAGCGTCCTCGACGGTCCGCGTCATTGGCCCTTCGAAGAGGAACGGCGTATCGCCTGCAAAAGCATTCGGTCGCGTGACGAAGGGGACCCGACCGAAAGACGCCTTGAAACCATAGACACCGCACCATGACGCCGGGATGCGTATCGAGCCACCGCCGTCGGTGCCTTCGGCGAAGGGGACGAGACCATCGGCCACTGCAGCCGCGCTGCCGCCGGACGACCCTCCGGTATTGCGACGGAGATCGAATGGGTTCCGGGAAGGACCGAACAGATAATTGTCACACGTGCCGCGGAATCCCATCACAGGACTGTTCGTCTTCCCGAGAATGATCGCACCAGCCCGTTCGATCCGCTCCGCAAAGGCGCAGTAGCCCTCCACGACGTAGTCGCGGAGCGCACGGATACCTCCGAACGTACTCTTCCACCCCGGCTTGAAGTCGAACAGGTCTTTGATCGCGGTTGGGACACCATGGAGCGGCCCGAGTGCGTCACCGCGCAGAAGTGCTCGCTCGGCGTCGCGGGCACGTTGGCGCGCCTCGTCGAAGCCGAAGTAGACGAACGCGTTGAGGCTCGGGTTACGTCGTTCGATCCGCGCGATGAAGGCATCGACGACCTCCACAGGGGAAAGCTCCCGCCGACGGATGCGAAGTGCGAGCTCGCTCGCGCTCATGTACGCCAGTGCATCGCTAGGCGTCATAGCTCACCTCCCGGAGCGAGCATCGAGCGCAGATGGTCAGAACACCTGACAGAGTCGTGTCGGTCCCGGCTTCTCGCGCTGGTGCGTCGCACCTCGATCGTGTGGTTCTCGACGTTCGGGAAAGGAACTACAAGGAATCGTATCACGAGGAGAGCCCTAGCTCCCAGAGGTTCGGAGCAACAGGCGGCCTCGGCTCCTCGTCACCAGCGACCGTCCTGCACCGCGGGCTCGCGCCAGTGTCTGGATCAGCGACGAGTGAGCGTCGCGGCAGCAGTCCAGCCGGCGACGCAAGGGATTGATGCTTGGGTGCGCGACTCCGCCCGGCGATCGCGAAAGAGCAGGAGTCGAACCGAGGGGTCCGCTCGGGCTCCGCCGCGACAGCATCGGTGGGCTCGGGTCCTGGCCAGACTGAGCGTCCACGGTCGCGCGCAGCGTCTGCGGCGATCGAGGAGCGAGCGGTGTCCCTCAGCGAGGGTGATCGAGCCTCGCGACGAGTGGCCTCTCGAGGCCGTGGTAGCGCTTGAGCCCGCTGTCGAGCGGGACCGATCGAGTGGCATCCGCTGAGGCGGAACGGGTGCTCGCCAGGCGGCGAGAGCACGGTTTTTGGGTCCTGTCGGCCGGGTCGTCTGCCAAGCTGCCGGTCGTCGACCGATCGCAGGGGTGTCAGTCTCGCGGGGGTTGGCCGTCGGTGTCCGACGCTCGCTCGGCGTCGAGGCGTCCGCTCACGTCACCTCGTTCCTTCGTCCACCTGGGAGTGCAGTCCGAGGCGCGTGCTCGCGGCAGACCTGACGCACCATTGACCGGTGCGCATCCGAGACGGATGTCTGGTCGAGAGGCACATGGTCGACCGGCCGCAGCACGGAAGGCGCTCGTCGACTGGCACGGATAGTACGAAATGGCCATGTCCGGAAAGTACGCTGATGCCCGATACTCCGTGAAGAACGAAGGGGCGAGGGGGACGTGCGGTCGAACGGCGTGCGCGACTGTCCCGTTCGTCGATGGCGGACGGCCGGGGATTCGGGGTGCGATCGTGGTCGGGTGGGGTGGCGCTGGGGTTGGGTGGCGCTTCTCCTCACGGTCGCTGTACCGTATGCAGCGCTTCCCGAACGGGCGCAGGCCGTCAGCTATGTTCTCACGGGGATCGTAGCGAGTGGAGCCGTGCTGTGGTCGGTGCAGGCCTTTCGACCGGTGAACCGTGCGCCGTGGATCGGACTGTCCCTGGCGTGCGCGTTGTCGGCGATCGGTGATGCAATCTATTTCGGGTACATTCACGTACTCGGGCAAGATCCGCCGCTGTTGAGTCCCGCAGATGCAGGGTATCATGCCGGGATGCTGGTGCTCATCGCCTCGGTCATCGGTCTCCTCCGGTCGATCCTTGGCACCGTGTCGCTCTCGTATCTTCTGGACGTCGCCCTCATCGCGGCAAGCTTGGTTCTGATTCTATGGGTAGCGCTTCTCTCGAAAATAGCGATCCCGAGCGATGACTGGATCACCGTACTACTTGCGATCATCATGTACCCGATTTATGACATCATCTTGCTTGCATCGCTGATCGCACTGTTACTGACTCCAGGTTCATTTCAGAGGGGGCCGACTGGGTTTCTGGCTCTCGCCATTCTCTGCTTTCTCATCGGTGACGTGGGCTACCTTTGGCTTGCAGTTTCCGGTGCGTACGTCGTCGGAACGGTGCTCGACTACAGCTGGTTGGCTGGGTATGTCGGAATCGCGTTCGCAGCGCTCGATCCGACGATGGGGCGCCTGAACCGCGTGACCAGGCCTGACGGTGAGTTCGCAGGGATCTTCCACAAGATCAGCCTGGTCCTCCTGCCCGTGCTCGTCTTCGTGGTGGCGTTGTCGAACACGAGTCAGCGCACGGCGATCGTCGGTGGAGCGTTGCTGCTCGCCTTGGCGGGGGCGCGGATGGCTGTCCTTTTCGAGAGTTTGGAAAAGCTGTATCGCCGAGTGGCACGCAGTGAGCAACGGTTCCGTTTCGCGACGCTCGCCGCGAGGGACGTGATTTTCGAGTGGGACCTGCGCACCGACACCATCGTGTTCGGCTCGCTGGACTTGACGGCGTTCGGCTGTGCCGCGCCTCCTCAGGGCTGGACAGGCCGATCCATCATCGAACGAATCCACCCGGACGATCGAGAGCGTGTCCTGTCCTCGCTGACGCGCGTGCTCGAAGGAGCCCATGACCGCTGGACGGCAGAGTTCCGATGCAAGCGGCTCGATGGGGGTGACACGTGGGTCGTCGTGCGTGGGATCGTGGTCCGCGACGAGACGGACACGCCGAACACCATCGTAGGCGCGTTCACCGATGTATCGGAACTCCGGGAGTTGGAGCAGCAGGCATGGTACGGTCTGCACGATCCGCTTACCGGTCTCTGGAACCGACGAGCCCTGGAGGAATATCTGGCGTCCCTCGTCCGTGCCTTCCCGCCGGTCCAGCAGATCGCCATCCTCTTCATCGATCTCGACGATTTCAAAGCGATCAATGACGCGTATGGTCATCATGTCGGGGATCAGTTCTTGCGTGAGGTGGCAGATCGCCTCCGTCGCTGTCTCCGGGAGAAGGACTTCCTGGCAAGAATCGGCGGCGACGAGTTCGTCGCCGTGCTCGAACAGGTCACGCCGGAGCGAGCGCTGATGGTGGGTCAACGGATCGAGTCGGCGTTGCGAGAGTCGCTCTGCATCGAAGACCGGCGACTCACGGCATCTGCGAGCATCGGCATCGTCCTCGCACACCCGCACCAGCAGACGTACGATCGGTTGTTGGTCCTGGCCGACCGAGCGATGTATCGTGCCAAAGGGCTGGGCAAGGGACGGATCGTGCTCGACCGGGACGAGCCCGGCACCGATGTCGTGGTCGTGCAGTGACACGCACGCCGCGTGGAGCCCTGTACTGCGCTTCACTGGTGGTGCACCCGGGATCCGCTCGCGAGACGCATCGGCTCCGGGCGATCCGCATCGCGGCGAACGCGTGCACGGTGCGCGGGCTACACCACTTGGGAGCACTGGAGTTCCGAGAGCGCCGCGCCGGCTGAGGCCACTGTCTCGCTCGCCCTCGACGGCGAGCGAGAAGGCGGCGCAACTCCGCTGCACCGGCCGCTGTGACGCAGTCGGGGCTCTTCTGCCCGTGCGCTCGTCGAGCGGCGGAACGGCACGTTGCGCGCCGAACCGCAGCGGTCGAGCGTACGGAGTCCCGACCGACGGCCGCGCCGATCCCCGCTGGCGTCGACCGCGTCCGGGTATGCACGGTCAGTCAGGGGACCGGTCGCTTCCTTCCACGAGGGCGCGGAGGCGAGAGACGAGCTGCTTGACCTGAAACAGAACCCGCTCGGTTCGGCGCGGGCTCTCGCGCATGCCGCCGTGCGCGAGGTCGTTGCGGAGGTCGGCGAGCTGGTTCCACAGCTCGTAGAGTTCTCGGTCGGCCAGCTGGGTGGCGACGGATGAACCGTCCTTCAGTGCCTGGGCTCCTTTGTTGAGCTTCCCCTCAGCCTCCTCTCGTGCCTCCCGGCTCGTCCACCGGTCCGATCGCTCCGGGAGGTAGCGGGCCAGCTCCCAACTGACCAGCCACTCGCGGGCCAGCGTCACGGCTTGCAGGACGAGCCCCTTCTCGAG
>JANZZC010000160.1 GCA_026419575.1 Thermomicrobium sp. | reverse complement strand
TGCGTGGGTGGACGGACCGGACCGCCTGTTCGACGTCGGTGAGGGCGCGACGGTCGTCCTGGAGGGGCTGACGTTGACCGGCGGCGAGGCTGGACACGAGGATCCCCGCGACTTCGATGGCGGGGCGGTCTGGGTCGGCGGCGTGCTCCAGCTCGGCGAGGTCGTCTTCGAGGGGAACCGATCGGCAGCGGACGGCGGGGCGGTCTTCGTCGCGCCGACGGGGACGGTGACGACGCTGGCGGGGGCACGGGTGGTCTTCCAGGGAAACCAGGCGGGTAGCGACGACGAGGACGGGAACGGCGGGGCGCTGGTCGTCGCGGGGGCGGGAGTGCTCGACGGCGTGGTGACCTTCGTCGGCAACCGGGCGAGCGCAGCCGGTGGTGCGGTCTGGGTGCAGGGCGGCCGGCTCGTTCTGGGCAGTCGGGTGGTCATCGGCGGCGCTGGCGCCGGCAACGAGAACGCGGCCGGGAGCGACGGTGGCGGTCTGGCCATGGACGGTGGCCAGGTGGAGCTCCAGGGGACGCTCGTGCAGGGGAACCGTGTTCCGACCGATGCAGGGCAGGACAAGAGCGGACGCGGCGGCGGTATCTGGGTCGCGCGAGGTCAGCTCACGCTGCGGAACGCGACGGTGACCGGGAATGAGGCGGCGAACGGCGGCGGGATCGCGACGGATCAAGGGATGGTGACGATCCTCGACAGCGAACTCGCCGAGAACCGAGCCAGGTTCGACGGGGGTGGTCTGGCGGCGGTCGGCAAGGCGACCGTCCAAGTCGTCGGGGGGAGGGTCGCGGGCAACGTCGCGGTCGAGGGGGACGGTGGCGGGATCGCGAACGCTGGCCTGGTGGCCCTCTCGCGGACGGTCATCGAGAACAACAGTGCGGAGGCAGGCTCGGGCGGGGGAATCGCGAACAGGGGGACGCTCGATCTGAGTTCGCCGGAGACAGTGATCGTGCGGAACAACCGGGCGCGACTCGGCGGTGGTCTCGCGAACTCGGGCAGCGGTCGACTCCGTAGCTTGCTCGTCCAAAACAACGTTGCCGCTCAGGACGGCGGTGGGATCTGGAACCAGGGAGAGCTCGTCCTGGACGGCGCGACGGTCGACGGGAACCGGAGCCAGGCTGCCGGCGGCGGCATCTACCACGCGGGGGGCAAGACGCTCACTATCCTCGGGAACACGGTGATCCGCGGGAACGAGGCAGCGCTCGACGGTGGTGGGATCGCCGGGTTGGGGAAGATCGTCCTGACGAGCGTGACCGTCGAGGCGAACAGCACCAGCGGGTCGGGTGGCGGGATCGTCGCGGCGAACCAAGCTGATCTCCAACGTGTCCAGCTCGTGGACAACGAGGCGACGAACGACGGCGGGGGACTGCTGGTCCTGGAGACGGGGAAGGCGACGCTCACCGACACGGCGGTCCGGCGCGGTACCGCGGGGCAACTCGGCGGCGGGATCGCCGTGCGCAAGGGCGGACAGCTCACGCTGGTCGCGAGTTCGGTGACCGAGAACCAGGCGAGTTCGTACGGCGGTGGACTCGCCGTCTTGGGAACGGCAGGGCTGACCAACGTGACGGTGAGCACCAACGTGAGCCAGCAGCGGGGCGGTGGGCTCTGGGTCGGTCCGCAGGGGACGGCGAGCCTCCAGTTCGTGACGATCGCGTCGAACGCGGCGGCATCCGGTGGCGCGCTCTACAACGACGGCGGCAACGTGACGCTGCGCGGCAGCCTGCTCGCCGCGAGTCCGGGCGGTGGCAACTGCGGCGGCCTCGCCCCGAGCTCGCAGGGCGGGAACCTGGAAGACCGCGACAGCTGCCTCCTGCGCGGCGCCGGCGATCTCGTGGATTCGGCGCCCTCGTTGCAGCCGCTGCAGGTGGATCCGGGAACAGGGACACTGTTCCACGCGCTCGGCCTCGGGAGCCCGGCGCTCGACGCGGCCGGCGAGCAGAGTTGCCCGCCAGAGGACCAGTTGCACACGAAGCGGCCGCAGGGGACAGCGTGCGACATCGGCGCGTACGAGTTGCCGGTACCGGAGACGACGCCGGTACCGACCGCGGCCCCGACCGGGACCCCTGGAGCGCCGCCAGCAGCCGCGCGACCCTCGCCGACGGCTGGCCGGACGCCGGCGCTCGGTCCCGCGACGCCGGTCGTCGGGCCGGCGCCGACCCCGACGCCGACGATCGGGTTGCCCGCGACCGGAACGAGCGACGGTGGGCGTGACCTCCGGCGGCTCGGGCTCGGCTTCATCGTGCTCGGCTTGTCGGGAGCCACGATCGGAGGAGTTGGCCTCGTGCGTGGGAACCGGCGCAGAGCGGCCGATCCGGAGTGACCGGTGCGGCGTGTCGGCATCCTTCTCGTCCTGGCGGCAGCGAGCTGGACGATCGGTCTCGGGCTCGGGCTGCTCGGCAGCTCGACGCTCGGAGGTCTGCGTCGGGAGGCGAGCCCCGAGGCGCGACCGGAACGACCGGCCGTCGGTCTCAGCCCCCGAGTGAGCAGCCCCACACCAGCTCCGGTGACGCCGGTGCGCGGAGACGCGGTGGATGCGTCGCCGACACCCACCGCAGGGATCGAGCGGATCGAGCGGATCCGCATCCCGGCCATCGGCGTCGATGCGCCGGTCGTGACGAAGGGGTTGGACCCCACGCGTCGCATGGAAGCGCCCGATCGACCGGACGAGGTCGCGTGGTATGAGTTCACCGCGTTACCGGGACAGGGGAGCAACATCGTCCTGGCAGGACACGTCGATTTCGTCGGCGTCGGACCGGCGGTGTTCTGGGACCTGTGGCGACTGCGCGTCGGCGACGTGGTCGAACTGTTGTTGGTCGACGGCCGGGTGGTGCGGTACCGGGTGAGCGGCCTCGAGACGGTGGTCGAAGCGGAAGCGCCGGTCGAACGGATCGTCGGGCCGACGGTGTCGGAGCGGGTCACCTTGATCACCTGCGCGGGGAACTACAATCCGGCGACCGGCCGATACGACCAGCGGTTGATCGTCGTCGCGCTGCCGATCGAAAGCGCCCGCGACTGATCGGTCTGTGGACGGCGAGCTCCGGTGCTGGAGACCAGCCAGCCGGAGAAGTCGGGGGCGGAAGGTCGAGGCTCGCTCGGAGTCGGAGAGTCGGGTCGGATGCCGCGGGCTCGTCAGCTGGGCGCAGCGGTTCGGCCGAGGAGTCCCCTTGCAGGTGCGGTTCGGATTCCGGCATGATCAGCCGTGCACAGATATCGCCGGTCGACTGTCTCTTCGCTGCAGGGAAGGATCGAGGCCGTGGAGGAGAAGCCGACGCTCGGTTTCATCGGGCTCGGGAACATGGGTCGTCCGATGGTCTTGCGCTTGCTGGACGCCGGATACCGAGTGCTGGTCAGCGATCGGCGCTGGGAAGTGGCGCAGGCGCTGGAACTCCACGGTGCGGAGGCGGTCCCGACGCCGCTGCTGGTGGCGGACCGAGTTGACGTCTTCCTGACCTGCCTCCCCGGTGACGAGGAACTCTTCGAAGTGTACATCGGTCCGGAGGGGGCGCTCGAACACCTGCGACCTGGCACGCTGGTGATCGACCTGAGCACGGCGTCGCCGATGATCGTCCAGCGGATCGCGGACGAGGCGCGACCGCGGCAGATCGACGTCGTCGATGCGCCGGTCGGTGGCGGGCCGGAGGAGGCGAGGAGCGGCGACCTCACGATCATCGCCGGTGCGGATGCCGCCGTTTTCGAGCGGGCGCTGCCGATCCTGCAGGTTCTCGGGCGCGACGTGTACCTGGTCGGGGATCCCGGGATGGGTAAGGTGGTGAAGCTCGTCAGCAACATGATCGCCGGTGTGAGTCTCATCCTGATCGGCGAGGCGCTCGCGCTGGCCGCGAACGCGGGCGCCGATCTCAGGCGCGTGTACGAGGTGATCCGCTCCAGCAGCGGCGGGTGGAAGCTCTGGACCGATGTGGTGCCCGACCTGATCGGTGAGGTGCGCTCGGCATCGTTCCGGCTGGAACTGATGAAGCGCGACATGGAGCTGGCGATGCGGCTGGGGAACGATGTCGGCTCGCCGGTGCCATTGGCGGCCTTGGCGCATCAGTTCTACGTGGCGGCGATGGCGCGTGGCTGGGGCGGGCTGGGAGCGCACGAGGTGGCGCGTCTGGTCGGGCGGTTCGCGAACGTGCAGTTCACGGTGAGCCGGAAGGAGAGCGGGGACCTCTTGGCGGCGGAGTAAGTTCAAGCCGCGCCGAGGTAGGCGGCCTGGACGCGGGGATCGGCGGCGAGCTCGCGGGCGCTGCCGGAGAGGACGATCCGGCCCGTCTCCAGGACATATCCCCGGTGGGCGATGTCGAGCGCCATACGGGCGTTCTGCTCGACGAGCAGGATTGTGGTCCCGTCGCGGTTGAGGCGCTGGATGACCTCGAAGATGCTCTCGACGAGCACGGGGGCCAGCCCCATCGAAGGCTCGTCGAGGAGGAGGATCCGCGGTTGCATCATGAGGGCGCGGCCGATGGCGAGCATCTGCTGCTCGCCGCCGGAAAGGGTGCCGCCGGCTTGCTTGCGTCGCTCGGCGAGGCGTGGGAAGAGGGTGAAGACGTACTCCTGCCGACGGGCGATCTCCCGACGATCGCGGACCGAGAAGGCGCCGAGCCGGAGATTCTCCTCGACGGAGAGCCGAGGGAAGATGCGGCGACCCTCCGGGACGTGGCCGACGCCGAGGGCGACGATCTCGTGCGGCTTGCGGTGCGTGATGTCGACGTCCCCGAGCACGATGCGGCCAGCCGACGGTCGGACGAGACCGGAGATCGCGCGGAGCGTCGAGGTCTTGCCGGCACCGTTCGCGCCGAGCAGCGTCACGATCTCGCCGGGTTCGACGGTGAGGGAGACGCCCTTCAAGGCCTGGATCGGCCCGTAGTGGACATGGACGCGCTGAAGTTCGAGGAGCGCCATCGTCTCATGCCTCTCCCGGTTGCACGACGGAGGACGGTCCGAGGCCGCTGGCCGCGCCCCGGCCGAGATACGCCTCGATGACGCGGGGATCGCGGCGTACCTCGTCGGGCGTACCCTCGGCGATCTTCTCGCCGAAATCGAGGACGGTGACGACGTCGCTGATGTTCATCACGACCTTCATGTCGTGCTCGATGAGGAGCACGGTGATGCCGCGCTCGTCGCGGAGCCGCCGGATCAAGCGGATCATCTCGTCGGTCTCGGCGGGATTCATTCCGGCGGTCGGCTCGTCCAAGAGAAGCAACTTCGGATGGAGGGCGAGTGCACGGGCGACCTCGAGCCGACGCTGATCGCCGTAGGGGAGGTTCGCGGCGGTGACGGACTCCTTGCCGGCGAGCCCGACGAAGCGCAGGAGCTCGCGCGCCTCGCGCTGCGCGTCCTCCTCGGCACGGCGGTACCGGGCGGTCCGGAACACCGCGTCGATCAGGGAATAGCGGATGTGCGGGTGCATGCCGATGAGCACGTTGTCGAGCGCCGAGAGATGACGGAAGAGCCGGATGTTCTGATAGGTGCGGGCGATGCCTCGTGCGGCGACGAGGTCGGGGCGGAGGCCGGCGATCGACTCGCCGGCGAAGCGGATATCGCCGGCATCCGGGACGAGGAAACCGGTGATGCAGTTGAAGAGTGTCGTCTTGCCGGCGCCGTTCGGTCCGATGACGCTGTGGATTGCGCGCTCCCGCACCGCGAGATCGACGTCGCGGAGCGCGACGAGTCCACCGAAGCGTTTGGTGAGGCGGGAGGTTTCGAGCAGCGCCATCGCCGATCCCTCTCAGTCGCGGCCCGTCGCGAACTCGGCCGGGGTGACCTCGTGAGCCTCCTCGACGGCCTGTTCGAGTTCGACGCGATGGATGCGTTCCGGCAGGAGTCCGGCTGGGCGGAAGAGCATCATCGCGATGAGCACGATCCCGTAGACGAGCAGGCGGTACTCCTGGAACTCCCGCAGGAGCTCGGGGATGCCGACCAGGGCGAGCGCACCGACGACGACGCCCGGCAGGCTACCCATGCCGCCGAGGACGAGCAGGGCGACGACGTTGATGCTGACGAGCAGCGAAAAGCTGGCGGGGACGACCGAGCCGACCAGGGAGGCGAACAGCGCACCGCTCAGCCCGCCGAAGGACGCACCGATCGCGAACGCGGAGAGCTTGGCGGTGACCCGGTTGATCCCCATTGCCTGCGCGACGTGCTCGTCCTCGCGGATCGCGAACCAGGCACGGCCGAGGCGCGAGTCGCGGAGGCGAACAGAAAGGAACCACGCGAGAAGGCAGGAGAGCAGGACGAGGAAGTAGAACTCCTGCGGGGAGTCGATGCGGAAGCCACCGATGTGCGGGCGGCCGATGCGCGTGACACCCTGCGCGCCACCCAGGTAGGGCTTGAGCCAGTCGGAAAGGACGAGGAGACGGACGATCTCGCCGAATCCGAGCGTCGCGATCGCGAGGTAATCGCCGCGCATGCGGAGCACGGGGAGGCCGACCAGAAGGCCAGCCAAAACCGTGAGCGCGACCGCGATCGGGAGAGCGACCCAGAAGTCGAGCGTGAACCTCTGGCCGATCTCGGGCGAGGTGAGGACGGCCATCGTGTAGGCACCGACCGCGAAGAAGGCGACGTAGCCGAGGTCGAGCAGCCCGGCGAATCCCAGCACGAGATTGAGACCGAGCCCCATCAGGATGTAGAAGCCGACGAAGTCAGCGACGTTACTCAGGAAGAGGCCGGCCCAGAAGGGAACGCTCGCCAGGAGCACGAGGATGAGGAGAGTGGACAGCGGACGCCGCACTCGATCGGGGAGGACGACCGGAGCGCGGGCGCGGATGGCACGGCGACCGAGCGACCAGCGAACGGCGAAGGCGACGAACGCGACCGCTGCGACCACCGCTGCTCCCGCAGCGGACAGCCCGGCGCTGCCGTACAGGAAGCGGGCGATCGCCGCGGGCAGGATCGGGGCCAAGACGTCCCGGAGCAGACCGAGCAGAAGGGTCACGACGATCGTGGACACCACGACCCGCGCCCAAGGGTACGGCAACGATTGCACCAGGACGGCGAAGAGTCCGGCGAGCAGGCCGAGCGCGACGAGGCGGAGCAGGGAACCGGCGTCCGCCCCGGTTCCGCCCAAGGTTAAGACGCGGGCGAGGTCGGGAGTCGCGTTCAGGAAATACTGGCGCAGGTTGAAGGTCGTGACGACGACAGCGAGGACGAAGAAGGCGAGGACGGTGACCAGACCAGCGATCGTCCCCGTCACGAGTCGCGGTGCGAGTCCGGCGTGCCAGCGACTCGCGACCGCGGCCGCGATGGCGATGAGCGTGAGGAGCAGGACGTAACTGAAGGTGATCGTTTCGCCGATCAGGCGACGTTGCGCGAACGCGGGAACGAGACCCACGAGGCTCAGGTGCCAGCCAGCGATCCCGGCGAGAAAGCCGACGAAGAGGGCCCGGCGCAGTGCCGTCGCGGTCATACCCGATCCTCCCCGCCGAGACGCTCGCCGAGGATACCGGTGGGGCGGAAGATCAGGATCAAGACGAGAATCGTGAAGGCGATGACGTCCTTGAGCTGGTGCGCGGCGCGGATGCCGTAGCCGTCGAAGAAGAGGCTCGGACCGACCGATTCGATCACACCGAGCACGAGGCCGCCCAGCGCGGCACCCGGGAGGTTCCCGATGCCGCCGAGAACGGCGGCGGTGAACGCTTTGATCCCCGGGAGAAAGCCCATGAAGAACTGGACCTGGATGAAGACGAGCGCGTAGAGAACGCCAGCGACGCCCGCCATGAAGCCACCGACCGCGAAGGTGGTCACGATCGCCCGGTCGACGTCGACTCCCATGAGCGCCGCGGCCTCGCGGTCCTCGGCGACGGCACGGATAGCCAGCCCGGCGCGGGTGCGCTGGAGGAAGAGGACCAAGAGCGCGAGCGTGACGAGCACGCCGACGAAGACGACGACCTGGGTCTTCTGGAAGACCCAGAGTTTCCCCTGCAGGACCGGGATCGTCGGATAAGCGCGAACGCCGCTGCCGAAGAGGCCACGGAAGGTGTACTGGAGGAAGAAGGAAGCACCGACCGCGGTGATGAGCGGCACCAGGCGCGGAGCTCCGCGGAGCGGCCGGTACGCGATCCGCTCGACCAGGACGGCGACCGTCATGGAGACCAGGCCGCTGAAGAGCACCATGGCGATGAGACCGAGCCACGGGTGCGACTTCAAGAAGCCCGAACGGTTGAGATAGTCGGCGAGAAAGAACGTGGTCATGGCGCCGCTCATGAAGACCTCGCCG
>JANZZC010000148.1 GCA_026419575.1 Thermomicrobium sp. | reverse complement strand
ACCCTCCTGCTCGTCACCGCCGAAGACGCCAGCGGCCGCGCCTCGCGCCTCACCACCTTCGCCTCCGGCTTCGTCGCGCCCCGCGGCGTCACCACCGCCGGCACCTGGGTCTACGTCGTGGAAGAGCGCGGCCTGGTACGGCTCCGCGACGACGACGGCGACGGGATCGCCGATCGTACCGAAGCGATCCCGCTCACCTTTCAGCCACTCCCCGCTCCCGCCGGTGCGCCGGTGGCCGACCAGCGTGGCCGCGTCTTCCTCGCGGGAACGTCGGCCGACGGTGCAGGAACTGCCACCATCTACGTGGTCAACGAGAACCGGGTCGTCCCGCTCGGACCGGCACCGCCAGGCCTCGTCCGGCTCCTCGCCTGGGGCGAGCTCCTCTTCGCGATCGTCCAGGAACCCGGCGAGCCAGCGCAGGTCCTCCGGCTCGCCCCGCGCGGCCAGACGCTCCTCGCCGAGCCGTTCCTCGAGCTGCCCCTCGGGTTCACGCCAGCCGGCGGCCTCGCCTACACCACTCCGCTCTGGGCCGACCTGGTACCCGGGACGCTCTTCTTCTGGGGCACGCGCGAGACAGGCGGCGCGCTCCTCCGTGCTCTCCCCAACCCCGACGGGCAGAGCGCCAGCGTCTCCCTCTTCGCCACCGCGCTCCACCGTCCTGTCGCCATGGTCGTCGGACTCGACGGCATCCTCTACGTCGCCGACGCCGACACCGGTCAGCTCGTCAAGATCGTGCCCGGTCGCCGCTCGCTCGGCTGAGCGCTACAGGTCGCTCGGTCCCCCGTTCGGCTTGCCCGCCCCCAGCTCCTTCGCCCGACGGTACGCCGCCCACACGGCGCGCGCGATCACCGTCCGGATCCCCCCACGCTCCAGCTCGTAGAGCGCCGCGGCCGATGTCCCGCCGGGCGTCGTGACCATGTTGCGGAGTTCGGCCGGATGCTTCCCCGTCTCCCGAGCGAAAAGCACCGAACCCAGGATCGTCTGCTGCACCAGCTGCTCGGCGACGCTCCGCGAGAACCCGAGGTGCACACCCGCATCGATCAGCGCTTCCATAATCAGGAAGACGTACGCCGGCCCGGTGCCGCTCAGCGCGGTCGCCATGTCGACGAAGTCCTCGTTGTCCACCCGCAAGGCGAGTCCCATCGCCTCCAGCACCGCGCGCACCAGCCGCTCGTCTTCCGGCGTCACTGCCGGTGCCGGGCACCAGACGGTCGCCCCGTAGCCCATCTGCGCCGGCGTGTTCGGCATCGAGCGCACGACCCGCTCGTGCCGCAACCCCTCCCGAAGCCGCTGGAGCGTCGCCCCGGCCACGATCGAAAGCACCACCTGTGCGGGGGACAGACGGCCAGCCAGGTCGCGCATCGCAGCGTCCAACGTCTGCGGCTTCACCGCCAGCACCACCAGAGCGGCCCCCTGGGCCGCCGCCGCGTTGTCGGCGATCGTCTCCATCCCGAGCCGCGCCAGGAGCTCCTGGCGTCGTCGCGCGTTCGGCTCCCCACCGGTCAGCTGGTGCACGCTCACCAGCCCGGCGCGGAGCAACGCCGCTGCCATCGCTTCGGCCATCACCCCGCACCCGATGAACGCGATGCGCTTCCCGCTCAGCGGCGATTCCTGGAGACTCGTCACCCGACCAGCGAACTCGCCGCGTCCTCCGCCCGGTCTCACTCTTCCTCTTCCTCCTCGAGCTCGAATTCCTCGAACGGGCTCTCCTCGATGAACGCTTCGACGAACTCCGCGAGCCGGTTCAACGCCGTCTCGACGATCGCCTCCCCGAAATCAGCCGAAGCCGCCCGCGCGTCGCCTAGCGCCCCGTTCGCCGTGATCTCGTCGAACGAATACGCCACGTGCACTGGCCCCCACCACGAAGCATGCGGATACGCCTGCTCCAGCAGTTCGCCCGGCGCCAGCGCGTCCTCGCGCACCGCCCACGGTGCCAGGTACAGCAACTGGCTCGTCTCGCTCTCGCAGGCATGGCCGATCGTTTCCGCCACCTTCCCACGCTGGACCACGTCGTTGGCCAGCTCCGTGATAGAGACCCAGGCAGCCATGACGTCCAGTTCGCGCCGCAGACGTTGGATCAGGAGCTCCAGCGCTGGCCGATTCCCACCGTGCCCGTTCACGAACAAGAACCGTTCGAAGCCGTGCTCTGCCAGGCTCGCCACGACCTCGTAGAGCACCTGCATGAACGTCTCGGCCGACAACGTGA
Source organism: Thermomicrobium sp. (assembly GCA_026419575.1). Taxonomy (GTDB): domain Bacteria; phylum Chloroflexota; class Chloroflexia; order Thermomicrobiales; family Thermomicrobiaceae; genus Thermomicrobium. Next base: position 4,047 of record JANZZC010000148.1, on the reverse strand, counting down.
TCGTCCCAGGAAACGCCATGTGGTGCGGCGACACGCCGAACGGCATCACCGGTACCACCAGTACCTCCGGGTACAGCCGCTCCGCCAGCCGCACGCTGAACTCGTACGCCCGCACGCTGTCCGTCGCGAAAGTGGCGTGCGGGCCATGCTGCTCCGTCGACCCGACGGGGATCACGACCAGCCGGATCTCTCCCATCGCCGATTCCAGCTCCGGCCAGGTCATCTCCCACAGGACGTACCGTTCTCGCTCTTCCATCTCCCCGCTATCCTTCCTTGTCGCCGCTGCGTCGCGGCGCGCTCACCGACGTCATCGCATCGTAGCACAGCGAAGGCAGTCGCTCATGTCGCCGCCCAGCCCCTATCCACCCATCGCCGACTACGCCGTCATCGGCGACGGCCGGACCGCCGCACTCGTCTCCCGCCAGGGCTCGATCGACTGGCTCTGCCTGCCGCGCTTCGATGCCGACCCTGTCTTCTCCCGCATCCTGGATGCAGCCCTCGGCGGCTACTGGGCCATCCTCCCCCACGATATCCAGGGCGTCCAGCGCGCGTACCGCGAGCGCACCAACGTCCTGGAGACGCATTTCACGACCGCGACCGGCCGGCTCCGCGTGACCGACTTCTTCCCTGCGCTCACCGAAACCCAGAAGCGCTACTACCCGCTGCCCCAGACGCTCCTCGTCCGGCGTGCCCGCTGCGAGACCGGCCGCGTCGCGTTCGACGTCACCGTTCGCCTGCGTCCGGGCTTCGGTCGTCGCACCCCCGAGCTCCGCCGCTTCGCGAACCACTGGTACCAGTACGGCTGGGGACACTCGGCAGCCGTCCTCTACGCGAGCGTCCCCCTCGAGCAGCGCGGTTCCCTCCTCCGCGCGACGGTCGTGCTCCAGGCGGGAGAAGCGGCCGACTTCGCCCTCGCGTACGCCGACGAGGCCCCGATCGAGCTCCCGCTCCCGCAGCTCTTCGACACCCTCGAGCGGCTCACGATCGAGTACTGGTCACGGTGGATCTCGCACTGCACCTACTCGGGACCCTATCGCGAAGCCGTCGAGCGCAGTGCCCTCGTCCTCAAACTGCTCACCTACGCGCCCTCCGGCGCCATCGTCGCCGCCCCCACCACCTCCCTTCCCGAATGGCCCGGGGGCCCGCGCAACTGGGACTACCGCTACTGCTGGCTCCGCGACGCCGCGTTCACCGTCCGTGCGCTCCTCGGCCTCGGCTGCCACGAGGAAGCCGAGGCCTTCGTCGACTGGATCCTCTACGCCACCCGACTCACCCAACCCGAGCTCCAAGTCGTCTATACGATCTACGGCGACCCCCGCATCCCCGAGCGCGAGCTCGTCGACCTCGACGGATACCGGAGCAGTCGCCCCGTCCGCATCGGCAACGGCGCCTCGTCCCAGTTCCAGCTCGACGTCTACGGCGAGGTCATCGACGCCTTCGCCCGCTACCGCGCCTTCGGCCGTCCCCTCGACGCCGACGAGTACCGTTTCCTCCGCGGGCTCGCCGACGTCATCGTCTGCCGCTGGCGCGAGCCGGACGACGGTATCTGGGAAGTCCGCTCGGGACGAGCCCACCACGTCCACTCCAAAGTCATGGTCCTCGTCGGACTCCGTCACCTGGAGCGCCTCGCCCGACTCGATCGCGTTCGCCTGCCGCTCGATCGCTACCGCCAGACCGCCGCCGAACTCGAGCGCTGGCTCGTGACCTACGGCGTCGATCCCGCCCGCAACGCGTTCGTCGCTGTGCCCGGTGGCGAACCGGACGCCTCCCTCCTCTGGCTCGCGCTCCAGGACGTCTTCCTCTCGCCGGCCCATCCGTGGGTCCAAGGCACCGTCGATGCGGTCCTGCGCGAACTCACCGCCGGTGACCTCGTCTACCGGTACCACCGGCCGGACGGGCTCGCCGGCCCCGAGGGTGCCTTCGTCATCTGTTCCTGCTGGCTCGTCGAAGCCCTCGCTCGCATCGGTCGTCTCGACGAAGCCCACGAGCGCTTCGAGCGCTTGCTCCAGCGTGCCAACGACGTCGGCCTCTTCGCTGAGGAGATCGACCCTCGTACCGGCGAGCACCTCGGCAACTTTCCCCAGGCGTTCAGCCACATCGGCCTCGTCAGCGCAGCGCTCGCGCTCGCGGAAGCCGCCGAACCACGTCGAACTTCTGCGCTCGGCGCAGGCTGAACTACCGCTGCAGCAAGATGCCCCGCACGGCGCCGTACAGCACGTGACCGATCACCGTCGCCACCGCGGTCCGACGGCCATAGTTGAGGCCAGCGAGCCCCGGCGGCTGCAGATGACGCGTCGGATCCGGCCCCGTTCGTTCGCTCGCCATCCGCGGATGGACTCCGGGCAGACCGGGCAACACGACCAAGAGGACGAACAGCGCGTGGAACGACCCTGCCAGCGCGCCCAGCCACCACGACGGCCCTCCTGCGAGCCAGAAGAGTCCGGCGTAGATCGCCGCCAGCGGCCAACCCACCAGCAGATGCACGAAGATGCCGATGAACTTCGCCCGCTCCCGTTCGGGTGTAATCCAGAGGCCGAGAATCAAAGGGAGATCCATCCGCGTCAAGCCGAAGAGTTGGCTCCCGCGCAGCACGACCGTGAGCAGGACCGTCGCGACGAATCCAGCGACGAGCAGCCGGAGCAGACCCTCCATCACCGTCGGTCTCCTCGACCCATCGTGCTATCCTCTCGTACGGTGCAGGCCTGGAGTCGGAGCGATCGCGACCATGCCGTTCGTCATGGACCTCCGCCCCGAAGGATTCGTCCCGGCCGTCCGCTGCGACCAGTGCGGGGAGCTCGTCGTTGCCGAGACGGGCCTCGTCCTCTGGAGCATCGACGCGCCGCTCGCTCTCGGTGGCGCACCCGTCCTCGTCGTCTGCGACCGAGAGTGTGCCGACGCGCTCTCCGCCCGCTACCCCGACGCCCAGTTCGCCGCCCTCGCGCTGGATACCTACCTCGTCACGCTCGTCGAAGATTCGCTGGAGATTGATGCCGAAGCGGTACGCGAGCGTGACGACCTCGCCTGGGCCATCGAGCGCACCCGGGACGAAGTCGATCAGGCCCTCGACTGAGCCCTACCGGCGCCGCACTAGTCGTCGCGCACCCAAGGCCGCGAGCGCCAGACCGAACCGTACCCCGATCGCCGCGTAGACGACTCCCCGCACGAGCCTCGGCTGCCGCGGTGCGTGGTGCCGCCGGTAGAACAACGCCATGGCGCGGTAGAACTCCCAGAGCACCCGCGGGTCGCGTCGCCCCCAGGAGCCTCCCTTCAGGTGCACGGCGCGCGCCCGCGGCTCGTAGCGGACGCGCCACCCGCGCGCCTTGATCCGATACGCCCAGTCCAGGTCTTCTCCGTACATGAAGTACGCCTCGTCGAGCAAGCCGACCTCCGCCACAGCCTGCAGCCGCACCAGCATGCACGCCCCGCTGACCGCGTCCACGTCGAGCGGCTCGTCGGGATCGTGAAAGGTCAAGTTGTAGCGGGCGAACCACCGGCTGCGCGGGAAAAGTCGCGCCAGCCCGGTGAGCTTCCACAGCGCGCTGCCGAGCGTCGGGAAACTCCGGCGACAGGCCAGGTCCAGGCGGCCGTCCGGGAGCACCAGCTTCGGCCCGACGATCGCGACGTCGGACTCGCGATCCAGCACGTCGACCAGCCGCTGGAGCGTGTCGGGTTCGACGAAACAGTCCGTGTTCAACAGGAGAACCGCGTGTTCCCGCAAGGCACCCACCGGCACCAGCGCGACGATGCGCCGCAGTGCGAGGTTGTTCGCGCGGGCGAACCCCACGTTCTTCCCGATCTCCAGGAGAACCACCTCCGGGAACCGGTCGTGCACGAGCTGCACCGAGCCATCCTGCGAGCCGTTGTCGACGACAAAGACGGTGCAGGCGCGATCCAGAACGCTCTCCCGCAGCGCCGTCAGGCAGCGTTCGAGGAGCTCCGCCGTGTTGTAGTTGACGACGACCACCCACACGCCGCTGGGAGCCGCTGCCGTGACCGCCGCCGGCCGTAGGACCCGCTCATCGCTGGACACGCCACGCCATGTAGTGC
>JANZZC010000106.1 GCA_026419575.1 Thermomicrobium sp. | reverse complement strand
CGACGAAGTTGTGGTGGGTGAGCGCCGAGCCGGTAGCGACGACCTTCGCGCCGCGCACGACGATCCCTGCGTCCGTCTCGCGCACCACGTGGACGTAGACGTCGGCGACCTCGTGCGGGGGGCGGTTGCGGTCGACCGGCGGATGGACGATGGCGTGGTTCCAGTAGAGCACGCGTTCCTGACCGATCCGGTACCAGCGGCGCGCGTTCTCCTCGTACGGCGCGTAGAAGGCGGTGTTGGCCCCGAGCGTCCCCAGGAAGCTCGCCTTGTAGTCGGGGGTCCGCCCCATCCAGCCGTAGGTCATGCGCGCCCACTCGGCGATCGCGTCGCGCGCTCGCAGGAGGTCCTCGGCGCTCCGTGGCGCGACGAAGAACGGGTGGGTGAAGCCACCGTTGCCGGTATCGGTCGGTACGGTCAGGACCGCCTGCTCGGCGGGATCGTGCAGGGCATCGTAGAGACGGGCGACCATGCGCGCGGCGTTGCGGAACGCCGAATGCGTCGTCACGTCTTTCACGCGCTCGCCGTAGATATAGACCTCGCGACCGTCGCGGAGGCTCTCGAGGTACTCCTGGCCCGTGTACGGGCGATCCGCCACGTGCGCCTCCTCTCGGGTGAGCGGTTGCTCTCCTGGCACGGTGACGATGGTCACCAGCTGTCAGACGAGATCACTACTCTTGAAATACACGAGGGGCACTCTCTTCGCAACCCTCGTGTTTCGGATACTCGAACAGCATGAAAAGATTAGTCCTGAAATGTTCATGATAGGAGAACGTTTCAGCCGCTCAGCAGCGTCCGCTCTCCCTCCGTGCCCGCGATCGGCGGCCAGACCGAGAGGTCGAACGGGAAGTCGGAGCCGGTGACGATCCGCTCTGGCCCCACGATCGCCCGGAGGTACGCCAGCGTCTCGTGCCGCCAGACGACGGTGTCGTACCAGAAGCGCCGGAGGTACTCGCTGGGCGGAGCGGCCAGCGACCTCCGGACGGCTTCCCAGACCTCGTACCCCTTGTCCAACCGGCCGATCTGGTACGGGAGATAGCCGCCACCGTGTGCGAGGAGGATGCGGACGTTCGGGTACCGGTCGAGGATGCCGCCGAAGACGAGATCGGCGGCCGCCACGGTCGTCTCCCAGGGGACACCGAGCATGTTCGGGAGCTGCGGCCGGGCCAGTCGCGGATCCCGGCTCAGGAGCGGGTGGAGGAAGACGACAGCCCGACGCGCGTCGGCGGTCTGCCAGAACGGTTCGAACGCGGGGTCGCTCAGCAGCCGCTCGCCGACGCCCGGGCCGACGATCGCGCCGCGCAGGCCACGGTCCATCGCCCAGGCGAGTTCGCTCGCCGCTGCCTCGGGCCTGGCCAATGGGACGGTGGCCAGGAGCTCCAAGCGTTCCGGAGCGGCCCGACGCCACGCGAGCAGCGCTTCGTTGTACGCCCGCGCCGCTTCCGCAGCCAGCCCCGGATCGGCCTCGTAGAAGAACAGTTGCGGAATCGGCGAGAGGAGCGCACGGTCGACTCCGCCTTCGTCCAACCGGCGCAGGAAGAGGTCACGGTCGTGGAACACGGGCTTCAGCTCGAACGGCCAGCGACCACCGACGACGAGGAACGGGGCCTTGGCGGGATCGCGTCGCTCGAAGCGCGCCTCGGCCCGGTCGGCATTGGCCCGCAGCCAGTCGAGCATCGGTTCGGGGATCGCGTGGATATGGCAGTCGATCGTCACGTTCGGTTTTCCTTTCCGTACGTCGGATCGCCGTTCACCAGCACTTCCAGCATAGAGAACGGGAGGCCGGGATGCGGCCTCCCGTTCCGGTATATCGGACGCAGCGCGCAGCTCAGACGTCCGGCCAGCGCCGGCGCACCCGTCGGAGGAGGAGCTCCCAGGCGGCGCGCACCTGCGCTGGACTGTAGCAGTGCTCGCGCTTGGCGAGCGCTTCCTCGTCGCTCGACCAGACTCGAGGTCCACCGGCGGCCATGGCGAGGAGCTGCTTGCGGCAGGCGTGCTCCAGCAGGAGCGCGCGGAAGACCGCCGTCGGTACGTCCGGTCCGACCGTCACGATCCCGTGGTCGACGAGGAAGATCGCCGGACGATCGCCGAGCGCCGCGGCGAGCGCCTGCCCGAGTTCGGGCGTCGTGATGAGGTCGCCGGTGAGCGCGAAACGCGGCACGTCGGGTGGAACGAACATGACGGCCTCGTGGCTGATCGGCCGCAGGGGGACGCCGAGCGAGGCGAAGGCGAGGGCGTGCACCGGATGCGTGTGGACGACCGCACCGATGTCCGGTCGAGCGCGCATGAGCTCGGTGTGGATCGGATACTCGGAGTGCTGGCGGCCCGAGCCGGCGAGCACGCTCCCGTCCCAGCCGACCAGCAGGACGTCCGCTGGCGTGATCTCCTCGAAACCGAGTCCGCTGGCTTTCATCCAGACGCCGCGTCCTTCCGGGTCTCGTGCCGAGACGTGCCCCCAGATGTAGTCGTCTTGCCCTTCCAGGGCCAGGACGCGGCAGCCGAGCGCCACGAGTTCGCGCGAGTCCCCCATGCCGGCATCCTTTCCCACAGCAGCGGTGCCTCTCGCCCGAGCCCCCCGGGCGCTAGAGAAGCGGGCAGACCTCCGACACCGTGACGGTGCCGAGGTCCTCGAGAACGACGTTGCCGAGCGTCCCGTCCGGCAGCCGCTCCACCCGTCGTAGCAGAGCGTGCACGATCGCAAATTGGGACTCCGGCTCGAAGCGGAATTCGCCGACCGGTCCCGCGAAGCGTGCCGCGCGAAGCGCCTGCAGGAACGCCTCGGTCGTGAAGGTCGCTTGCCCGCCGAGCGCCTGGAGCGCTTCGCCGATCACCCGGGCATTCAGGTAGCCCTGGTAGGAGAACTGGTTGGGCACCGCCCCGTACTTGGCGCGGTACTCGGCGACGAATCGCCGGTTCGCTTCGGACTCGTAGAGAGGGGAGTAGTGGAGAACGCTCAGGACGCCGAGCGCTGCGTCTCCCTGTTGCTCGAGGATGTTCTCGTCGACCGTGTCGCCGGTCGCGATGAGCGGGAAGCGATCCCGCACGCCGAACTCGACGTACTGCTGCACGAAGCGGACCGCGTCCTCGCCGGAGTAGAACGCCCAGACGGCATCCGCCTGCTGCTGCAAGATCCGCTGGAGGTAGGGGCCGAAGTCCTGCGTGCCTTGCGGCGGGAAAACAGCGTCGACGACGGTGCCGCCGGCGCGTTCGAAGACGTTCTTGAAGACGTTGGCTCGGTTGTGTCCCGCTGTGTAGTCGGGCGCGGTCAGCACCATCCGCTTGTAGCCGAGTTTTTCCACGGCGTACCGCGCGAGCGGCGCCTCCGCTTGCCCCTGGAGCTTGGCGACGTTGAAGATGAATTCGCTCTTCTTGGCCGGATCGCACGCCAGCGCCACCAGGCCGGCGTTCCCGATGATGCAGGGAATCTTCTTCTCGACCACGTAGTCGCGCAATGCTGCCGCCTCGCTGCTCAGGATGATCCCGGCGAGCGCCTGCACGTGATCCCGCTCGACCAGCTTCTGCGCCTTGGTCAGCGCTTGATCAGGCTTGCCGGCGGAGTCCTCGACGACGAGCTCGATCTGCCAGTCCCCGGCCGCCGCGTCGATCGTCGAGAGGTAATACTCCATACCGTTACGCTGCGATTCGCCGAGCGACGCCTGCGAGCCGGTCATCGTGAGGATGACACCGACCCGGAACGGTCGGCGGCTGGCGGCACGGGTCGGCGTCGCTGTCGCTGCCTGCGCGGTCGGTGACGGTGCTGGCGTCGGCGTCGTCCCCGACACCGGCGAGCTCGCTGGTGCAGCGATCGGCGTCGGCGTCGCGCCGCCTCCGCAGCTGGCGAGTAGCACGCTCCCGATCCCCACGCCAGCGACCTTCACGAACCAACGGCGTGTCCCTCGCATTCTCTCCCCCCTCACGGTCATGCACGACGAGACACCGTCCTCCACCCTACCAGTCGGAGCGGAGACGACAAGTCGGGAATTCGGAATAGGAGAACGATGGAGGAATGAATCATCGATGCTCGATCGTCTACGACCGTGGAACGCGGAGCTCGGCTCGGTCCGAGGGACCCTCAGGAGCAGGTCCCGCCATCTTGCCGGGAGCGGTATCGGTGGCAGCCAGGGGATCCGGCGCTGCGGCTCGTCAGATGACGAATTCCTCGAGCGTGGAGGGAGCGAACAGTTCCTCCACAGTGAAACGCCGAGCGATCAGTCCTTGTTCGTAGGCGTAGCGTATGGCCGTCTCCAGGACGTGGCGATTGGCTTCCACGCCGTACGACCAGTAGTCGTCGCCCAGGAGCGCCCGGGTACGGTCGACTTCGGCGGGCAACCACGGCAGCATCGCGGCGAGCGCCGCCGTCTGCCGGAGCTCGGCGAAGGCGAGCTGCCGCGCGCGCTCGAACGCCTCGTAGAGGTTGCGTGCCACCCACGGCGCTCGCTCGAGCAGCTCGTCTCGGATCACGATGACGTGCATGATGGGGAAGATCCGCGTCCGGCGGAAGTACTCGGCCTCGACCTCCGGATAGTCGGGAAACAGACGGGCGACGTTCGGATGTCCCTGGAGGAACGCCGACGGAGCGCGCGGCGCGATGAGCGCGTCCAGTTCACCCCGGACAAGGAGGTCGTTGAGCGTGGTGCCCTCGGGAATGGCTCGCAGGCGGATCCGCGGCGGCAAGGCGAACGGTAATTTCTCGCGCCGTCCGGCGCGCTCCTCGCCGCCGACGAACCACTCGATGTCCTCTGGCCGGACGCCGTAGTCGTCGGCGAGGATGCCGCGGACCCAGAGGAGCGCCGTCAGCTGGTACTCCGGAATCCCGACGCGCCGTCCCACGAGGTCGCGCGGCTCGCGGATGCCGGCGCGAGTGTTGACGTAAATGGCGGAGTGGCGGAACATCCGCGACGGGAACACTGGAATCGCGGTGAGGCGCGGCTCACCGCGGTCGCGCGCGATCAGGTACGAGGAGAGGGAGAACTCGGCGACGTCGTACTCCTGGTGCCGAGCCATGCGCCAGAAGGTTTCCTCGACGACCTGCGGCAAGTAGACGAGGTCGATCCCGCGCACCGTCACGCGGCCATCGACGAGCGGCATGATCCGGTCGTAGGGTGCTGTGGCGAAACTCAACGTGAGCCGTGTCACCGGTTCCTCCTGGTCACCGATCGCTCGGGTCGCCCGGCGCAACCCGCGGCGGCACTGGCGGAGCCTCGCCACGCCGATCTGTCGCGGTTTCCGAGTCGGGCGACCCGTCGCACGCGCGTCGTTACACCTCGACGCGCAGACCGAGATACGTTTCCTGGAGGTCGCGGTTCGCCAGCAACTCCTCCTTCGGCCCGTGCCAGATGATCCGGCCCTCCTCGACGATGTAGGCCACGTCGATCACGGAAAGCGCGAGATCGAGGTTCTGCTCGGCGAGGAGGATCGAAAGCCCGGCTCGCTTGATCCGCTGCAGGATCTCGCCGACCCGTTGGACCATGACCGGAGCCAGTCCCTCGGACGGCTCGTCGCAGAGCAGGACGAGCGGCTGCGTCATGAGCGAGCGCGCGATCGTGAGCATCTGCTGCTCGCCGCCGCTGAGCAAGGTGCCGCGGATCTTGCCGCGTTCCTTGAGGATAGGGAAGAGTTCGTAGATCTCGTCGACCGTCCAACGCACCCGCTGGTCGGGACGCGGCTGGCGTGCGCCGAGGAGAAGGTTCTCCGTCACCGTGAGGGACGGGAAGATGCGGCGTCCCTGCGGGACCAGCGTGATGCCCTTGCTGCAAATGACGTGCGGGGGCAGGCCGACGAGCGACTCTCCGCGCAATCGGATGTCGCCCGCGACGCGCGGCAAGAGGCCCATGATCGCGCGCATGGTCGTCGTCTTGCCGGCGCCGTTCCGCCCGAGCAGTCCGACGGCTTGCCCCTCCTCGACCCGCAGCGAGATCCCGTTGAGGACGAACCCTTCACCGTAGCCGCCGTAGACGTCACGCAGCTCCAGCATCCCGCCCCCGCATCGCTCCAGCGAGATACGCCGCTTGCACTTCCTCGTTGTTCTGGATCTCTTCCGGAGTACCGTCGGCCAAGATGGCCCCGTGGTGGAGGACGGTGATCCGGTCGGCGAAGGAGAAGACGACCCGCATGCTGTGCTCGACCAGGACGATCGTCATGTCGCGCGGAAGCTGCTTGAGCCGTTCGATGAAGGCGGGGATCTCGTCGACGGCCAGACCCGCGGCCGGCTCGTCGAGGAGCAACAGTTTCGGTCGGAGCGCGAAGCGTGCAGCCAGCTCGACCCGGCGCTGGTACCCGTGCGGGAGGTGCCGGACCTCGACGTCGGCGACGTCGAGGAGTCCCCATTCCTCAAGCACCTGCTCGGCGCGCCGTTGGGTTTCTCGGTCGCGCTCGACCAGGCCACCGAGCCCGAGCAACGGGTGCCGCCCGCGCAGCAGCGCGATCAGAACGTTCTGCCGGGTCGTGAGTTCGTGGAAGACGGCCGGTTGCTGGTTGGTCTTGAGGAGGCCGACGTCGACGCGGCGATGCGCTGGCAGTTTGGTCACGTCGCGGCCGAAGACGACGACGCGTCCTTGCGTCGCGGGGAGGAACCCGGCGATCACGTTGAGCAGCGTCGTCTTGCCGGCACCGTTCGGACCGATGACGGCTCGTCGCTCACCGGGCTGGACCGTGAGCGAGATGTCTTCCAGAATGGTGAGACCACCGATGACCTTGCTGACGTGTTCGAGTTGCAGCGCTGGTACCGTCATGGTCACGACCTCTCGATGACGCGCTCGACCGACCGGTCCGGCGCCGCGGCGGTCGCCTCGGCGAGCGGTGGCGCGAGCGTCGTTTCCCGGCGCAACCGTGCCCGGATCTCGCGGATCCGCTGCGGCAAACGGACGATGCCTTGCGGCAACAGGAGCACGTTCAGGATGAAGACGATACCGAGGATCATCACCCAGCGCTGGGTGAAGGCGCTGACCTCGTAACGGAGGAGCAGGACGAGCAGCGCACCGATCGCCGGACCCCAGAAGGTCCCAGCGCCACCGAGGATGACCATGACCATGCCTTCGCCGGCCAGCAGCCAGCTGATCTGTCCCGGACCGACGAAGCCCTTGAAGTAGGCGAAGAGGCCGCCGGCCAGCGCGGCGAAGCCGCCAGCCAGGATGTACGCGACGTACTTCAAGGTCCAGGTCGGGTAGCCGAGTCCCTCGAGATAGCGCTCGTTCTCGCGGATCCCGACGAGCGCGAGACCGAACGGGGAGCGGACGATCCAGGCGATCGCCGCGACCGCGATGCCGACGACGATCAGCGTGAGGTAGTAGAAGTTCGCGGTATCGGAGATGCGTCCGACGAGGAACGGAATCCTGGGGCTCGGGATGCCGGGCAGCCCGTCGTCCCCGCCGGTCACCTTCCGCCAGAGCCAGACGATGCCGAAGAGGACTTGCGTGAGCGAGAGCGTCAGGATGAGAAAGTAGGCGCCATGAGTCCGGAGGACGAAGGGGCCAGTGACGATGGCCACGAGGATCCCGGCGACGACCGCGATGACGAGCGCCAGTGCCGCGGGCGTGCCGTAGTACTTGGCGAGGAGGCCGACCGCGTAGCCCCCGGTTCCGAAGAAGGCGGAATGCCCCAGCGAGGGCAGGCCGGCGTAGCCGAGGAGGATGTTGAGCGACATGGCGAACAAGGTGAAGATGAGGATCTCGGTGAGGACGCTCAGCGGATAGGTCGGCAAGAGGGCCGGCGCCAGCACGAGGAGCACGGCGAGGACGGCCACGATAGCCAGACGCCATTGTCGCCGGATCGCGAGCGCGTTCATCGAATGCCCCCTGTCACCACCCGGTACGACCCAAGAGACCCTGCGGGCGAACGATGAGCACGAAGGCAGCGAGTGCCCAGACCGCGAAGAAGGATGCCTCGGGCCAGAAGGTACGGACCATCGTATCGACCAAGGCAACCACGATGCTGGCGACGATAGCTCCCGCGACCGAGCCCAAGCCGCCGAGGACGACGACGATCAGCGCCATGAGCTGCAACTGGATATCGGTACCCGGTGCGACGCCGGTCACCGGCGTGCCGAGCGCGCCTCCCAGCCCGCACAGCAGCGCGCCGAGCGCGAAGACCACCGCGAAGATGCGCCGCGCGTTGATGCCGAGGCATTGCACCATCTCGAGATCGTCGACGCCGGCCCGGACGTAGGCGCCCCACTTGGTGCGCTCGAGCAGATACCAGACGGCGATCGCCAGGACCGCACCGATCCCGATCAGCGCGACGCGGTAGGTCGGGACGACCGAACCGAACAGCTCCATCGAACCTCGGAAGACGGCCGGTGGCCGGAGCCGCAGCGGGTCGCCGCCCCAGATCCAGCGGGTGACGTCCTGCACGATGTAGGCGATGCCGAGCGTCAGCGCCACCTGCAGGAGCTCCTGCCGGTGGAGTCGCTGGAGGAAGCCGCGCTCGATCAGGATACCGAGCACGAGCGCTGCCGCCGCGCCAGCGATCAGCGCCAGGAGAAAGCTGTTCGACTTGCGGGCGACGCTCCACGCGACGTACCCACCGATCAGGTAGAGCGAGCCGGTCGCCAGATTGACGAAACGCATCAGCCCGAAGACGACCGACAACCCGACCGAGACGAGGAACAGGAGGCTCGCGTACGACAGACCGATGACGAGACTCGCGGTGTTGATCGGCACCAGTCGTCTCCCCCTTCTAGCGTGTCGCGTCCGGCATCCGACAGCGGGTGGAGCCTGCTCCCTTGATACCTCAACGATACTCCAGTGGTCGTGAAGTCGCAAAAACCGAGGCGGAGCAGCGCACGGTCGTGCGCTGCTCCGCTGGCCGTCGTCAGAACGAGAGATCGTCGACGTTCTCGCGCTTGCCGAGCACGACGTTGCCGAGGCTCCCGTCCGGTAGCCGCTGCACCTTGCGGAAGTAGACGGTGAGGACGACGTTCTGCGTTTCCGGGTGGAAGCGGAACGGTCCGGCCGGTCCGACGAACTGGACCGCCTTGAGCGCCTTCAAGAAGGCTTGCGTGTCCTCGACCTTGCCTTGGACGGCCTTGAGAGCCTCGGCGGCCACGCGACCGGCGATGTATCCCTGATAGGCGAACTGGTTGGGGACGCGACCGTGCTTCGCCTTGAAGGCATCGACGAACGCCTTGTTCTCCGGCGAGTCGATGTAGGGCGAGTAGTGCAGCGAGGTGACGACGTCGAGCGCCGCGTCGCCCTGCTGGTCGATGTAGGCCTCGTCGACGAGGTCGCCGACGCCGATCAGCGGGAACTGGTCCTTGAGACCGAAGTCGGCGTATTGCTGGACGAAGCGGACGGCGTCCGCGCCGGCGAAGAAGGCCCACACGGCGTCCGCCTGCATCTGTTGGATGCGCTGCAGGAACGGTGCGAAGTCGGCGGTGTCGAGCGGCGGGTAGACTTCGCCGGCGATCTCGCCACCGGCGTTCTGGAAGGCCTTCTTGACCGCTTCCGTCTTCTCGTGCCCGGCGACGAAGTCCGAAGCGGTGAAGATGAGGCGCTTGTACCCGAGTTGCTCCACCGCGTACGGGCCCATCGGCCACTCGTACTGGCCGTTGGCGAAGGAGACGCGGAAGATGTACGGGCTGCGCCGTGCCGGATCGCGCGTCAGCGCGGCGGCGCCCGCGTTGTCGATGATCGTCGGCACGCCGGACTGATGGATGTAGTCGCGGACCGCGAGTGCGACGCCGCTGTGGTTGTAGCCGATGATGAGGTGCACCTTGTCGCGCTCGACCAGCTGCTTGGTCTTCGTCAAGCCCTGGTCGGGGTTCGAGGCGTCGTCTTCCTGCACGAACACGACCTTCCGCCCGGCGACGGCGTTGTCGATCGACTCGAAGTAGAGCTGGATGCCGCGCGTCAGGTTCTCGGCAAGCGCCGCGAAGACGCCCGTGTAGCCGTGGATCAAACCGATCCGGATCGGTTCGGCGGCCGCGGCCGGGCTCGCGATCACGGTCGGCGTCGCGGCCGCCGCAGGCGTCGGTGTCGCGGCTGGCGCCCGCGTGGGGGTCGGTGCCGGCGTCGGCGTCGCCGGCGCGGCCGTCGGGGTGGGCGTCGCACCGCCACCGCCGCAAGCGGCGAGCAAGCCGCCGAGCGCAGCCAGACCGATCGAGCCAAGCACGGATCGTCGCGTCATCCGGTGACCGAGTCGTCGCGCAAGATCTGCACGCTCCATCATTCCCCTCCTCACGATCTCCGAAAGTCGACCCGACCCTCTGTCTGCAGTGGGACCCAGGGGAGCACGCTCCCCTGGGTCCGCGAACGCACCTTAGACGCCGACGGTCACCTTCTCGGGTGTCCCGTAGGTGTAGAAGGATTCGGGCATGGTGGAGGCTCCGAGCCAGACGGTGCTGGAGTAGAGATCCGCCTCGTGCGAGACGTCCCAGACGACCGTCTGCCAGTTCGGATCGAAGATGAGATACCCGGCATCGCCCCAGAGTTCGACGCGGTTACCGCCCGGTTCGAAGACGTAGAGGAACATCGCCTGCGTCGTACCGTGCTTGCCGGGCCCGGCCTCGATCTTGATGCCCCAGTCGCGGCAGGCATCGGCGCAGTCGTAGCAGTGCTGCGGATAGCCGTACCAGAAGGCGATGTGGTGGAGCCGGTTCCCCTGCCCGGTACCGTCCCGCATCACCGCGATCTCGTGGACGAGCGGGCTCACCGAGAGCCAGGAACCGACCTTCTTGCCGTTGGCGTCGATCTTCGTCTCGCGCAGCTTGAAGCCGAGGAACTCGCGCAGGAACGCCTCGTGCGTCTCGACGTCGCTCACGAAGCAGTTGATGTGGTCGAGCCGACGAACCGGAACCCCGTCGAGCGGACGGCGCTGCGGGCGGTTCTTGAGCTGGCTCTGCTGGCTCTCGGGTGCCTGGTAGTACTCGAGGTCCCAGACGAGTTCCATCCGGTGCCCGTCCGGCATGCGGAAGCGGTAGGCGCGTCCCGCGCCGTACTCGCTCTCCTGCCAGCCCAGGCCGTAGCCGGCTGCCTCAAGCTTGGCTGCCGCTTCGTCGAGGAGCTCGGGTGCCGAAACGCGCCAGGCCGCGTGGCCGAGGCCCGCCTGGGGCGCTTCGGTCAGCTTGAGCGTCCACAGGTACCAGTCCTCGTAGCCGCGGAGGTAGACCGACTGCCCCTCGCGGTGCACGACGCTCATCCCGAGGAGCTTGGTGAAGAACCAGAGGCTCTCCTCCGGCTTCGGGGTATAGATCTCGACGTGCGCGAGCTGCGCGACGACGGGCACACGCGTGTCAGCCATGACGACACCTCCCTCGAACGGGTACAACCCCACACCTCACCGCTCGCGACCGTTCGGTTCCCACACCCAGGTCGAGTCGCGCCAGCCCTCGAGATCGTACTGGTTCAGACACTCGTCGACGAGCGCCTTCCACTGCTGCATGAAGCCGCGCCGTTCGGCCCACTGCAGGGGATCCAGATACTTCTGCTCGTGGTTCCCGGCGTAGTTGAGCTCGTACAGGCCGTGCCGACCGCCGAACTCCGAGTACATCGCGTCCCAGACCAACTTGTAGAGCTTGCTGCGTTCCTCGGCCGTCATGCCCGTTCCGCGCAGGTAGCGGTCGAGGATGGGTCGGACCTCCGGATTCTGGAAGTCGCGGTAGCTCGAGACGTTGATGATCGGTGCCCCACCGAGGATCCGCTCGTAGATCTGCCGGATGCGGTCCCAGGCGAAGTTCGTGTAGACGCGCGCGGCTGCGGCGTACTCCAGGCGCGGCACGACCGAGCCGCCCAGGCTCGGCTCGGGGTCGCTGACCATCGCGGTCACGATCGCCCAGAGGAGGTGACGCAGCGCCACGAGCTCGCCGACCATCACTTGGTTGCCGCGGAAGTCGGCCGTCCCGTTGCACTCCAGCCCCTTCTGGAGGAGTCCGATCATGAACTCGAGCTTGATCATGAAGCGGATCGTCGTCTGCAGGTTGAAGCGGTTGAAGAACCCGGAGTCGGCATAGAAGCGCTTGCACTTGGCGACGTCGCGGTAGATCAGGACGTCCTCCCAGGGAATGAACGCCTCGTCCAGGACGAGGAAGGCGTCGTTCTCGTCGAAACGGCTGGAGAGCGGGTTGTCGAAGGGGCTCTCGGCGTTGAGTTCGTAGGAGGCGCGGGAGATGAGATACTGCCGTGGATTGTCCATGCGGACGAAGAAGACGAGCGCGACGTCCTCGTCCCGCCCCTCCTGGAGCCGCGCAGCGCTCCCGCTGTTGACGCCGACGAACGTCCCGTGGGTCAAGGCGGACGCGGTAGCGACCTGCTTGGCACCGCTGACGATGATCCCGCCGTCCGTCTCCTTGACCACGTGGATGTAGACGTCCCGCACTTCGCTCGGTGGCCGATTGCGGTCGATCGGCGGGTCGACGATGACGTGGTTCATGAAGAGGACGCGGGAGGCGTACTGCCGATACCAGCGACGGGCGGTCTCGCCGAACGGCGCGTAGTAGTCCGGATCGGCCCCGAGCGTCGCCATGAAGGCCGCCTTGTACTCGGGCGTCCGCCCCATCCAGCCGAAGCTCATCCGTTGCCACACCGTGATCGCTTCAGCCGCCTCCTTGAGGTCCTGCGACGAGTAGGCCGGGGCGAAGAACTTGTGCGTCAGGATGCCCTGCCGATCGACTTTGGTCAGGACGTCGCGGGTCTCCGGTGCATGGAGAGCATCGTAGAGGCGAGCGACCGAGCGTGCCGCATTGCGGAACGCCGGGTGCGTGGTGACATCCTTGACCCACTCCCCGCGGAAGAAGACCTTCCGGCCGTCGCGCAGGCTCTCCAGGTACTCCTCGCCGGTCATCGGGCGAGTCGTCGACTGTACTCCCTGCGTCATCAGCACACTCCTCGCGATCTCTCCAGACACCTCGGTGCCGAGCGCCGTCTCTGTCGCTCAACATAGCGGTCCCGCCGTGCCCTGTCAACTCGGGCGTTCAGGTATACTGAACCCGGAGTCGCCGCCAGTCCTCCGCGGACACACAGGAAGCGATCGGTTCGTGCATTCTGAACGGTCGCCTTGCTCGTTTGGCAACGGGTTGGTATCGTCAGGGCATGGGGGGCGCGATGCTCCAGACGGTGCAAAAGGCAGCGCAGGTGCTCCGTCTCTTCACGCCGAAGCAGCCCGAGTGGGGCGTGACGGAGGTGGCGGCGGTGCTCGGGATTCCCAAGTCGGGCGCGCACGCGCTGCTCCGGACGCTCGCGGCCGAAGGGTTGCTCCAGCGGACACCGAACGGCCGGTACCGCCTCGGCTGGTCGCTCTTCGAGCTGAGCCAGACGCTCTTGGATTCGAGCGCGCTCCTGCGGGCGGCGCGGCCGATCATGGAGCGCTTGGTCGCCGGATGGGGCGAGACGACGCAGCTGGCGGTGCTCGTCGACGGCCAGGTGCTCTACGTGGAGAAGCTCCAGGGCGATCGGGCGCTGGAGATCGTCCTCTCGGGGGTCGGCAAGCGGCTGCCGGCGCACTGCTCCGGGGTCGGCAAGGTGCTGCTCGCCCACCAGCCGTGGGAGAATGTCCTCGCGATCGTGGAGCGGACGGGGCTCGTCAGCTTCACGCCGAACACGATCAGCTCCGTCGAGCAGCTGCGGGCGGAGCTCGAACGCGTGCGGCAGCAGGGGTTCGCCTACGACCAAGAGGAAGTGATGGTCGGGCTCTGCTGCGCCGCCGCGCCGATCTACGACGAGAGCGGGCAGGTGATCGCCGCGATGAGTCTCTCGGTGCCGGCCTATCGCTTCTATCCCAACCGGCAGCGCCTCACCACGGCGATCGTCGATGCCGCGCGACGGGTCTCGGAAGAACTCGGGTATTACCAGGAGGCATGGCCATGGGAGAACGGCAAGCCGTCAAGGTCGCGATCCTCGGGACTGGCAACATCGGTACCGACTTGATGTACAAGCTCCTGCGCAATCCGGGGCACATGGAGCTGGCGATGTTCGCTGGGATCGATCCGCAGTCGGAGGGGATCGCGCGCGCCAAGAAGCTCGGGATCCCGACGAGCTACGAGGGGATCAAGGCGATCCTCGAGGACCCGGAGATCCGCATCGTCTTCGACGCAACGAGTGCCAAGGCGCACGTCCGGCACGCCAAGATGCTCCGCGAGGCCGGCAAGATCGCGATCGACCTGACGCCGGCCGCGCGTGGACCCTACGTCGTGCCGCCGGTCAATCTCGGGGCGCATCTGGACAAGGACAACGTGAATCTCATCACCTGCGGTGGGCAGGCGACGATCCCGCTGGTCCACGCTGTGCATCGGGTCGTGCCGGTCCGCTACGCCGAGATCGTGTCGACGGTGGCGAGCAAGTCGGCCGGTCCGGGGACGCGGCAGAACATCGACGAGTTCACGTTCACGACCGCGCACGGGCTGGAGGCGATCGGCGGGGCCGAGCAGGGGAAGGCGATCATCATCCTGAACCCGGCCGAGCCGCCGATCATCATGCGCAACACGGTCTACGTGATTCCGGCGACGGAGGAGTTCGACCAGGGGGCGATCGTGGCCTCGGTCGACCAGATGGTCGCGGAAGTGCAGCAGTACGTGCCGGGATACCGGCTGAAGGACGCGCCGGTGTTCGACCGGCGGCGCACGCCGTGGGGCGAGCGGACGGTCATCGCGATGCTCCTCGAGGTCGAGGGTGCCGGTGACTTCCTCCCGCCGTACGCCGGCAATCTCGACATCATGACCTCGGCGGCCTGGCGGGTCGGCGAACTCTTCGCCCGGCACTTGCTCGGCATTCGGGAGGAGGTGGCGGCATGACGGCGAAGACGCTCAAGCCCCCGCGGGTGACCGATACCACGTTGCGCGACGGCTCGCACGCGATGCGGCACCAGTTCACCCGCGAGCAGGTGCGGGCGATCGTGGCGGCGCTTGACGAGGCCGGGGTGCCGGTGATCGAAGTCACCCACGGGGACGGCCTCGGCGGGAGCTCCATCCAGTACGGCTTCTCCGGGACGAGCGAGCTCGATCTCATCGAGGAAGCGGCCAAGACGGCCAAGCGCGCCAAGATCGCGGCGCTCTTGCTGCCGGGGATCGGGACGCGCAAGGAGCTCGCGGCGGCCATCGAACGCGGGATCACGGTGGTCCGCATCGCCACGCAGTGCACGGAGGCCGACATCTCCGAGCAGCACTTCGGCATGGCGAAGGAGATGGGGCTGGAGACGGTGGGCTTCCTCATGATGGCGCACATGCGCCCACCGGAGTTCCTGGCCGAGCAGGCGGCGATGATGGAGTCGTACGGTGCCGACTGCGTCTACATCGTCGATTCGGCCGGGGCGATGCTCCCCGACGACGTGCGACGGCGCGTGGCGGCCCTCAAGGAGCGCCTCTCGGTCCAAGTCGGCTTCCACGCGCACAACAACCTGGGCCTGGCGATCGGCAACACGCTGGCGGCGATCGAAGAAGGGGCCGATCAAGTCGACGGGTGCTTGCGGGGGCTCGGCGCCGGCGCCGGCAATGCCGCCACCGAGCTCATCGCGGCGGTGCTGGACAAGCTCGGGATCAATCCGGGATTGGACGTCTTCAAGCTGATGGACGCGGCCGAGTACATCGTGGCGCCGATCATGCCGTACCAGCCGATCCCCGATCGCGACGCGATCACCATCGGCTACGCCGGCGTCTACTCGACGTTCCTGCTCCATGCTCGGCACATCGCGGCCGAGTTCGGTCTCGACCCCCGCGAGATCCTGGTGGAGCTGGGGCGTCGGCAGGCGGTCGCCGGGCAGGAGGACTGGATCTTGGACGTCGCGCTCGACATCCTGCGTCGCAAGCGCGGCGCGGAAGGAGCTGGCGATGCACGCGAACCGGCCGCGGCCGAGCGAACTGCCGACTGAGGAGGCCGCTTCGGCGATCGACCCCAAGCACTTCCGCCGGACGCTCGGGCGGTTCGCGACCGGGGTGACGGTGGTGACGGTCGCCCGGCCGGAGGGGCCGCACGGGATGACGGCCAACGCCTTTCTCTCGGTCTCGCTCGATCCGCCGCTCGTCCTGGTCTCGGTCGACCGGCGGGCGCGGATGCACGGGTACCTCGAGGAGGCGAGCCGCTACGGGGTGAGCGTACTGGCGCGGGAGCAGGAAGCGGCGGCGCGGCACTTCGCCGGCAAGCCGCAGGCGGGGTACCAGCCGGAGTTCCGCTGGGTGGAGGGCATTCCGCTCCTGGAGGGGGCGGTGGCCCAGATCGTCTGCGACGTCTGGGAGCGGGTCCCGGCGGGGGACCACACGCTGGTCCTGGGTCGGGTGCGCTGGCTCGACTACTGGGACCGGGAGCCGCTCGTCTTCTTCGGGGGCGATTTCCGCTGCCTCGAAGTGCAGCTGCACGATACCAGCATGTGGTGGTGGTAGGGTCGGGGTACCTCACGGGAAGGGAAGCGGGACGTGTCGGTATCGGTACAGGAGTCGACCGTCCAAGCCGGACGCTGGCCGACGCATCTCCATCGTGCCGGTCAGGGGCAGCCGGTCATTTTCCTGCACGGTTCGGGACCGGGGGTGACCG
The DNA here is from genome assembly GCA_026419575.1 of Thermomicrobium sp. Taxonomy (GTDB): domain Bacteria; phylum Chloroflexota; class Chloroflexia; order Thermomicrobiales; family Thermomicrobiaceae; genus Thermomicrobium. Next base: position 53,565 of record JANZZC010000106.1, on the reverse strand, counting down.
CCTGGGCGAACTGGCGCTTCGCCGTCCCCGCGCTCGCCGACGAGTTCGACTGCATCGCGCCCGATCTCTGGGGCTTCGCCCGGAGCGGTCATCCGGATCCGCCGCCGGTCGGAGCCCGCGCGTGGATGGACCTTTGGGTCGAGCAGGTGATCGCGCTCATGGATCATCTGGGCATCGAGCGGGCGCATGTCGTCGGGAACTCCATGGGTGGAGCAATCGCCCTGCATCTCCTGCACCGGCACCGGGAGCGGTTCGAGCGCGTCGTCCTGATGGGGACAGCCGGCGCGCCGCACCGGATCACCCAGCAGCTCGACGTCGCTTGGGGGTTCTACGAGGAGCCGACGGCCGAGCGTTTGGCGCAGATCATCCGCTGGTTCGTCTACGACCCGGCGACGGTCGGCGGCGATCTCGAGGCGATCGCCCGCGATCGTCTCCAGGCGGCTCTCGATCCGGTCGTTCGCCGGAGCTACGAGGCGATGTTCCCGGCGCCGCGCCAGCAGCACCTGGAGGCGTTGGTGTTGCCGGAAGAGGCCTACCGGGCGATGGACCGGCCCGTCCTGCTCGTGCACGGGCGCGACGACGTGATCGTCCCGCTGGAGACGAGCCTCTGGCTCTTGCCGCGGTTGCCGCGCGTGCAGCTCCACGTGTTCGGGCAGTGCAGCCACTGGGTGCAGATCGAGAAGCGCGACAGCTTCAACGCGTTGATCCGCGCCTTCCTGCGCGGTGAACTCTGAGCGAGGTGGAACCGTGCTCGTCCTCAAGGTGACCATGGTCGAGGGTCGGACGACCGAGCAAAAGGCGGCGCTGATTCGGCGTTTGGCCGAGGCAGCGGCCCGCCATTTCGGTGTACCGGTCGACGAGGTGCGCACGATCGTCTACGAGGTCGGTCGCGACGAATGGGGTATCGGGACGGTCACCATGGCCGAACGCGACCGCACCGCGGCGTCCCGAGCAGGGGCGTGAGGAGGGATGGGGGAGAACGATGCTGAGCGAAGCCGAGAAAAAACTCTTGGACGCGATTCGAACGGCGCGGCAGGAGCGCCGGCCACGCACGCCGCTCGCGGAGTCGCTCGGCGTGGATTTGGCCGGCGCGTATCGTGTCCAGGAAGCCTCCTTCGCTGGCGAGGAGATCGTCGGCTACAAGCTCGGGCTCGTGAGTCCAGCCAAGCAGAAACAGATGGCGGTCTCCAGCCCGATCTACGGGCGGATCAGCCGCGCGATGCTGCGCGAGGGGACGATCTCCCTCGGCGAGTTCGTCCAGCCACGGGTCGAACCGGAACTCGCCGTCGTCCTGCGTGACGCCGTGCCGCCGGGGTCGGCCCCCGGCGCTGTCGCCCTGGCGATCGGCGCGGTGTTCCTGGGGATCGACCTCCTCGACAGCGTGTGGGAGGGGTACCGGTTCAGCGCGGCCGACGTGGTCGCCGACAACGCCTCGGGCGGCGCCTTCTTGCTCGGTGACCGGGCGCTGCCGTGGCCGCTGGACGGCGATCTGGCGCTCTTTCTCGACGAGGAACCGGTCGCGGCCGGGCCGGTCGCGGCCTTGGAGCCGGTCGTCGAGCACCTGGCCTGGCTGGCGTCGGCGGTCGGCGGGCTGGCCGCCGGACAGGTCGTCTTTCTCGGATCGCCCGCAGCGGCGGTCCCGGCCAAGCCGGGCATCCTGGAATTGCGCGGTCCCTGCGGTTCGCTCCTCCTGGCGCGACTGGAGGCGTGAGATGGCGGAGCAACTGGTTTCGCTCGATGTCGAGGCGATCGCTCGGCAACTGGAGACAGCGCTGACGACGAAGCGAACGATTCCACCCCTGACCGAAACGCTCGGGCCGCTCACGCCCGAGCAGGCCTACGCCATCCAGACACGATGGACCGAGCTCCGCGTCGCCCACGGCGAACGGGTCATCGGCCGCAAGATCGGTTTGACGAGCCGGGCGATGCAGGAACAGCTCGGTGTTCGGGAGCCCGACTACGGGAGCCTCTGGGCGTCGCGCTATTTCCCGGCGAGCGGGGGGCGGGTCGAGGTTCCGATGGGGGTCCTCATCCAACCCCGCCTGGAGGGGGAGATCGCCTTCCTGCTCGGTCGGCGCCTGCAGGGGCCGGGCGTGACGCCCCAGCAGGTCCTGGCCGCGACCGAGGCGGTCGCGCTCTCGGTCGAGATCGTCGACAGTCGCATCGAGGCGTGGCGGATCAAGCTGGCCGATACGATCGCCGACGACGCGTCGTTCGGCGCCTTCACGGTCGGCCCGTGGAGCAGGCGTCTCCTGCACGAGGATCTGCGCACGGTCGGGATGCTCATCCACAAGAACGGAGAGCTCGCCACCGAGGGGATCGGGGCGGCGGCACTCGGCCACCCGGCTCGCTGCGTGGCGTGGCTCGCGAACAAGCTCGCCGAGTTCGGTATCGCGCTCGAACCGGGCGATATCGTCCTCTCCGGCTCGCTGGCACGGGCGCTTCCCGCCGAGCGAGGCGACGTGTTCGTCGTGGAGCTGCACGGTCAGCCGCCGCTGACCGTCTGCTTCGTGTAGGCCCTCACCACTGCTTGGGGACGCAACCGGGCTCGTCCGGGAGGAGCGGCCGGACGAGCAGCGTGTAGAGCTCGCTGTCGCTCCGCCAGCGGGTCAGGGCGTTCGCTCGACGGAGCTCGTCGAGCAGCCGCGGCAGTTCCTTGCGACTGGAGACGACGGCGCACCGGGCGGTGGGGCCGATCCAGGGGGCGGGGTCGCCGAAATCGCGCAACGGTGTCGGTAACGGCCAGTCGAGCGTCGAGACCAGGACGTCCGACGGTGGCGGCTCGGCTGCCTCGGCTGGAAACGCGACGAGCTGGAGGCGCGTGACGACGTACGGCGTTTCCCGTTCGAGGATCGTCTCGGGCGGTAGCCAGGCGAGGAAGTCCCGCGCTTTCCGGGCGAACTCGGCGAGCCGCTGGCGCGCGACGCGCTGTTCCGGAGAGAGGCGTGGATCGTCGGGGTCCTCCAGCCCGAGCGCGTAGACGGAGACCCGACTGATCCGACCGACGGCGTTCACGGTGAAGAACGTCGTCGGCGCGTCGGCGATGCCTTCCATCGGATAGTCGGCGTCACCAGCGAGCAATCCGGCTGCTGCTGCCTCGCGGAGGAGCGCCTGGATACCCTCCTCGCTCAAGCGACTCCGGAGAACGTTGGGCAGTGCCGGCGGCGGATAGATCAGGATCTGCGGACCGAGCGTCACGACGGTACCGTCGCCGTAGAGCGAGAACTCGGGAAGTTCGTTGACGAGACGGAAGGGCGGGATCAATCCCCCGCTCGTCTCGATGCGGAGTACGAGTTCGTTCGCACCGGTCGGATGCGGAATCGGGGTCGGCGACGGTTGCGGCGTCGGTTGAGGCGTCGGTGCGGTACCGAGCGACGCGCAGGCACCGAGCAGGAAGGCTCCGAGGACAAACGGTACCGTCGATCGGAGGCGTTTCCTCGCCCGCGCGCGTTCTCGTCCATGCATGACGTGACGACCTCCTCCCGGCTCGATGCGGTCCCGAAGAATAGACGTCTTCGGCCGGCAGGAGGTTCCCTGGCTCCCTCATTCAGCAGCGACCAGCACCGCGGGGGTCGAGCGCTCGGAGGTCGCGCCAGCCGCGTCGCCCCGGGCGAACGCCTCGCCCAGGTGCGTCAAAGTCGCCGACTGCGCTTCGATCAGCTGGGCGAGACGTGCGACCTCGCGCGCGACTTCGGCGAGGATGTCCGCTTCGCTCGCAAGCTGCGCGGTGCGCTCGGCGTTGGCGCGGAGGTGCGACTCCAGGTCGCGCCACTGCTCGTGGACCGAGCGCATCGTGGCGTGGAGCTCTTCGGCGGCAGCGGCGTGCTCGCGCGTCACGGCGAAGACCGTTTCCAGGATCTCGCTGACCCGAGCCGTCGATCCTCGCACCGCTTGCCCGTCGCGGTCGATCGCCTCGAGCGCGCCGCCGAGCGAGCCGACGCGCGCGACGATGCCGCTGAGCGCCCGCTCGGCGTCGCCGTCCAGCTGCGAGCCCTGCCCGGCACGCCGAGCGCTCTGACGGGCCGAGTCGGCTGCCTCGCCGACCGTCGTCGTGATCGCCGAAACGAGCGACAGGATCTCCGTCGTGGCCTGCTTGGCCCGTTCGGCCAGTTTCCGGACTTCTTCGGCGACGACTGCGAACCCCTTGCCGGCGTCCCCGGCGCGGGCGGCCTCGATCGCGGCGTTCAGCGCCAGCAGGTTCGTCTGTTCGGCGATTTCCTCGATCGCGCGCCCCATCGTGCCCACCTGGCTGGCGAGTTCGGTGAGGTGCTCGACCTGCTCGGCGAGCGAACGCATATCGGTGGCGAGTGCGCGGAACTCGTTCAGCGTCGCGGTGACGACGCGGCTGCCCTCTTCCGCCGACGCGAGCGCTGCTTTCCCTTCGGCCGCGCCCTCGCCGGCACGGCGTACGATCGTCTCGATCCGTTCCGTCAGTTCACGCATCGCGTCGTGGAGCGAGCGGATCGCCCCCTCCTGCTGTCCAGCGCCCTGGGCGATCGCGGTGCCCGCTTGATCGATCTGCGCATGGGCTGCTGCGACACGATCGACCAACCGCTGGTCTTCCGTGACCGTTCGGGCGAGTGCGCTGCTCGCTGCCGCGATCCGTTCGGTCACGCGCTCGAGGTCTCCGCTGGTGCGGGCGAGCGCCTGGCTCAGGTGCGCGGCGTTCTGGCAGCTCGTCGTCAAGCCCTGGACGGCGCTCGCCATGCGCTGCCGGAGCTCGCCGTGCTGGTCGGTGAGATCCTCGCGCGCGTCGCGGACCGGTACGGCGTCGAGATCGAGCCCGACCGTCCGGAGGTAGTCGAGGAAGAAGGCGTCCGTGACCGCCTGGAGATCGTAGTTGAAGACCGTGAAGAGGGCGCGTTCGGCCCGTGCGCGCAATCCGGGATTGAAGCGGAACGCCCGGCGGAGTTCGTCGCGCACGAGATCGAAGTACAGCGCGTAGCTCCCGAGATACCACTTCAGCGGAAGCTCGATCCGGTTGTGCACCGCTCCGATCTGGAACCGCATGGCGTAGTAGTCGGGACCGAAGTCGCCGCCCTGGGCTGCTTCCTCGAAGATCGAGCGGAAATAGGCCGCTTGCGTCCGCTCGAGCCCTTGTCGCAACTCCTCCAGCGTCATGCCCCGTCCGTGGGCGTAGCGCTCGAAGAAGCGACGGGTGTCCGGGAACCCGAACTGGTGGTCGTAGAACCGACGCGCGATACGGTCGGCGACGCGGTCGGCCCAGGGGGCGAGCCGCGCCAGGAGCTGGATGTCCTGAGCCGTCAGGCGGACGAAGGCTCGTCGCGCGGCCAAATTCTCGCTCGAAATCCGCAGCATGCGTGCGAGACTCCGCCCCGCTGCGCTCCAGCGTTGCCGGTAGTTGTCTCTCGCCTCTCCCTGCACGGTCCACGCTCCTTTCCTCTGACGGGATCGGCGCACGGCGTCGTCCTGCCGATAGCCGATGGGTCGCAGCCGACCATGAGCCGCGAGTACTAGGCCCAGCGTGTCGACGCACAGTGGTAGACTCTGCAGGAAAGCGCGAGCCCGGGGATGCCGCTGCGAGACGCGCTTCGCACGGGCAAGGCTGCGGAGAACGGGAGTGCACAATGGAAGATTCGCGTTTCCTGCTGGCCTGCCGTCGGATGCCGACCGACCGGACCTCCGTCTGGTTGATGCGGCAGGCCGGACGCTACCTGCCGGAGTACCGCGCGTTGCGTGAGCGCTACCACTTGCTCGACCTCTGCCGGCACCCGGAACTCGCAGCGGAAGTGACGCTGCAGCCGCTCCGGCGCTTTCCGCTCGATGCGGCCATCGTCTTCGCTGACATCCTCTGGCCCTTGGCTGCGCTCGGTATCGGGGTGTCGTTCGAGGCCGGCGAGGGACCGGTCGTCGCGACGATCCGCTCGCCGCACGACGTCAACCGTCTGCCCGAACCGGACGAGTCGGCCTTCCGATCGACCGGGGAAGCGATCCGGTTGGTCCGTCGCGAGCTCCCGCGGAGCGTCGCGGTCATCGGCTTCGCTGGCGCGCCCTTCACCGTGGCGAGCTACCTCCTCGAGGGTGGAAGTTCGCGGACCTACCTCGCGACCAAGCGGTTCCTCCTCCGGCACCGTGCTGCATGGGAGCGGCTGCTCGACCGCTTGACCGATCTGACGGTGCGGTATCTCGCGCTGCAGGTGTCGTCGGGAGCCGATGCCGTGCAGCTGTTCGACAGCTGGGCGGGCGCGCTCCCGCCCGATCTCTATCGGAGCGCCGTTCTCCCCTGGACGCGGCGCATCGTTCGGCAGGTGCGGGCGCTCGGCGTACCGGTCATCGTGTTCAGCACGGGGACGAGCGGTTTCCTCGATCTCGTCGCCGAAACGGAGGCCGACGTGATCGGGGTCGACTGGCGCATCGACCTCGGGCGAGCCTGGCAGGCGATCGGTGACCGGGCGATCCAAGGCAATCTCGATCCCGCTTGGCTCCTCGCACCGCGCGAGGAGCTCCGCAAGGCCGTCCGCGAGATCCTGGCGCGCGCGGGCGGCCGACCGGGACACATCTTCAATCTCGGGCACGGGATCCTGCCGGAAACGGAACCGGACGCCGTCGCGGTACTGATCGACGAGGTGCACGCCTGGTCCGCCCGGACGCAGGCGGAGTGACGTGGCAGGAGGAAGGGGGCGAGGATGGAACCCGAACGAGTCGCCGTGTTGCTGATGGCCTACGGTGGGCCGAACGGTCTCGAGGACTTGCCGGCCTACCTGCACGATGTCCGGCACGGCCGACCCTATCCGCCGGAGCTCCTGGCGGACCTGACCGAGCGGTACCGCGCGATTGGTGGCCGATCGCCGATCCTGGAGCGTACCCATGCCGAAGCGCGCGGCGTCGAGGCATTCCTCCGGGCGAGCGAGCCGGAGGACGGGGTGCGCTACCGGGTCTACGTCGGGATGCGGCACTGGCATCCGTACATCCGCGAGGTCGTCCCGGAGATCCTGCGCGACGGGGCCGATCGGATCGTCGCCGTGGTCATGGCGCCGCACTACTCGCGTATGAGCGTCGGTGCCTATCTGGCTCGCCTGGAGGAAGCCCTCCGCGAGCACGGCGCGACGTTGCCGGTGCACGCGGTGGAAAGCTGGAAGGACGAGCCGGACTTCGTCGCTGCCTGGGTCGATCGGATCGAGGAAGCGCTCGAGCGTGTCCCGACGCAGGAGCGCGACGACGTGGTCCTGCTGTTCACGGCGCACAGCCTACCGACCCGGATCCTCGAGTGGAACGATCCGTACGAGCGAGAGATCCTGACGTCGGTTCGGCTCGTCGCCGCGCGGTTCCCGCAGCTCCGCTGGCGCTTCGCCTTCCAGAGCCAAGGGGCGAGCGAGGAGCCGTGGCTGGGCCCGACGGTCGAGGAGACGCTCGACGCGCTCGCGGAGGAAGGGGTGCGTCGCGTCTTGCTCGTGCCGATCGGTTTCGTCTGCGACCACGTCGAAGTGCTGTACGACGTCGATATCGCGCACAAGGAGTACGCGGCGAGTCGCGGTATCGTACTGGAGCGGCCGGCCATGCTGAACGATCACCCGCTGTTGTGCCGCGCGCTGGCGACCGCGGTCCGGCGCACGCTCCAGCAGGCACGTCGCACGGTCGGTTGACGCGATGACGCGGCGGATCGCGGTCATCGGCGGTGGCATCGCCGGGTTGGCCGCCTGCTGGGAACTCGAGCGGTCGGCGCCGGACGTCGAGATAGTGCTGCTCGAGGCGACGGGTCGGCTGGGGGGCTGGATCCGGACGGAGTCGTGGGGCGATGTCGTCATCGAGCACGGGCCCGACTCGTGGGTCGCAGCGAAACCGAGCGCGACCGACCTCGCCTGCGCGCTCGGGCTGGGGACGGAGCTCGTGGGCCTCCGGCTCGAGCGCGCGGGGACCGGGATCGTCTGCGACGGGCGCATTCTGCCGCTCCCCGAGGGGCTCTCGCTCCTCGTCCCGACGCGTCTCGCGCCGATCCTCGCCAGTCCCCTCCTCACGCCGCTCGGGAAGCTTCGGTTCTTGGCCGAAATCTTCGTGCCTCCCAGATGCGACGACGAGGACGAATCGGTCGCCTCGTTCGTGCGGCGTCGCTTCGGTCGGGAGTTCTACGAGCGACTGGCCGAGCCGCTCTTGGCAGGCATCTACGGAGGCGATGCCGAACGGTTGAGTCTGCTCGCGACCTCCCCGCAGTACCGCGAGCTGGAACGTGATGCCGGAAGTCTGCTGCGCGCGGTGCTGCGCGGGCGCGCACGCCGACCAGCGATGCCGGGACCACTGCGGACGCCGTTCGTGACCCTGCGGAAGGGTATGGAACGCCTGGTCGAGGCGCTCGCGGCGAGCTTGCGCCGGACCGAGGTGCGCTTGGGCACGGTCGCGGTCGCGATCGTGCACCGGGGAGGGGTCTACCGGATCCTGACGAGCGACGGGACGGCGCTGGAGGTCGACGGAGCGGTCGTCGCGACGCCGGCCGCCGCCGCGGCCGACCTGCTCGAGCCGTTGTTCCCCGACGAGGTCGTCTGGTTCCGCTCCCTTCCCTATGCCTCGAGCGCGGCGGTCACCCTGGTGTACCGGCGGGAGGATCTCGAGCGCGTCGCGCGCGGTCGTGGCTTCCTCGTACCAGCGCGGGAACGGCGGCCGATCTCGGCGGTGACGTGGGTCACCAACAAGTTCCCGGAGCGAGCGCCGGAGGACCTGGCCGTCGCCCGGGTGTTCTTCCGGTCCGGGCGTCACGGCTATCGCGACGAGGCCGTGCCGGAGGCGCTCGTCGCTGCGGCGCTCCAGGAGTTGCGGGTGCTCACTGGTTGCGCCGCAGCACCGCTCCATGCGGTCGTCTCGCGGCACGACCGGGCGTTGCCGCAGTATCCGGTCGGGCACCGGCGACAGGTCGAGCGACTCCGTTCGGCGCTGGCGCGGTGGCCCGGGCTGGCGGTGGCGGGGGCAGCGTTCGACGGGGTCGGTGTGCCCGATTGCATCGTCAGCGGCTGGCGTGCCGCGCGCGCGGTCCTCGATGGGTTGGGAACAAGGCGTGCGTCACACGCCGACCCAGCTGCGCAGCCGCTCCAGGAGGGTCGGTGAGGTCTGGAGGAGCGCGGGATCCGGCTGGGGTGGGTGGACGAGAGCCCCGCTGACGATCGCCTGCGCGGTTCGCCGGAGCTCCTCGGCGACGTCTTCACCGGCGAGTCGGCTGACCCGTTCGAAGGCAGCGCGCAGCCGGGGAGCGCGGTGATCCGGTTTGTGGGCATCGCTGGCGAGGACGCTCACCGCCCGCGCGCGGATCAGGAGCGCGGCGACGCGTTGTGCCGCTGGCCCATGGTGACCGAAAAGCGAGTCGGCGTTGACCTGCACGAGCGCTCCGGCCTCGATCGCTTCCAGGACACGTTCCGGCCGCTGCTGGACGGGTACGTACCGCTCCACGTGGGCGAGGATCGGCCAGAAGCCGAGGGCACGGATCGCCCGGAGCCGCTCGACCAGGTCCTCCGGCCAGATCGTCCAATCCGGGAGTTCGACCAGGAGCCACGGCGTGTCCCCCAGCGACAACGCGTCGCCGCGCGCCAGTCGCTCGGGCAGGTCGGGGAGCAGCTGTTCCTCCATGCCGACGAGCAGAGCGAGGGGTATCGCTTCGCGCGCGAGGAGTTCCCGCAACCGATCGGCGGTCGTCCGGGCCGCGGCTGCGGTGCAGCGCCGAGCGTGCGGGGTCGCGACGAGCACGCTGGTGCCGTCCTCGACGGCGATGCGGAGCATGGCGAGCACTTCGCGTTCGTCGCGAGCCCCGTCGTCGAGACCGGGGAGGACGTGCGTGTGGATATCGACCTGCGGTACCTGCTCCATCCGTTCCACTCGATCCCGCTCCTTTTCCTCAGGGCGATTCTACTCCGTCTTTCGGGAACCTTCTTGGCGATCCTGTGACGACGACTGCGGAGGGCGGTCGCGATCCGGGATGCGGAGGCGGATCGACGAACCACCACCGGCCGTGCCGAGGTGACGGACGCTTGCCAACGGTCAGCGGCGGGTGTTCAATTGTGGGTGTGCGGGCGTTCCGACTCGTCGGAGGAGGCAAAGGCGCGCGATGCCGAATTTGGGTTGGCAGGAACTCCTGATCATCTTCTTCATCATCGTGATCATCTTCGGCGCGAGCAAGCTGCCGGAGATCGGGCGTGGACTCGGACAGAGCATCCGCGAGTTCCGGCAAGCGGCCCGCGAGGCGCAGGAGGCCCAGCAGGCGGAGCAGGCGCCCACGAACCTGCCCGACAAGACCGCGTGACCGCGACCGCCGCGAGCGGTGTCCTGCCGCGTCGCCCTCGACCGAGGGTGCACTGATTCTCGAGAGCGAGCCGGGGCTCCTCGATAGCGGGGAGCCCTCTCTCGTGCTCGGCGGAGGGGACGAGCGAAAGGACAGGGTCGCATGCAACTCGTGCTGGTTGCGCTCGGTGGTGCGCTCGGGGCGACGCTCCGCTATCTGGTGACCAGCTGGGTGCAGCAGCGCGTCGACTTCTTCCCCTGGGGTACACTCGTGGTGAATCTCGTCGGGAGCTTTCTCATCGGGATGGTGCTCGAATTGACGCTGCGCGGGTACCTGTCGAGCCAGGCGCGTCTCTTCCTGGCGGTCGGCATTCTCGGCGGCTTCACCACCTTCTCTTCTTTCAGTTGGGAGACGCTGGCGTTGCTCGAAGACGGCGATGTCCTGCCAGCATTAGTCTACGGCGTCGGATCGCTCGTCGCGGGGATCTCGCTCGCGTGGCTGGGGAGCGTCACTGTCCGGTGGTTGTGGTCGCTCTGAAACGCGGGAGACGCAGGGATGCGCTTGGCAGGTCCAGCCAAATGGCTCCGGATCTACGTCGGTGAGCGAGACCACTGGCACGGGAAACCGCTGTACGTGGCGATCCTCGACGTGCTCCGGCACGAGGGGATCGCCGGAGCGACGGTGCTGCGCGGGATCGCCGGATACGGTGCGAGCGGTATGCTGCACACGACGCGCATCGTCCAGCTCTCGGTGGACCTGCCGGTGGTGATCGATGTCGTGGACACGGCGGAACGGATCGCGTCCGTTCTCCCCAAGATCGACGAGATGGTCGGCGAAGGCCTGATCGTCGTGATCGACTGCGAGGTCATCGCCTACCGGACGCGGCGCGCCGGCCGGGGAGGCGTGCCGAGTTCGGACTGAGCACGGTTCCCTCACGACACGGTCGTATGCGACAATTGGCGTGCGTCGCACCTCCTGGGTTGGATGGTGGTCGGCGGAGGGCGGGGGCGCGTGGCGGACGAGGTCCAGCGACTCTTGCATTACCTCGCTGAGCAGTACACGGGTCGTGAGGAAGCGAAGGATCTCGAGCGGAGCTCGGCCGGCTTAGAGGAGCACGAGATCGCAGCCGAGCAGCGGCGCGTGCTGCGCCGCGAACACCAGCTGGCCGACAAACTGGCGCGGGCCTTCCACCGTGGCTTGCGCCGAGCGTACGAGGCCTCGCGCGCCGGCGGCAACGCCATTACCCTGGACGACCGCAAGCGCGACGAGAACGAGATGGCGGAAGCGTTGATCCACTTTCTCGTCGGGCCGGGACTGGCGAAGTCGACGACCCGCGAGACCGAGCCGATGCACTACCAGTACGTCATTTCGGTCGACTGGGACGCGCTCGCGCGCGTCGCCGCCGAGGCGCACGTCGATCTCGCTGCCATCCTCGAGGACCGTTGAGCGATGCGAACGGGTGAACTCGAGCGACCTCGCGCGACGAGCGACGTCGAACGCCTGGAACAGGCGATGACTGCGCTGGGCGTGCGCTTCCGCCGTCCGCAGCTCCTGCGCCAGGCGCTGACGCATCTCTCCTACGTCTACGAGCGGAGCCGCAGCGTCCAGGCGGCGATCACCGAATCGAACGAGCGCCTCGAGTTCCTCGGGGACGCGGTCCTCGAACTCCTGGTGAGCGAGTTCCTCTACCGGCGCTTTCCGCAGGCCAGTGAAGGGGAACTCACTGCCTACCGGGCAGCGCTGGTCCGCTCGACGACCCTGGCACGGTGGGCGCAGCGGCTCAGCTTGCCGGAGTTCCTGTATCTCGGGCGCGGCGAGCAACCGCGCCCAGGCCAGTCCGTCCGCGAGCGGATCCTCGCCGGTGCCTTCGAGGCGGTCCTGGCCGCGATCTACCTCGACCGCGGTCTGCGAGTGGCGCGATCGTTCCTCCAGAAGCTGCTCGAGGAGGAAGCGGAAGGGCTGATCGCGCTCGGTCAGAACGAGAACTACAAGGGGCGGCTCCAGGAACTGACCCAGGAGCGGTTGCATGTCACGCCCGTCTACCGCACTATTGCAGTGACGGGGCCGGCGCACCAGCGTACGTTCACGGCCGAAGTCCTGATCGGTGACCGAGCGTACGGCGTCGGGCATGGACCGAGCAAGCGGGCCGCGGAGCAGGAAGCGGCGCGTCGGGCTCTCGAACGACTGCGGGCGGAGGGGATCGGCTGAACGTATGGGCGGGCTCTACGACCAGCTGACGATCTTCGGTGGGAACTCGAATCCTGAACTCACCCGAGCGATCTGCGCCTACATCGATATCCCGCCGGGCCGGATCGAGGTCTTCAAGTTCAGCAACGAGAACATCTTCGTGCGCATCGGCGAGAGCGTTCGGGAGAACGACGTCTTCGTCATCCAGTCGTTCTCGAGTCCCGTCAACGAGAGCATCATGGAGCTCCTGATCATCATCGACGCGCTCAAGCGGGCCTCGGCAGGGCGCATCACGGCGGTGATTCCCTACTACGCGTATGGCCGGACGGACAAGAAGGATCAGCCCAGGGTGCCGATCACCGCGCGGTTGATCGCCGACATGATCACGGTGGCCGGGGCCGATCGGATCCTCACGGTCGATCTTCACGCCGGGCAGATCCAGGGGTTCTTCAACATCCCGGTCGACGAGATGACGGCGTTGCCGATCCTGGCGCGTTACTTCCAGGAGAAGGGGCTGGAGAATCCGGTCGTCGTCTCGCCGGACCTCGGCAGCACGAAGCGAGCGCGCAACTTCGCCGAGGAGCTGAACGCGCCGCTCGCCATCATCGAGAAGCGGCGACTCGGGAACGACGACCGCACCGAAGTGCTCAACCTGATCGGGTCGGTCGACGACGCTCAGGTGATCCTGATCGACGACGAGATCGATACGGCTGGGTCGATCACCCAGGCGGCCGAGCTCTGCATCGCCCGTGGGGCGCGCGAGGTCTACGCTGCCTGCACACATCCGGTCCTGAGCGGTCCGGCCGTCGAGCGTCTGGCGCTCAGCCCGATCAAGGAAGTCGTCGTGACCGACACGATTCCCCTGCCGCCGCACAAGCGACTGGACAAGATCACGGTACTCTCGGTAGCACCGCTGCTCGGCGAGTCGATCCAGCGCATCCACACCGGTGCCAGCGTCAGCTTAGCCTACCGGAGCGCCGGACGCCTGCCGCTCCGGTAACCGCGCCCGCGCACGCCCCGTCCGACGCTCGGCGTTCCTCGACGCGGCTCCGACGGAGAGGGGCGACGTTCGGGCTCTGGGTCGACCGCCGGAGTGTCCGAGGTTGACGGTGGCCGCGCCGGCGTGGAACGCTTCTCGCGCTCGAGCCGTCGCCGTCCGACCAGGGTGTCCAGCGATGTCCCGATCCTCGCTCCGCCTTCGACACCGCCAGCGTCGTCCGATCGGTGCGCTCTTCGCCGGATTCGTCGTCTTCCTCGTGGTCACCGGCGGAATCGTCGCGGTCGCGCTGCAGTACGGCCTGCGAACCGTCGGGAACGAGGCACCGGTGACGCCGGCGACGGTGTCGCCGGGCAGCACGCCGGCCACGGCCGCCCCGCGGACCGCGCAGGAAGCCGCGGAGCGTTTCGTCCGGGCGTGGGAGAACGGCGAGTACCGGGAGATGTACGCCCTCGTCTCGAGAGCGGCGCGCGAGCGGATCGACGAGGCGACGTTCGTCGCGCGGTACGAGGGCATCGCCGCTGAGATGGGGCAACTGTCGGTGCGCGTGACGCTCGGCGAGCCGTTGCCCGGCTCGCTCCGTTTCCCGATCCACGTCGTGCGGGAAACGTCGCGGGTCGGTCGGCTCGAGGAGGACAACGCGATCCCGGTAGTGCGGGAGGACGACGGGTATCGGGTCGACTGGACACCGTCGCTCATCGTCGCCGATCTGGGCGACGGCCGAGTGCAGTGGATCCCGACCGTTCCGCAGCGCGGGCGGATTCTCGACCGCAAGGGGCGGCCATTGGCCGAGCTCGGGCTGGTGAACCGGGTCGGAGTCATCCCCGGCCAGATCGGCGACGAGCAGCAGCTGTTGGCGCGGCTGAGCGAGCTCCTCGCTCTCCCGCCCGAGACGATCCGTCAGCGATACGCCAACGGGCGACCGGACTGGTTCATGCCGGTGGCGACGTTGCCCGATCCGGTCGATCCCTCCTTGCTCCAGGAGCTCGCCGGTATCCCGGGAGTCGTCGTCCGGCAGTGGCCGGAGCGCGTCTACCCGCTCGGACCCGCCGCGGCGCACGTGACCGGCTATCTCTCCGAGGTCTCGGCGGAGGAACTCCGGACCGCGGCAGCCGAGGGATACGAAGCCGGAGATCGGATCGGCCGCACCGGGATCGAGGCGTGGGCCGAGGACTTCCTGCGCGGGCGGCGGGGCGGGCGGCTCGTCATCGTCGGTCCGGACGGGCGCGAGCGGCGCGTGCTCGCCGAGGTGCCGGCCGAACCGGCCGCCGACGTGGTGACAACGATCGATGCCGACCTGCAGCGGGCCGCCTACGAGGCGCTCGGTGACCGGGTGGGGAGCGTCGTCGCGATCGACCCGCGCGACGGCGCGGTCCGAGCGCTGGTGAGCAGCCCGAGCTTCGATCCCAACCGCTTCATCCTGGGTCTGCGGCCAGAAGAATGGCAGGCGCTCAACGACGAACAACGGAAGCCGCTGCTCGACCGTGCCACGCAGGTCGGCTATCCCACCGGCTCGACGTTCAAGGTCGTGACGATGGCGGCGGGGATGGAGTATCTCGGGCTCGGTCCCGGGAGTACCTACGACTGTCCGCCGACGTTCACGCTAGCGGGGAGTTCGGTCGTCTGGCGGGACTGGAACCCGCAGGGTCAAGGCCGGCTGACCCTCCAGAGCGCGCTCGTCCAGTCCTGCAACACGGTCTTCTTCCAGATTGGAGCGGAACTCGATGCCCGCGACCCCAACCTGTTGCCGCAGATGGCCCGAGCTTTCGGCTTCGGCCAGGAAACCGGGCTGGCGGAACTGCCGGAGACGCCTGGTCTCGTCCCCGACCCGAGCTGGAAGCTGCGTGAGCGGGGAGACTACTGGGCGCGCGGCGATGCCGTGAACCTCTCGATCGGCCAAGGGTTCTTCCTGGCGACGCCGCTACAGCTGGCGGACGCCTACGCCGCGCTGGCGAACGGCGGTACGCTCTGGCGACCGTTCGTCGTCGACCGCGTCGTCGCGATCGACGGGAGCGAGCGTGCGAGGAGCGAACCGAAGGCACGCGGTACGCTGCCCGTTTCGCCCGACCACATCGCGGCGATCCGAGCGGCGCTCCGCGACGTCGTGGCGCGCCCGAACGGAACGGCCTACGCGGCGTTCCAGGGCTTCTCGCTCCCGGTGGCCGGAAAGACCGGGACGGCCGAATCCGGGCAAGAGGCTCCCCACGCCTGGTTCGTCGCCATCGCGCCGGCCGACGATCCGCAACTCGTGCTCGTGGTCATGGTCGAGCACGGCGGCGAGGGGTCACGGGTCGCGGCACCGATCGCGCGACGGATCCTCGAAGCGGCGGTGCAGGCAGGCTATTTCGGGTGAGCGAGCGTCGGCGCCGCGGAGGTGGTCGCCACGTCCGGTAGGAGCGCCGGTTCGTCGGTCTCCAACCGCAGGTCAGCGCCGAAGGAGCGGAGCAGTGCCCGTGCGACGCGCAGGCCTGCGAGCGCGGTCGCCGGAATCGATTGGCCTGGGAAGACACTGTCGCCGACGAGCCAGAGGTGCGGCGCGACCTCGCTGGGCCAGGAAACGAAAGGATGTCGTTGCGGGAATCCGCCAACCCAACCCCATGGCCGCCGGGTGAACCGGGCGATGGCGAGCGGGATGCCGGGTACGGCGTCGCGCACGGCACCCCGCAGCCAAGGCAGGGCGCTCGCGGCGGTTTCCAGCAGCCGATCGGCGTACGCCGCGCGGAGCTCTCGATACGCGTGGTCATCGGTTCGCGCCAGCTTCCACCAGTTGATGAAGGTCGTGTGGGTGCTCAGGGTCGCGACGCGCAGACCGGCCGGGGCGCGCGTCGCGTCCCAGGCCGGGCTCAACGAGACGAAGACCGAGTTCCCTTCGCCGAGCGGTCCCGGCGCGAGGACCTGATGGTGCGACCCCGTGATCGCCGGCATGCGGCTGGCGTCGAGACTGAGGTACAGTGAGGAAAGCGCTCCAACCGGCCGGCGGACGCTCGGTCCGCCGGCGCAGCGCTGCTGGTGCGTCGTTCCAGAGCCGCGCGAGCGCCCACGGGGTCAGGTCCGCGACGACGTGCGTGGCAGCGAGTTCGAGCCCCCGCTGCGTGCGGACTCGCCAGGTCCGTTGCGTCCGTTCGATCTCGACGACCTCTTGGCGGAAGTGCACGGTACCGCTGTGCCGGCGGACGGCGTCGACGAGCGTCCGGGCGATAGCTCCAGCGCCGCCGGCCGGTTCGACGACGCCGCGGTTCGGCAGGTCGAGCGCGGCGGCACCGTAGAGAGCGTAGACCTCGTCGGCCGTCGCTTGGGCGGCGATGAGGAGCTGGGCGTCGACGAAGCGCCGGAAACGGGGATCTTCCGGGAGACGACGCGCGACCGGACGCAGGAGGTCGAGCAGCAGCTGCGGTGAGGGGCGACTCCGCAGCAGCCATTCGCCGGTCACCGAGAGGGTTTCGCGGAGGCTCGCCCAGCTCCGTGGCTGGATTTCGGGGAGCCGCAGGGCGAAGTCCCAGAGCAGCGCTGCGGTCGCCTCCTGCCAATGCCAGAACGGGAGGCTCGTCGGGAACGCCGAGCGGTAGAAGTCCCAACGCGCGTCGCGAGCGACGCGCGCTACCACGGTGCCGTCTTCGAGGTAGACCGTGAGGGCGAGCTCGGTCGGCCGGACCGGCCAGTGCCGGATACCGGCTGCTCGGCCGAGCAGCTGCATGGGCCCGCCGGGGGCGAAACCGGCCAGGAGGGTCGCGCCAGCATCGTACCAGCGCCCGCGGTGCCGGAAGGTCGCGGCGCATCCGCCGGGATAGACGTGCGCTTCCAGGACGATCACCGATACGCCGGCGTTGGCGATGGCCGCAGCGGCAGCGAGTCCACCGATACCACCGCCGATGACGATCACCGAGGGTTCGGTCGTGCGCGGGATGGACGCCACCAGCGTCACCCTTTCCGTCGAGTCACCGGGCGGAACCAGGCGAGGGCGCGTTCCCGCGCAGCCGAGAGGTCGACGATCGGTGCGGGATAGTCGCGGCCGACCCGACAACCGGTGGACAGCTGGAGCGACAGAGGCATCGTCCACGGCGCGGAGAGGTAGGGCTGCGGTACGGCGGCGAGCTCCGGTACCCACTGTCGGATCCATTCCCCGGTAGGGTCGAACCGCTCGGCTTGTCGCACCGGGTCGAAGATGCGGAAGTACGGTGCCGCGTCGGTGCCCGTACCGGCGCACCACTGCCATCCCCCTACGTTGGCGGCCAGGTCAGCGTCGATCAGGTGTTTCCGGAACCAGCGTTCTCCCGCTCGCCAGTCGACGAGCAGGGAGCGCGTCAGGAAGTTCGCGACGACCATGCGCGCCCGGTTGCTGATCCAGCCTTCGTGGGCGAGCTGGCGCATCGCGGCATCGACTACCGGAAAGCCGGTGTTGCCCTCGCGCCAGGCGGCGAGTGCCCATGGTTCCCCAGGCCAATCGACGTCGCGGAACGCCGGGCGGAGACTCCGCGTGACGCTCTCCGGAAACGCCGCCAGGAGATGGTGGAAGAATTCGCGCCATAGGAGTTCGTCCAGCCAGGCGCGCGCCCCCGGGCCGCGTTCCGGATCGTCGAGGAGTTCCGCGGCGCGGTGCCAGGCTTCTCGCACGCTGAGTAGCCCGAAACGGAAATAGGGGGAGAGGCGCGACGTCCCCTGGCCGTCGAGGAAGTGGCGCGCTTCGTGATACCGAGCGATCGCGTCGCCGAGGAAGCGGGCGAGTCGGGCGCGCGCGACCGTCTCGCTCGGCGTCCAGTGCTCGGGGAGCGACGCTGGTGGATCCGGTAACGGTTCGCTCGCGAGCGGCGGGAGCGGGGGCAGTCGCCTCGGTGGCGGCAGGAGGTCGTCGCGGGAAGCTTCGCCAGCGGCCAGGAAAGCGCGCGCGAAGTGGCGGAAGATGCGCGGTGGCCGTCCGTCGCGGGTCGCAACGGTGCCCGGCATGCGCAGGGTGAGACCGGGAGTCAGGCGCAGTGGGACGAGGGACCGGAGCCTCTCGTCGCGCCGACGAGCGTAGGGTGTGAAGTCGGCCTCCGCCGCGACGAGCGTCGCCCCGCACTCGGCGACCACGCGCGGCAGCACTTCCACGGGATCCCCCGAGCGGACGACGAGACGGCTACCGCGCTCGCGCAATGCCTCGTCCAGCGCTCGCAGCGCGGAGAAGAGGAACGCGATGCGACGCTGGCTGCGCGCGGAGTGACCGGTCAGGTGCGGGTCGACGACGAACAGGGGAACGAGCCGGGTCGCACCCTCGAGCGCCGTCGCCAGCGCGCAGTTGTCGGCGAGCCGTAGGTCACGCCGGATCCACCAGACGGTCGTCGTCATCCGGAGCGCTCCTCGTCATGGCCGGTACGGCACGGCTGGACACCGCTCCCGGGCGGCGAGCCCGGGAGCGACGGCCCGCGGGTGACCGGAACCGGCGTGCCTCAGTAGTGGATGCTCACGACCGAGCCGATATTTAAGAAGTTCCAGAACCACTCGGCGTCGCTGTTCAGCAGGCCGACGCAGCCGTTCGAGGTGAAGCCACCGAACTGCGACGGTGGTGTCCAATAGTTCCCGTGGAGCGCGTAGCCGCCCGACTTGAAGTACTGCGTGAATTGCACGTTGGTGAGGTAGTAGTATCCGGGAGAGCCGGGCGGGATACCGACGGTCGCGGCGTCCATCGTCTCGTTGCGCACGCGGTAGAAGATCTGGAAGACTCCGACCGGAGTCTTCCCATCGCGCCCGGCCGTTATGATGGCGACGTAGACCGGTCGCTCGCCGTCGTAAGCGACGGCATAGAAGGAGCGCAGGCTGACGTCGGCCCAGCGCCCGCCGAAGCGCTGGGGCGGCAGGTCGGGCACGAGCGGTTCGACCCAGGCGGCGGCGACGTAGCGGCCGTCACCGAGTTCGTACCAGATCGGATTCCCTCCGACCGGATCGCCGACGACGAGACCGCGGATCGGTACCGGATGCCGCGCATAGGTCCAGGCGACGACGGGCGCAGCGTTGCTCGGGGCGCTGCGGATCGCCAACGTCGTCGCGGTTACCTTGCCGAAGACGGCCCCGTCGTCGGTGGCCACTGCCCGCGACCAGCGGTAGTCGAGGAGCTGCGGGGGTACCTCGATCGCATCGGGCCGCTTGGGAACCGGACTCGTGTCGATCCCACGCGCTTGGGCGTATTGGGCGCCGAGCCGGCCGAGCAGCACCTCGAAGGGGGTACCGGCGTTCTCGGGATGGTACTCGAAACGAGCGCGCTCGAAGTACTGCACCGTGTAGTACTGGCCGGTGTCGGGGTTCCACTCGGTGAACTCTTCGGAGATCGGATAGCCGAAGGTGTAGAGCCCGCCGTTGGCCTCCCAGTACGCCTTGAAGCCGTAGGCGAGCGTGTGCCCGGTCTCCGGGAAGTAGCGTCGGTTGGGATCGTCGCGCACCGCGGCCGGATCGATCCGGATCGGGCGGAACGCCGCTTCGTGTCGTCTCCCCTCCGTCATCCAGTTGCCGAGCAGCGTCGCCAGCACCGTATAGCGAGTCCCCTGGTTCTCGGGATGATACTCGAAGCGCGCTCGCTCGAAGTACTGGACCACCATGCCGTCCTGCGTGAACGGCTCCGTGATCGGGTATCCGAAGGTCATGAGCCCGCCGTTGCTGATCCACGCCCACAGGAAGTCGCCGCTGAGGTGATGGCCGGTCTGCGGAAAGTACAAGACGAGCCCCCGCCAGGCGGCGGCACCGGCGTCCCGAGGCCCCGAGACCTGCGACACGATCGAGAGGACCAACGCGAGCGCGACGCCGAGGGACAGCTGGAAGCGACGAGGCATCCACGACCCCTTCCCTACCCTACGCTGGAGCACCGCCGCTGGCGGTGCTCCTCTCCATAAGAGTCTAACGCAGGATCGTGCCGCTCGGTTCCAGTCCGTGTTCAGGAGGGTGGGACGAACTCGCGGAGCTGAGCCGCGTAGCGGTCCGAGCTCCATTGCACGATTCCGAGGTCGGGACTGAACCAGAGCGTACTGTCGAGGTAGGAGAGGAGCAACGTGGGTGGATCGCTGGCCTCGACCGTCAACCGCCACGCCGGAACCACGCCGTAGGGAGTGCCCACGAGCGTCCGTTCGTCGACCTGGAAGCGGAGCGTGACCGGGTGCGCGCTCACCCGCGTCGAGAGATAGGTGGCGGTCGACTCCCAACTGTTCCCTTCGACGAGTTCTTCCGGCGCCAGGATGTGCAGCGCCGGCCAGAAAACGACGGTTTCGATGAAGGTGCCCGCGCGCGTGAAGCGTTCCCACCCGCAGAGCGCGAGCCCTCGGTCGGTAACGGCCCAGTAGGTGATCCAGCGACTCGATCCGCGGAATTCTTCGCGCACCAGGAGCTGGGAACCGGCGATGAAGCCCGCATCGGGACCGGTCACCTGCCAGGTCTCGTCGAGGCGGCTCGTCGAGGAGTAGAGGGCACGCGTTCCCGGACGGAGTCCGAAGAAACCCGGGTCGCCGTCGACGCGAGCGGGCGGCGTCTTCTCGTATCGCCAACGCAGATAGTGCTGGCCGATGTTCCCCATCTCGACGCGCCAGTCAGGCGGATTGCTCGGCGTGTAGGTCAGGATCCGCCGCTCGAACGGTTGAACGAGCACCCAGGTCGGCGTCCCGCCCACCCGCACCTCGACCCAGAAGGGATCGGCGATCGGGTATCCCAGGACGAAGAGCCAATCGAAGAGCGGCTGGGCTTCGGCGATCCCATCGTCCTCCCAGACGAGCCCACCTCGCTGCATGAAGTCCCAGAACGCCTGCGGAATGTTGTAGCCGACGGGCTCGCCGACCGGTCCGACGTACGACACGTAGGTCACGAAGCGGGCGCCGGGATCGGCGCTCGCTTCCGGACGTTCCGACCATCCCTGCGGGGAGAGCACCTGCGTCGCGGCTTGCCCGGTACGGTCCGGCTGCGGCCGGTCGACGACGGCGGCGAGATCGGCATAGGTCGGGAACGGGTTGTCCGGATCCCCGGCGACCGGAATGCTCGCTCCTCGCCCGGTGTCGAGGAACAGCTGGTCACCCAGCTGGATCCGTCCGCTGACGAGTTCGCGCGTCAGGAGTCCGCCCGTCACGTACCAGGCCCCGCTCGGATCGCCGTCCGGGTGCGTCAGTTCCATGCGTCCCTTGTCGAAATACTGGACCAGGCGGGAGCGCCCCGGGGACTCCTGGTACCGTTCGCGCCATCCGGGCGTGAGCGGCGCCGGCCCCCACAACCAGGAGCGCTGGACGATCCCCGCTGCCACCGGCCGGTCGACCCGTTGCCAGCGTGCGGCGAACGCGGGATCGGCGAACGGGAGCTCGCTCGCCCGTACGGGGAGCCAGGACACCAGCGGAAGACCCAGGGTGAGCGCGACGAGCACCACCGGGAGGCGCCATGAGGGCACGACCGAACTCCTCCTCGTTCTCACACCCACACCCGCAGTCCATCGTACGCGAGGACGACGTGCTTCGGCAGACGTTCGCTCCAGTCGGTGTGCAAGACTTCATGGCTGACGTGCGTCAGATACGCTCGTTTCGGTCCGAGTTCCTCGACAATCGCGAGCGCTTCGGAGAGACTCAAATGCGTCGGATGCGGTCGATCGCGCAGCGCATTGAGGACGAGTACCTCGACGCCACGCAGGAGCTCGAGCGACGAGGCTGGGATCGTCTTCGCGTCGGTGACGTAGGCGAGCGGCCCGAAGCGGAAGCCGAAGACGGTCCAGCCGCCGTGATGCACGGGTACGGGAACGACGCACATGCCGAAGAGCTCGAAGGGGCCGTCGAACTCGTGGAGCACGATGTCCGGTTTCCCGCCGTAGAACGGGAGCGGGTCGCTGAAAGCGTAACCGAAGCGCGTGCGGAGCTCGCGCGCGGTCTCGCGATCAGCGTACGCCGGAATCGGCGCTTGTCTGAGGAAATTGAACTGGCGCAGATCGTCGAACCCGCCGACGTGGTCGGCGTGCGCGTGCGTGAACAGGACGGCGTCCAGCGTCGTCAAGCCGACCGCGACCGCCTGCAGGCGCAGTTCGGGTGCGGTGTCGATCAGGACGTTGCGCTCGCCGAGATGGACGACGACGGAGCAGCGGGTTCGCCGGTCGCGGGGATCGACCGACGTGCATGTACGGCAACGGCACCCGATGACCGGGATGCCGTTGGATGTGCCCGTCCCCAAGAACGTCAAGCCCAGCACCGTGCGTGCTCGTTCCCCCGTCCGAGTCTGCTCCGCGGCGGTCCTCGCTGCGAGGACCTGTCTCCCGGCACGATCGGTACCGATGATACTCCTCCACCGAACGTTCACAGTCGAAGGTTTCGGGTGGGGACGGGCGCGACCGTGAGGATGAGCGATGCGTGACGGGCGCCTCCGTTGGTTGAGCCGAGAGCGGGCCGCACCGCAGCCGGCGGCGGTCACCGCTGGCCGTGCTGTGCCCTCCTGGCTGGAGCGGCTCCTCGTCATGCTCGCACGGACGCCGAGCGAAGCGCTCGATTGGGACGCCGTCGTCGCCATCGTGCAGGAGGTGACCGGCGCGGATCTGGTGCGGATCTGGCGGGTGACGCGGGGGGAGCTCCAGCTGGTCGCGCAGCGCGGTGCTGAAGCGGGAGTCCCCCGCTCGCGGGCGATACCGCCGGACTTCGAGCGTCTCGCCGATGACGCGGTCGTCGCGGGTGCGCCGCGGGAGTCGGCGGCGAGTGCGGTCGTGACGGCCGCGGAGCTCGAGGAGTTCCGGAGGGAGCACCTCGAGCAGATCCTGATCGTGCCGCTGCGTCTCGGCGCTCGTGTGGTCGGTCGACTCGACCTCGGTCGGAGGCGGGCGGAGCCCTTCGGGGAAGAGGCGCGGGAACAGGCGACCGTGCTCGCACCGGTGCTCGCGGCGGCGCTCTGGGGTCGCCTGCGCGGTGAGCCGGATACCGGACACCCGGCGGAACTCCTGCTCGCTGCGCTCGGTACCGTCGCCAGCGCTCGCGAGGCTTTCGCGCGACTCCTCGAGGCGGTGCGCTGGCGTGCCCGGGCCGATGCGGCGTTCCTCGTGCGCTGGACGGACGACGATCGTCCGGAGTTGGCTGTCGCTCGGGGGGAACCGGAGGCGCTGCCGGACCCAGCGGTGCTCTCGACGAGCCGGGTGAGCGCGGCGCTGCGGGGGATCCTCGAGCGCGGGCGAACGGAGGTCCTGCGCGCCGTCGGTGGCCTCGAACTGCTCTTCCCGCACGGGGTCGCGACCGTCCTCGCCGTCCCGCTCCCGGTCGTCATCGAGCGAGCCCGCGGCGCGGTTCTCGTCGCCTGGCGGCATGAGACGACCGAGGGGGAGGTCGTCGCGCGAGTCGTGCTCGAGCAGCTCGCGCCGGCGCTGGTCGGGCTCCTCGCTTGGCTCGACGAGGAGGAGCGCGCCGCGACGGCGAACAGCCTGGCTCGGTGGTCGAGCAGCGTCGCCGAAGCGTTCGTCGCTGCAAGCGACCCGGAGCAGCTCAGCCGGGCGTCGTGGCGGGTCGTCGCGTCGCAGAACGGGGCGGTGGCGATCGCGCTCGCCGTACGGGACGGCGGAGACATCGTCTGGTATTGGGCGCTGGAGGGGCGAACGCTCCCGGCGCGCCGTGTCCCGCTCGGGCAGCTTCCTTTTTGGGCGGCGCTGCCGGGGGCACCGGTCGTCCGCCTGGGGCCGGCGGAGCGCGAGCAGTGGCAGGCGTGCCTGCCGGAGGGGATACCGGCCCACTCGCTCCTCGTCGTGCCGCTTCCCTCCGCCTGGGCCGCGCTCGTCGCGGCCTGCGCGAGCGAGGAACCGAGCCATTCGATCGAGGTGACCCTCCAGCGACTGGCCACGCTCGTCGCGCCGGCGACGACGGAGCTCCTCGCCCGTGCGCAACGGGCGGGCGAACCGGATCGTCGCGAGCGGGCGCTGGCGGAAGCGCTCGTGACCGGGGAGAGCGAACGACGGCAGCTTGTCGAAACGATCCACACCACCGTCCTCCAAGGACTGGCCTCGACGCTCTACCGGATCGAGTTGACGCTGCGCCGGGCCGATCGACAGCCGATCGAAGAGACGGTCTTGGAACTCGAGCAGGTACGCGATCGACTCGCTCAGGAGATCGCAGCCCTCCGGGACGCCATTTTCCGCGTGCGTCCCGCCTCGCTCGAGCATCTCGGCGTAGTCGCAGCGTTGCGGGACTACGCGTCGCAACTCGAGCGGGTCGTCGGCCTGACGGTCGAGTTCATGGGCGAGCTGCCGGTGCGACCAAGGCGAGAGCTGGAAGAGATCCTGTATCGGATCGTGCAGACGCTCGTCGAACGGGCTCGTCTCCCGGCGGGGATCACGCGGCTGGTCGTCCGCGTACGGCAGCAGCGCGACGGGGGGATTCTCCTGGTGCTTGCCGACGACGGCAAGTGGGAGGGCGCCTCGGCTTGGGCGCAGCTCCCCGGCGTCGCAGTGGTCGAGGAATGGGTGCGGCTCGTGGGCGGATCGCTCCACGCGACCGGCCTGCCGGACGGGGGGACGGCCGTGGCGATCAGCTTGCGTGCCGATGCGACGGTGGCCCCTGTCGGAGGAGCGATTGGGACGAACCGGTGATGACGAACCGGGCATGGATGCGGTTGAATGGAGCAGGAGGCGAGCAGCTGCTGGCTGATTCCTGAGCAGACCTGTAGGAGCGAGAGATGGCAAGCGAGCGCCGGATCCGGGTGCTGATCGTGGATGACCACGATTTGTTCCGCGAAGGGCTGCGCCAGCTCATCGAGACCGACGAATCGATCGCCGTCGTCGGCGAGGCGGCGACCGGCCAGGAGGCGGTGCAACTGGTGGAGCGGCTCCATCCCGACGTCGTGCTGATGGACATCAACATGCCGGGAATGGACGGTATCCGCGCGACCGAGGCGATCGCCCAGCGTTTCCGCGACGTCCACGTGATCATGCTGACGATGTACGACGACGAGGAGTACGTCCTGCACGCGATTCGGGCCGGAGCGCGGAGCTATCTCGTCAAGAACAGCAAGCCGGACGAACTCCTGCGTGCCATCCACGTCGCCGCGGAGGGTGGGGCGACGATCGACCCCGACCTCGCGCCCATCCTGATGCGGGAGTACCAGCGGCTGCTGGCTAAGGCACCGACGCGCGGGCAGGAACTCTCCGACCGCGAGTTGACGATGCTGCGGCTGCTGGCGCAGGGATACAGCAACAAGCAGATCGCCGACGCGTTGCGCCTCGCCGAGAGTACGGTGAAGAACAATCTCTCCGCGCTGTTCCAGAAACTCGGGGTGCGCGACCGTACCCAGGCGGTGATCTACGCCATCTCGCACGGGCTCGTGCCGCGGCCGACCGACGCGCCGCGTCGGTGAGCGCTCTTCCGGCCGACGCATGCGTATGGCAGAGTATGAGCACGCCACCGGAACCGGTGGCGTTCGTCGTTGCGGTTCGTGGGTGGGAGGCGGAACGGAATGGCTGCGCTGCCCCTGAGCGGAGTTCGCGTCGTCGATCTCACGCGGGTCATGGCTGGCCCGTACTGTACGATGCTTCTCGGTGACCTCGGCGCCGACGTGATCAAGATCGAACGTCCCGGCACCGGAGACGACACTCGGTCGTGGGGACCGCCCTTCATCGACGGGGTCAGCGCTTACTACCTTTCGGTCAACCGGAACAAGCGGAGCATCACGCTCGATCTCAAGCACCCGGCCGGACAAGAAGTGTTCTGGCGACTCGTCGATCGCGCCGACGTGATCGTGGAGAACTTCAGCCCGGGGACGGTGGATCGTCTCGGCATCGGCTACGACGCCGTGCGCGGTCGTCGGCCCCAGATCATCTACTGCTCGATCTCCGGCTTCGGTCAGACCGGCCCGGGAAAGGACCGCACGGCCTACGACCTCATCGTCCAGGGGATGTCCGGGCTGATGAGCGTCACCGGTTTCCCCGACGGTGAACCGGTTCGCTTCGGCGTGCCAATCGCCGATATCGGCGCTGGCATGTTCGCGGCTCTGGCGATCGTCGCGGCGCTCTACCACCGGGCACGGACTGGCGAAGGGCAGTACATCGACACCTCGATGCTCGGGGGTCAGGTCGCACTGCTCACCTACCAGGCTGGGATCTACTTCGCGACCGGAGAGACACCGAAGCGCACCGGAAACGCGCACCCGATTGTCGCGCCCTACCAGACGTTCCGGAGCGCGGACGGACACGTCAACATCGCGGCGGGGAACGACGCGATCTTCGCCCGGATGTGCCGGGCGCTCGGGCTGGAGGAGCTGCTGGCCGATCCGCGCTTCGCCGACAACGCCGGGCGCATCACCAACCTGCCGGAGCTCGTCGAGCGGATCGAAGCGGTGACGCGAACCCTCACGACGGCGGAGATCGTGCGACGCCTGGATGCCGCGCAGGTACCGTGCGGGCCTATCTACACCGTTCCGGAAGTCTTCGCCGATCCGCAGGTACAGCATCTGCAGCTGCACCAGCGGATCCCGCACCCGACGCTGGGAACCGTCGACCAGACGGGTTTCCCGTGGCGCTTCTCCCGGACACCGGCGGCGATCCGTCGGCATCCGCCCCTGCTCGGCGAGCACACCGAGGAGGTGTTGTCCGAGCTCGGTTACAGCGCGGCGGAGATCGCCGCGATGCGGGAGGCCGGCGCGCTCTAGGCCGGTTCGTCCATCGCCTGCCAAGGCTGCCATGCGAGCCGGGTGCGCCAGCGTTCGAGCACAGCGCAGAGCGGATCGGCCAGGAGGAGGGCGAGGAGAGCGTTGCCGAGCGCGCGCGTCCCGTCGAACACGAGCGAGGTGGCCAGGTAGAAGCGGCCGTAGGCGCGCAGCGTCTCGCCCACCGTCATCCCCGGTGTCCAGTAGAGGCCGGCGCTCTCGCTCACGCCGGGTGCGGCGAAGGGCCAGAACCAGAGGTTCATCAAGGCACCGAAGAGGAATCCCCAGAAGGCGCCGAACGATGCGAGGAGCAGGCGGCGTCGCCAGCCACTCGTGCGCGGCAGCCAGCCAGCGCTGAGACCGAGCCATCCGGCGCACAGCATCTGGTAGGGCAACCACGGGCCGATGCCGCCGGTCAGCGCGGCCGAGAGCAGCAAGGTCAGCGCACCCATGAGAAAACCGAAACGTGCGCCGAAGACGTACCCGCTCGCCATCATGAGCAGGAAGATCGGGCTCGCGCCGACCAGGCTCGGCACGAAGCGCAAGGCCGCGTCGATCGCGACGAGGACGGCCAGCAGCGCGACGACGCGTGCGGCGTCCTCCCGCGTCTGCTGCGCTGCCGCGAACTCGCTCGTGAGGACGACGAGCGAGACGACGGCGAGCAGCGCGAAGAGGAGCGGGACGACCATCGCGCTGCTCCGCGCCGGCTCGACACCGAAAGCTGCGAAGAGAAACGGAGCGAGAAAGGCGCTCACGCCGCCGAGCGAGGCGAGTACGACACTGGCGACGCCCAGGAGTCTAGCCAGCCGGCTCATAGCGGACGTGCGATGCTGCGACGGCAACCGGTGCGGCGAGCGCGCTCGTGTCGGTCATGCACCGCTCGGGGTGGAGGAGCGCAGCGAGGATCTCGACGCCGTGGACCACCCGTGGCCCCGGTCGACTGAAGTAGCTGGAGGCGTCGACCGCCCAGACCCGGTCGCGCGCGACCGCCGGGATCTCCTGGAGCGCCGGATCGCTCAGGTAGCGCTGCCCGAGTTCGCGCGAGCCGGCCAGATCGTAGCCGCACGGCATGACCACAAGGACGTCCGGCGCTGCCGCGGCGACCTGCTCCCACGTCACGGTGTACGACGGCTGGCCTGCCACGCCGAGCGCATCCACGCCGCCGGCGAGTTCGACCATGTCGGGAACCCAGTGGCCGGCCACGATCGGGGGAGCGAGCCATTCGAGACAGACCACGCGCGGCCGGGTATCCGCGCCACTCAGCCGCTGGCGCACCCAGTCGAGCCGCTGCCCGAGCGCCGCGACGAGCGCCCGTGCGGTCGCAGGGCGCCCGGTTGCCTCGCCAACCGTCTCGATCGACGCGAGGATCTCCGAGAGTCGCATCGGCTGCACTGACACGACGCGCGGTGGACGGGGCAGGGTGGCCGCGATGCGGCAGACGTCCTCCACGGAGACAGCGCAGACCGGACAGAGATCCTGCGTCAGGATGAGGTCGGGTGCGAGCGTACGAAGCGCCTGCAGGTCCAGTTCGTAGAGCGGCAGCCCCGCCGCCACCCGCTCCCGCACTGCGGTGTCGATGGCAGCGTGGTCGAGCCCGGGCGGTACGAGACTCCGCGTGATACGCGGCTTCGAGCGCACCGCTGGAGGGTAGTCGCATTCGTGCGTCACGGCGACGAGTTCGTCGGCGAGCCCGAGCGCCCAGACGATTTCGGTGAGACTCGGGAGGAGCGAGACGATCCGCACCGATCCCCCAGTGTCCGCTCACACCCCAGCGACGCTCGGTGCGTCGGGTGCCAGCTCGGCATTCTCCGGTGGCTCCGGCGAGAGCCAACGCTCGCCGTACTCCCGCAGCTGCTCGATGAGGGGGAGGGCAGCTCGGCCCTTGTCGGTCAGCGCGTACTCCACCCGTGGCGGCACCTCCGGATACGCGTGGCGCGACACGAGTCCCTCGGCTTCGAGGTACCGCAACCGCTGCGAGAGCACCGCTGGGCTGATCCCGATGCCCACGAGCAGCTCGTGGAACCGGCGGTCGCCTCGGCCGAGTTCCCGCAAGATCAACAGCACCCAGTGGTCACCGAGAAGCCGCGCTGCCCGAGCGATGGGACAATTCGCCTCGTGATGAGCATCGCGTCGCATCGTCCGTTCCTCACCGGAGTCATTGTACCGCGGCCGAGCCGCGACCCGATGCGACCGGTCGCACCGACCGGGGCAGCCGTTCGGGACGTCTCCCGCCTCGATTCCGCTGCGTTCCGCCCGGTTCCTGTCCTGCCCGCGACCGACACGACGACCGAGCTCGATCGTCCTCTCGAGCCCTTGACAACCGGTGTCCCCAATACTACGATACTCGTAGTTGCTACGTATTGCGTAGCAGTGGAGATGCGAAAGGGGGAAGCAGTGACCACGGTCACACCGGAGCTCACCGGTCTCGCGCGCTGGGAGATCGATCCGGCGCACAGCCAGATTACCTTCGCGGTCCGTCACCTCATGGTGACCACGGTTCGCGGGCAATTCAAGAACTTCGCCGGCTGGGTCGAGTTCGATCCAGCGCACCCGGAGAACGGAAAGGTCGAGGTGACGATCGACGCAGCCAGCATCGACACGCGCGAGGAGCGACGCGACGCCCACCTGCGATCGGCTGACTTCCTCGACGTCGAGCACTATCCCACCATCACCTTCAAGAGCAAGCGGATTGAGCCGCTGGGTGGCAACCGCTATCGGGTGATCGGTGATCTCACGATCCGCGGGGTCACCAAGGAAGTGGCGCTGGAGACCGAGTTCCACGGCGTGGCCAAGGACCCGTGGGGCGGTGTGCGGGCCGGCTTCGAGGCGCGCACCAAGATCAACCGGCACGACTTCGGGGCGAGCTGGAACGTGGCGCTGGAAGCGGGCGGTTGGCTCGTCGGCGATACGGTCGACGTCTTCATCGAGGTGGAGCTGGTCCGCAAGGACGCAGCCTGACGGCGAGGCGGGGCAGGAGCGCCCCTGCCCCGCCTCCGCCCGTTCCGGAGCAGGGGGTGGAGAGGAGGGCCGGCGATGGACTGGGCGTTCCTCATCGGGCGGATCGTCTTCGGTCTCTTCTTCGTCTTCAACGGTATCAACCACTTCGTCAACGTCCGTGGTACGAGCATGTACGCGGCCTCGAAGGGGGTTCCGGCGCCCC
Source organism: Thermomicrobium sp. (assembly GCA_026419575.1). Lineage (GTDB taxonomy): Bacteria > Chloroflexota > Chloroflexia > Thermomicrobiales > Thermomicrobiaceae > Thermomicrobium. The sequence goes on along the minus strand of JANZZC010000106.1, from coordinate 23,412 downwards.
AGGCGGCGGTCATCGTGACCGGCGTCATGCTCCTGCTCGGTGGGGCGAGCGTGGCGACCGGCTATCAACCGGTCATCGGAAACCTCCTCTTGATCGTCTTCCTCGTGCCGGTCGCCTTCTGGATGCACAATTTCTGGGCCGAAAGCGATCCGATGGCGCGCGCCAACCAGATGGCGCACTTCCTGAAGAATCTGGCGCTGGCCGGTGCGGCACTGGCCCTGCTCGGCGTGCCGACGCCGTGGCCGCTGAGCTTGGGGAGCTGAGGGGCCGGAAGGGTCGAGGAGCGGTAGGACAGCGCCAACGCTGGCCGGGTTCGTCCGCGCGGCTCTCTGCGCCCGCTACGCTCTTGGGTCGCGACGGGTGCGGTGGGCCCTGGCCCGGCACCGAAGGTCGCGTCCGTCCACCGGTGCGCCGGGCTCGTGCCAGCCCCGGAGCCGCTCGAGCGGGTCCTCGGTTCCGAGGAGCGCAGCGAGGAAGCCGTCGCGAGCACTGGTGGCAGCCGAATCGGTTCGCCGATCGGCCTCGGTTCCGCCCCGAGTTCATCCCGGAGCGACCGTTCGATGATCCGTGCTCGATGCCGGGGCTCCGTGCCCGCAGGGCGGACGAGGTGATCGGCGGCCGTGGGGCGCACGGGGATCACATCGACCGGATCCAGCCAGAGCATCCGGTGGCATGTCGTCGTATCGCCGAGGATGCCGTCCTGCACGACCGGGCTGCAGCGGTCGGGGTGGATCCTGGGCGGAGGCTGCCTACGGTGGAGGAGAAGGGCGAGCTGCGGTGCACGCAGACTTCGCACCTGCACTCAGGATCATGACGGTGTCGGCGCTCGTCCCCGATGGTACGGACGCTTCGAGCGGCGCGCGGTCAGAAGCGCACGCGCGTGCCTGACCGCGCGCCGTCATCGAGCCTGTGATGCGTGTGGAACGAGGCACGGGTCGAGCGGGCTCCGCACACGCTCGTGCTCACCTTGCCAGAGGAGAGATCGGACAAACCGAGGGTTCGGAGGCGATGGACTACGGGCATTCGCTGCTGTTCGGTGTCTTTCTGACTCCTACCGCGGCCGATCCGGAACGCGTGGTCGAGCTGGTCGGGCGGTGCGACACGCTCGGGCTCGATCTCGTCACGTTTCAGGATCACCCGTATCGACCCGGATTCCTCGAAACGTGGACGCTCCTTTCCTACGTCGCGGCGCGCACGAAGCGCGTGCGGCTCGCCCCAAATGTCGCGAATCTCCCGCTGCGGCACCCGGCGATGCTGGCTCGCTCGGTCGCTAGTCTGGACCGGCTGAGCGGTGGCCGTGTCGAGCTCGGTCTCGGTGCCGGCTACTTCTGGGACGCGATCAAGGGGATGGGCGGGCGGCGCCTGAGTCCGGCGGCCGCGGTCGCAGCACTGGACGAGGCGCTCGATATCCTGCGCGGTCTCTGGGATACGCGGCGTCCTATCTTCAGTCACGAAGGAACCTTCTACACCGTGCCCGGTACGGAGCCGGGGCCGGAGCCGGTGCATCCGATCAGCATCTGGATCGGTGGCTATCGACCGCGCATGCTGCAGCTCATAGGCCGGAAGGGGGACGGCTGGCTGCCGTCGGTCGCCTACCTCGACAGTCTGGCCGATCTCACGACCGGAAACCGCCTCATCGATGAGTCGGCACGCGCGGCCGGCCGTGATCCGGCAGAGATCCGAAGGCTGCTCAATATCGGTGGGCGGTTCACCGATCGCGGGCGCGGCTTTCTCGTCGGACCGCCCGAGCTCTGGATCGAACAGCTGACGGCGCTGGCGCTCGAGGAAGGGATCTCGGCCTTCCTCCTGGCCAGCGACGATACGTGGACGATCCAGCGGTTCGCACAGACCGTTGCACCGGCGGTCCGAGAGCGCGTCGCGGCCGAGCGTGCTCGTCGCTCGTCGCGTTCCGAGCCCCGCGATCCCCAGCCGCTCGTCGTCGGCGGGCGGTGGTTACGGTACCGGAGTCTGCCGCTCAGCTCGCTCATCGATTACAGCGCCGTTCCGCCCGAGCTCGCGGGAAAGGTGGTGACGCCGCGCGACGAGCGGTACGACGAACTGCGCTCGGTGTACATGGCCCGCGGTCGCCCCGGTCTGATCGTTCTCTGCGAGTCGCCCGACGACGTCGTCGCCGCGCTCGCCTTCGCGCGGACCCAACGGGAGGCGCCGCTGTCGATCCGCTCGGGAGGTCACGGGATCGCTGGGTTGGCGACGAACGACGGCGGTATCGTCGTCGATCTCCGCAAGCTCTCGGGGATCGAGGTGCTCGACCGTACGCAGCGGATCGTTCGGATCGGCGCGGGGGCGACGTGGGGCGAAGTCGCCCGGGCGCTCGCTCCGTACGGGTGGGCGATGACGTCGGGAAACTACGGTGACGTCGGGGTCGGCGGACTGGCCACCGCTGGTGGGCTCGGCTGGATGGTTCGCAGGCACGGACTGACCATCGATCACGTCGTCGCGGCCGACGTGGCTCTGGCCGATGGGCGGATCGTCCGGGCCGACCCGTCCTCGCATCCCGAGCTCTTCTGGGGACTGCGCGGGGCGGGCTTCATGCTCGGGGTGGTGACGAGCTTCGAGTTCCGTGTCTTCGAGCTGCGGCGCGTCGTTTTCGCGTCGATCGTCTTCGATGCGACCGAGACCGCCGGTGTGGTGCGACGTTGGGCAGAGCGGATGGCGACGGCACCCTGGGAGCTCACCACGTTCCTCTGGCTGGTGCCGGGTGGGCGCCACCGGCCACCGACCGCTCAGCTGTACGCCGTCTTCGCTGGGCAGGACGTCGACCGGGCGGCCGAGACTCTGGCACCTTTGGCCAGGATCGCACCGGTGCTGCAGCAGCGCGCGGTACTCGTCCCGTACGCCTCGCTCGTTCCCCCGTCGCACGAGCTCCACATCGGCCAGCAGACGGTGAAGATCCGGAACGGTTTTCTCGACCGCATCGCGGAAGAGGATGCGGAGGCGGTCGCCGAGCTCCTCCGGCGACCGCCCACGGTGCTGGTCGAACTCCGGTCGATGGGCGGTGCGAACGCCGAGGTGGATTCGCTGGCGACAGCCTTCGCGCACCGGACGCACGACGTCTTCCTCGCGGCCTGGTTCCACCCGGTATCGCTGGAGGAACAGGACGAAGCCTGGTCCATTGTCGCCCCGTTGGTTCGTGGCATCTACGCGGCGTACACCTCGGACGTGCGACCGGAGCGGGTACCGGAAGCGTTCCCCGGTGAGACCTGGGTCCGCTTGCGTGCCCTCAAGCAGCGCTACGACCCGGAAAATCTCTTCCGACGCGGACTCGTCGTCGCACCGGATGCTCCAGCCGTTCTCCGGCGCTGAACGGGACAGGGTCTGCGAGACACCATCGGTCAGGAGCGGAGCCTCATGGAGCGGAAGATCCGTTTCGGTCTCAACATCGATCCGGTCGTCGATCGACCAGCGGAAGTCGCTGCGCTCGCCGAGCTCGCCGACCGGGCCGGGCTCGCGCTGATCGCGATGCAGGATCACGCGTACAACCCGCGCTTCGGCGACACCTGGACCTTGCTGACCGCGGTCGCGTTGCGTACCGAGCGGGTGCACGTTCTCACCAACGTCGCGACGCTCGCCCTGCGTTCGCCGGTCATACTGGCGAAAGCGGCGGCGACGCTCGACCGTCTGACCGGAGGTCGCGTGGAACTCGGCCTGGGCGCCGGTGCCTTCTGGGACGGCATCGCGGCGATGGGAGGGCCGCGCTGGCCGCCTGCCGAAGCGCTCGGTGCGCTCGAAGACGCGCTCCGGCTGTGTCGCCTGCTCTGGGAGAAGGCAGTGACCGGTCAGCCGGTGACGTTCCACGGCCGCCTGTTCCGGGTGGAAGGCCTCCAGTGCGGACCGGCGCCGGCGCACCCGATCCCGTTGTGGGTCGGTGCGCTCCGCCCGCGGGCGCTCCGCCTAACCGGTGCGCTCGCCGATGGGCTGACGATTTCGACGCCGTACGTCCCTCCGGAGCGTCTGCCGGAGGTGAATCGGCTGGTGGATGAGGGAGCGCATGCTGCCGGACGTGATCCGGGAAGCATCCGTCGCCTCTACAACCTGCTCGGCGTCCTGGACGTGCCCGGCGCACGCCCGTTGCGCGTGAACCGGCCGGGTTTCCTCGGTGGTCCAGCGGACGCATGGGTCGATGCGATCGTGCGGTTCGTGGAATCGGGGATGGACACCTTCGTCTTCTGGCCGGTCGCCGGCGACTACGTGGCGCAGGCGCGACACTTCGTCGAGGCGGTGATTCCTGAAGTCGAGCATCGACTCTCGAACGTGTGATCCTCACTCGAGATCCACCCAGAGGAACGCCTCGGCGAACTCGAGGCCGGCGGGTGCGCCTGCCTCCCGTGCCCGGGTGCGCACGCGCTGCTCCATGCCGCCGGGGAAGGCGCTCGCCTGGCTCTCGTGGCACCGGAGGGCAGCGAGTTTCCGCTCCAGGACGGGCGCGATATCGACGAACGTGTCGGGACGATCGCTTCCGAAGAGCAGCACGGTCCGCACACGATGGGGCTGGAGGCCGGCGGCGCGCTGTTCTGGGAAGAAGGTCGCGAGCTGGCTGGCTGGGAACGCTGCGGCGAGCGCTGCCGCGCCGACGGCACGGTGATCGGGATGCTGGCGGTAGAGCCGGGTCAGCGGGTCATGGGTCAGGACAAGATCGGGGCGGAAACGTCGGATCTCCGCCGTCAACTGTGCCCGGAGTGCGAGCGTGTCGAACACTTCCCCGTCGGGCAGTCGTAGGAACGTCACACCCTGTACGCCGAGGAGGCGAGCGGCGGCCAGCTGCTCGGCCTCGCGGAGTTCGCCGAACGGTCGGTCGCCGGGCCATTCCGGCGGCTGTCCCTTGTCGCCCGAGGTGACCACGACGTAGTGGACGGCAGTTCCGGCGGCGACCCAGCGCGCGACGGTGCCGGCGCAGAAGAATTCGGGGTCGTCCGGATGCGCGCCGATGAGGAGGACGCGCTCGGCTGGGGGTGGTGCTCCGACATGACGGATCGTTCCGGTCACGGGCACTCGTCCTCTCCCTAGGATCGTACCGGCGGCCAGGAGACGTGGCGTACCGGAGTCGGACGCTGCCAGCGAGTCGCGGTGGGGCGGCGAACCGTCGCTCGCCGGCCCGGCTGGCCTCCCGCGTGGCAGTATAGCCGCGATGGAGCGGCGAGCAGGTGGGAGGACGGTACGTTCCATGCGAGTGCGGGCGGTGACCGTCGGCTGGACGGTCGAGTGGCGATCGGGCAGGATCGTGAATGCTGGCGAGTGCGCCGGGATCGCTGAACGGATTCGGGAGTCTTTCGCACGCCGCGGCTTCGAGCTCCAGACGGTGCGCCTGGCGACGCAGCCGTTCGCTGGGATCGTTCCCCCCGACGCCGTCGTCGACTTCGCGCGGGAACTCTGTGCGATGGCTGGTGCTGCCGGGTTCGACTACGTCGCGATGGGGCCGGTTGCGCCGCACCAGGGATCCTGGATACCGGCCATGGTGTCGGCGCTTGTCGCCAACGAGGCGCTGTTCGCGGCCGTGTCGGTCACCGGTGACGACGGTGAGGTTTCCCTCGCAGCGGTCGGGCTCGCCGGTGAGACGATCGCCGAGCTCGCGCGACGAACCGAGCGAGGATTCGGCAATCTGCGCTTCGCGGCGCTGGCGGCCTGCCCGCCTGGCATCCCGTTCTTTCCGGCAGCGTACCACGACGGTGGATCGCTCGCCTTGTCGGTAGCGTGGGAGATCGCGGACGAGGTCGGTGCGGCGTTCGCTGGTGTCGCATCGCTCGCCGAGGCGAAGCGGCGGCTGGAGGAACGCCTGACCGCACGAGCGGAGGAGCTCCGTGCGGCCGCGGAGGAGCTCGCGGACGACCTCAGCGGGCGCTTCCTCGGGATCGACTGCTCGCTCGCGCCGTTCCCGGAGGCGGAGCGGAGCGTAGCGGGAGCCTTCGAGCGTCTCGGCGTGCGCCCCTTCGGCGGACCGGGAACGCTGGCGGTCGCGAGCCTGGTCACCGAGGCCCTCCGGGGGCTCCCGGTACCGCAAACCGGTTTCTGCGGGCTGATGGTGCCGGTCCTGGAGGATTCCCGGCTCGCCGAACTCGCACGCGCCGGGCGCCTGTCGCTCGTGACGCTGCTCGCCGCGTCGGCGGTCTGCGGCGTGGGGCTCGACGTCGTGCCGCTCCCGGGCGACGTCCGGCCGGCCCAGCTCAGTGCGGTGATCCTCGATGTCGCGACACTGGCCGTGCGGCTCGGCAAGCCGCTGGTCGCCCGGTTGATGCCGATTCCCGGCGCGCGTGCCGGCGACGCGGTACGGTTCGATTTCCCGTTCTTCGCACCGGCCGCTGCCTTGCCGGTTGAGGGAGAGGTTCCGCCCGACTGGTTCGCGAGCGGTTCCGGACAGAGTACAGGATCCTCGGGTGGGAAATCTGGTGGAAATGGAGAGCCGGTTGCATGAAGTGTTTGGAGAGAGTATCATTCGACTGTTGATAGTGTGCGTTGGGTCTTCTACGGAGGATGGCGATGGCGCGGATCGTGATCACGATCGAGGGCGATTCGCAGGAAATCGGGGCGATTCAGGAAGTTCTGCAGCGGTTGGCTGGTCTGGCCGGCACGGAGGTGGAGCTCGGCGAAACGAGCCGCGGCGCCGGGGAACGCGAGCCCTGGACGTACGAGGAGTTCAGGCAATTCTGGAGTCGCCTGCAGGACGGGGCGCGGCAGATCCTGGCGGAGATCGCCAAGCGTCCGGAGGGCTACCCGATGGTGGAGCTGGAACGGGCGCTGGGTGTGCCGGCCCGGGTCATCGGCGGGCGGCTGAGTTCGGTCGGTCACGCGATGCGGCGCTTTCCGAACAAGGAGGAGCCGGTCGAGTTCCGCACCGGTGGCGACGAGGCGCCGGGTCGTCGCATCTACTTCATGAAGCCGGAGATCGCCCGGATGATCCGGCGTCTCGTCAGCGAGGGGGCAGGGGCCGAGGCTGCCGACGGCTGATCGCGGTCTCCTCGCCGGCTGCGTCGGCGTCGAGCGGGCAACGGATCGAGGCTCCCCAGCATGGGGAGCCTTCGCTTTTGACGGTGCGCCGCTGGCCGTGTTATCGTCACTTGCCACCGGAACGGCGCGTCGGGACGGCCGATGACCAGCGGTGGTGCGCGGGAGGGTGTGGCGACCGATGGCGAAGAGTTCAGTCCTCGGCTATCCCCGGATCGGGAAGCATCGCGAACTCAAGTGGGCACTCGAACGCTGCTGGGCAGGAGAAAGCGACGAGGCGGCCCTCCGAGAGACCGCTCGTGCCGTGCGGCGAGCGGCCTGGCAGGTGCAGCGGGACGCGGGAATCGATCTCATCCCCTGCAACGATTTCAGTCTCTACGATCACGTCCTCGACACGATCTGCCTCGTCGGACTCGTCCCGGAGCGCTTCGGGTCGCCCGAGCCGGAGGTGAGCCTGGCCACCTATTTCGCGATGGCGCGCGGTGCGGCCGGCGTACCAGCGCTCGAGCTGACCAAGTGGTTCGACACGAACTACCATTATCTCGTACCCGAGTTCGACGGACCGCGTCCGCGTTTGGCGAGCGCGAAACCGTTCGAGGAGTTCGCCGAGGCGACGGCCTTCCTGGGGCGGCCAGCCAAGCCGGTCCTTCTCGGCCCGCTCTCGCTCCTGCTGCTCGGTAAACGGCACGTGCGACCGCTCGGCGAGCATCTCGCCGAACTCCTCCCGATCTACCAGGAGGTGCTCGAGCGGCTGGCGCGCGCCGGCGCCGAGTGGGTCCAGATCGACGAACCGGTCCTCGTTCAGGACCGGACGGAGGAGGAGCTCCGCTTGCTCCGGCAGGCGTACGAGCGGCTGGGGCGGGCGAGCACGCGCCCGAAGATCATGCTGCAGACCTACTACGGTAGCTTGGACGAGGCGAGCTGGGACCTGGTGACCAATCTACCAGTCGAAGGGATCGGACTCGACTTCGTGCGCGACGACGGGAACCGTGCGCTGCTCAACCGGCACGGGTTCCCCGAGGACAAGGTCTTCGGTGCGGGCGTCGTCGACGGACGCAACGTCTGGCGGACGAATCTCGTCGAGGCACTGGAGAAGCTCGAGGAGATCGCGGAGCACGTTTCGGTCGACCGCATCTGGGTGCAGCCGACATGCTCGCTGCTGCATCTCCCGCACGACCTACGGCTGGAGCGTCACCTGCCGGAGCCGGTGCGGGCGCTGCTGGCGTTCGCCGAGCAGCGGCTCGAGGAACTCGTCGTCCTGACGCGAGCGATGAACGAAGGTCGGCACGCGATCCTGGACGAGCTGGAACGGAACGCCGAAGCCTTCCGCGTCGCGCTCGACGGTCTGCGGCTGTCCCGTCCAGAGGTGCGCGAGCGTCTCGCCGCGTTGACCGAAGACGATTTCCGGCGCGCGTCACCGTACGAGATTCGCGAGCCCCTCCAACGGGCGCGTTTCCAGCTACCGCTCTTCCCGACGACGACGATCGGGAGTTTCCCGCAGACCCCCGACGTGCGTCGGGCACGCGCGCAGTGGCGCGCGGGGAAACTGCGCGACGAGGAGTACTGGGCGTTCATCCGCGAACGGATCGCCGAGGCGATCGCCCGCCAGGAAGAACTCGGCCTCGACGTCTTGGTGCACGGCGAGTTCGAGCGCGCCGATATGGTCGAGTACTTCGCCGAGCGACTGGATGGTTTCGTCCTGACGGAGCACGGCTGGGTCCAGTCCTACGGGAGCCGGGTCGTCCGGCCCCCGATCATCTTCGGCGATGTCGCCCGACCGGCACCGATGACGGTCGAGGTGATCCGGTACGCGCAGTCGCTCACGCGGAAGCCGGTCAAGGGGATGCTCACCGGTCCGGTGACGATCCTGAACTGGTCGTTCGTCCGCCAGGACATCCCGCGACGCGAAGTCGCCTACCAGATCGCGCTGGCGCTGCGCGACGAGGTGCAGGATTTGGAGGCGGCCGGCATCGGCATGATCCAGATCGACGAGCCGGCGCTCCGCGAGGGGCTGCCGCTGCGGCGTGCCGAATGGGCGGAGTACCTCGACTGGGCCGTCCGGGCCTTCCGCTTGGCGAGTTCCGGAGTGCGCGACGAGACGCAGATCCATACCCACATGTGCTACAGCGAGTTCGCCGACATCGTCGAGGCGATCGATGCGCTCGATGCCGACGTGATCTCGATCGAGAACAGCCGCAGTCAGGGTGAGCTCCTGCGCGTTTTCCAGGACTACCGCTATCCGCGGCAGATCGGTCCGGGGGTCTACGACGTCCATTCCGCCCGTATCCCCACTGTCGAGGAGATGGTCGGCCTGCTCGAGCAGGCGCTCCGGTCGCTCCGTCCGGAGCAGCTCTGGGTCAATCCGGACTGTGGTCTCAAGACGCGGCGACCCGAGGAGGTCTGGCCGTCGCTCCGGAACATGGTCGAGGCTGCCCGGCGCCTGCGCGAGCGCTACGAGGGGCACGGAGCCCCGGCGCCCTGATCCGTGGTGCGTGCGGGCGGCCCTGCTTGCGGGTTCCCGACAGGCAGGGTCGCCTCTCTCGCTGACCCCTGTCCGAAGCACTCGAGCGCTACACGTCGTCTCTTCGGCGTCGACCGTGCAGCGCACGGGACCGGCACGACGGGAATACCAGGGTTCCTCCCCGGACAGGACAATCGATGCGGTGGACCTGTCGTGCTGACGCTGAGGGGGGGTATGTCGATGACGCTCGTGCGGGACCTGATCCAGCGCCTGTCGCCGCTCATCGATCGCGACATCTGTCGGCAGACGCTCGATTTCACCGCGGAGATGTTCCGCTAGGCCGATGGATTCTGCGACGCGCATGTCTCGAGTGCCATCGGGTGGTGGCTCGCGCGCATCAGGTCGGTCGCTGGTCCTAATGACCCGTTCCAGAATTTGCCCGAATGGGACGATCTGGAGGCTTGGGAGTCCATCCGGGAACTTCTGGCTGACTTCCCTGTCGTGCGGACCGTGCACTATTTGGACACCCTCGGTGAGGTCGGTTACGAAGCAGCGCGTGCGCTGGCGATCGAGAAGTGGCTCACGGCCGCATGGGAGTATCCGGCGGCACCGCGTAAAGAGGGCCTGGGGCCGCTCGGCTGGTACGACCCGGTCGGTGGAACGTGGGAGCGACCCGGGCTCGGTGTGGAATATAACTACAGCAACTCGCCGAACCTGGATATCACGGTCGAGGAAGCGCGCGGCTGCTACCTGTGGATGGTGATGATCCTCTCGATCCTCAAGGAGGCGTGGAATCGCATGTCCGAGCCGGGCGAGCTCGCCGATCTGCCTTGGCTGGACTGGTCGAGCTGCAAGGATGCGAGCCCCCTCGAGCGAGCGCGTATCGCCCTGTCGGCCTGCGATGCCGTCGTGGCGGCACTGCGCGAGCGAAGCGAACCAGTACTGAACAGGGCCGAGGAGTGGTTCGAAGAGCTGAAGGACGTCATCGCTACTGCCGCGATCGTTCCGAGCGAGCTCCGTGCGGTCCAAACGAGATACGATGTCGGCCTCCTGCTGACCGGCCAGTTTCGGGAAGCCATCCGACCGGACGCTCTGGCGAAGAGCGGCCTGTCGGACGAGGTCGACGATCTGCTCCGTGACATGGAGTGGGCGCTGATCGAGGTGCGCCCCTGGATCTCGCTGGTGCCGGAACCCGGGTCCCCTGCAGCGACCGTCGGACTCTCCCGCCACTGGGAGATACCGTGTACCCCGTGGTGGCTGGCCTGGCAAGCGGTCTACTGCGGGGACGACCTTCCACTCGATCCCTCTTGGCTTTGATGGTGACCTGGCGGACGGACGCTCGCTGCGGTGTTCGCGAACGAGGCTGGGGGCTCATGCGCTCGCTGCCCTCGCCACTGACGGTCTCCGGAACACGCCGACCGGAATCGCCCAGCAGAGCGCGAGGGCGGCGAGCAGCGCCAGTGCGGTCGAGCCGAGCGCCAGCTGGAGCCCGATCCGGTCGGCTATCCAGCCGGTCACCGGCGCGCCGATTCCGCCGGTCACGAAGCCCATCCCCAGGATGAAGCCGGAGGCGACACCGGCCCGACCAGGGAGCAACCGCTGGGCGGCCACGAGCGTGACCGAAATCGACGCGTCGGCCAGCAACCCGAACAGCGCGGCAGCGAGGAGACCGAACTGGTTGGGCAATGCAGTGAAGAGCAGGAGCGCCGGTAGAGCGAGCGCGAGCGAGCCGATCAACACGCGCCAGGAGCCGATCCGATCCGCCAGGTAGCCGCCGAGCAACGTACCCACGGCGCCACTGAGGACGATGACCGTCGCGACCACACCGTACAGGACCTCGTAACCGAGCTCGCGGTACCAGACCGGTGCGAAGGTCGCGACGGTCATGAAGGCCCAGCTCCGCAGCATCACGACCGCGAGTACGGGAACGAGCGCGCGCCAGTGGATCTGGCGCTCGAGCCCGCTCGCCGCGGCGTGCGCCGTCGCGCTGCGATCGCGGAAGCGGCGCAGTGCCCAGCGGACGAGGAGCGCCGCGACCAGGCCCAGGGGGACGGCCACCAGGGTCCCAGCGAGGCCGAAGGTGCGGAACAGGACGACACCGGCCAGTGGACCTAGCGCGTACCCGATCGTCCCGCTCACCGTGTAGACCGACATCGTGGTGTTGCGGTGTCGCTCGGCAGCCAGCAACGCTGCCCGCGATGCGCCGATCGGGTGGTAGGCTCCCGAGCCGAGACCGGCCAGGAAGGCGAATGGATAGAGGACAACCGGATTGCGGACGAAACCGTACAGGCCGAGAAAGAGCCCCGACCAGACCAAGCTCAGCGGCGCGAGGCGCTGGACTCCCCAACGGTCGGCCAGATAGCCGAAGAGCGGCTGCGTCAGCGAGACAGCAGCGGTATAGGCGAAGGCGAGGCTCCCGATCGCGTTGTAGTCGAAGCCGAGTTCGAGGACGAGCAACGGGTAGAGCGCTGGAAGCAGACCGCTCATGAAGTCGACGCTGAAGTGTCCCAGCATGAAGGTGGCGAGCCGAGCGTTCTCCGTGAGCGCGGTCGTGAGGCGCATCCGACCCTCCTCGGCGGGATCATAGCGCACCAGGTCGCGGTCCGGCGCGGCCGATGTCCGGCGGTCGCTCGGTCGCGCCGAGCTCCCCGAGCGGGTGCGAAGGTACTTGCGGGGAGCGCGCCTGCCTTTCCCGTTCGGCACGCGATCCGGCGACCGCTGCAACGCGCGGTCCGGGACGGTCGCACCGGCCCGCGAGCGACGACGGCTCTTGCCGGCGCGCCCGGACTGCGCGAAAACGGTGGTGCGGACCGGTCGCGACGATCGCCGGGAGGTCAGTCGATGGGGACGAACGGACGGACGCGCCCGCTCGAGATCGGCATCCTCGTGCCGCAGGGAGAGTACCGCTGGAACGGCCGCTTGCCGCGCTGGAGTGACCTCCGAGCGATGGCTCGGCTGGCCGAGGAGATCGGCCTAGATTCGCTGTGGGTCGTCGACCATCTCCTGTACCGCACACCGGACGGTGAGCCCGAAGGGATGTGGGAATGCTGGTCGCTCCTCTCGGCGCTCGCGGCCGTCACCGAGCGCGTGAAGTTGGGCACGCTCGTCGTCTGCACGAACTGGCGCAATCCGGCACTCATCGCCAAGATGGCGGAAACCGTGGACGAGATCAGCGGGGGGCGGCTCATCCTCGGCGTGGGCGCCGGCAATACCGAGCACGAATTCCGTCGCTTCGGCTTCCCCTGGGAGAAGCGGGTCAGCCGGTTCGCCGAGGCGCTCCAGATCATCCACGGGCTGCTCCGGAACGGCTGGATCGATTTCTCGGGCGAGTTCTACACGGTCCGCGACTGTCTCCTCCGCCCGCGCGGCCCTCGCTCGCAAGGTCCGCCGATCCTGGTGGGCGGGAACGGTCCGCGCGTGCTGCGCCTGGCGGCACGCTACGCCGACATCTGGAACACCTACTACGACTTCACGGGTAACCGGGCCAGCGGGCTCGCACCGCAGATCGCGTCCTTCCACGCGGCTTGCGCGGACGTCGGCCGGGATCCGGCCACCGTCGAACTGTCCGCCTCGGCCCTCGTCGCGTTCCCGGGGCACGGCCGCATCTACGGCGTCGTCGCCGATCCCGTACGGGGGACGCCCGAGGAGATCGCCGAGGAGTTCCGTGCCTATGCGCGAGCCGGCGTCCGGCACCTGCAGCTCCGGATCGAGCCGAACACCCTCGAAGGGCTGGAGCAGCTCGCTCGGGTGCTCGAGGTGCTCGACCGCGGCTGACGACGCGCGCAGCCGGGCGAGCCTGGCGGGAGGAGCGGCTGCCGGCGTCGTCAATCCGGATCCCCGTGGGCTCCGGCGCGTTCGCGCGTCCGGAGGCGCCGCCGTGCGATGAGTGAGGAGAGCGCGACGACCGCAGCGAGCGCAGCGAGCACGAGGACGATGGTCGTGTAGCGCTCGACCCAGCCGGTCACACGTTCCCAGTGTTCCCCGAGGAGCCAGCCGCTACCGATCAACGCCGTGTTCCAGACACCGCTGCCGACGAGGGTGAGCAGGGTGAATTGCCAGAACGGCATTCGGAACGTGCCGGCGGGAACCGACACGATGCTCCGCGCGACGGGTACCAGCCGACCCCAGAGGACGAACAGCGGCCCCCAGCGGCCGAACCAGCGGTTCGCGTTGGCGAGCGTCTCCGGTCTCAAGCGGAGCGCACGCCCGTAGCGCGAGAGGAGCGAGTTCCCGCCGTACCGGCCAGCGAGATACAGCACGAGAGCACCGGTGTAGGAGCCGGCCGTCGCAACCGCGATCGCCCCGAGCGGATTCAGGTGCCCGCGGCTCACGAGGAAACCCGCGAGCGGCAGGATGACCTCCGAGGGTATCGGCGGGAAGACGGTCTCCGCGACCAGGAGCAGGAAGAGGCCGAGGTATCCCAGCGTCACCAGCGTTTCCCGAACCAGCTCCTCCACGTGGTCCTCCCGGTACTGGCGGGTCGAGCGTCGCCGTCGAGAACGAGGATACGAGAGCGGCACCGCTTCCGCTCGAGCGGGTGCAACGAGGCGTCGAGAGACCGCAGCGAGCGGTGTCGTTCCCCGGAGCACGCTCCTCCGCCGAAGCGCGCGTGAGGGGCAAAGGGGAGACACTCGGCGTGCGCTCAATCGACCCAGGCGAGTTCGCGCTCCGACTCGATCTTGCTCGGGTCCAGCTCGACGCCCATCCCCGGTCGTTCGGGGACGCGGATCACCCCGTTTACCGGCTGCACCGGTTCCCGGAAGAAGAACTGGAGGAGCTCGTTCCACTTCAGGAGATACTCGACCCAGGGTGCGACCGGTTGGGGCAAGGCGGCGAGAAGCTGAACCGTCGCTGGCACCGAATGGCCGTGCGGGATCATCGGGATCCCGTAGGCGCTGGCGAGCGCCGCGATCTTGAGCGTCTCGCTGAGCCCCCCGGCCCAATAGATGTCCGGCTGGAGGACGTCGAGCGCGTGTCGCTCGAGCCACGCTCGGAAACCCCAACGGGTGTACTCGTGCTCGCCCCCAGCGATCGGAATCGGCGAACGCTCGCGCAGTGCCGCATAGGCGTCCAGTTGGTCCGGGAGGAACGGTTCCTCGATCCAGCGCAGGCGATAGGGAGCGAGCTCGTTCGCGGCGGCGACCGCGTAGGGCCAGTCCCAGCTCATCCAGGCGTCGAGCATGAGCTCGACGTCGTCGCCGACCGCAGCGCGCAGGGCGGCGAACAGGGCCGTCGTGCGGCGGAGCGCCTCGCGTCCCTGGGAGGGGACCCAACGCGGGAACCACTTCTGGGCATGGAAGCCCTGCGCGACCAATTGCCGCGCGAGTTCGGTAGCGCGATCGATTTCCAGGGAGTATCCGAGCGTGCTCGCGTAGACGGGGAGCTCCGTCCGTACCGGTCCACCGAGAAGCTGGTGCACCGGGTCGCCGGTCCAGCGCCCCCGCAGATCCCAGAGCGCGCAATCGACGGCGGAGATCGCCATCATCACGACCCCCTTCCGCCCGTGGACGAACGTGCGGTAGAGTTCGTCCCAGATCCGCTCGGTCGCCAGCGGATTCGCGCCGACGAGGCGCGGGCGAAGCTCGGTGCCGATCACCCGCGCGACGTCGCGCGTGAGCGGCCCAGCGAGCCCGGTCACTCTTTCGTCGGTCTCGATCTCGAGGAAGATCTGCCGCAGCCGGTACGGACCCGGTCCCTCCTGTTCCGGCAACCACCACTCGCGCGGGTCGGCGCGGTGCTCGGGATAGATATCGAGCGGGCGAGCCAACCGCTCTTCCCAGAAGTGACCATCGTACGGAAATGTCCCGGTGACCTCGCGCAGGCGAACGGCCACGATGCGCATCTCTTCCCCCTACGCGCCGAGCAACTCGATGATCCGGTCAGCGACCTGTTCGGTCGAGGCCGTGCCGCCGAGGTCCGGAGTGAGGATCTTCCCCTCCGCGGTCAACCGTTCGATCGCCCGGAGGACGCGGTGGGCGGCCTCGACGAGCCCGAGGTGTTCCAGCATCATCGCGCCGGCCCAGATCGTGCCGATCGGATTGGCGATGCCGCGACCGGCGACGTCCGGCGCGCTGCCGGGCACCGGCTCGAACAGCGAGGGGACGCCCGGGGCGGAGGCCAGGTTCGCACTGGGGGCGAGCCCCAGGCTGCCCATGAGCGCGGCACCCAGGTCGGTCAGGATGTCGGCGAACAGGTTGCTCCCCACCGCCACATCGAACCGCTCGGGAGCGCGGACCATCAGGGCGGCAGCGGCGTCGACCAGGAGCGAGGTCACCGTGACGTCAGGGTAGTCGCGGGCGACCGTTTGCACCACTTCGTCCCACAGGACCATCCCGAACTGCTGCGCGTTGCTCTTCGTGATGCTCGTGACGTGCTTCCGGCGCTTGCGGGCCAGTTCGAAGGCGAAGCGCACAACGCGCTCCACGTTGAACCGTGAGAA
Organism: Thermomicrobium sp.; assembly: GCA_026419575.1. GTDB lineage: Bacteria > Chloroflexota > Chloroflexia > Thermomicrobiales > Thermomicrobiaceae > Thermomicrobium. Next base: position 7,555 of record JANZZC010000106.1, on the reverse strand, counting down.
GACGGCGGTTTCCAGCGCGACTTCGTGCGGCGTACCGACGTGGACGCGGCCGCCGACACCGGCGTATTCGCCTTCGGTGTTCTCGCGGACGAACACCATGTCGATCTGTTCCGGTCCCTTGTCGCGCAGCGGACCGGCGATGCCGGGGAGGAGGCGAATCGGCCGAACGTTCACGTAGAGGTCGAGCTGCTTGCGGATCGGGAGCAGGAGTCCCCAGAGGGTGACGTGGTCGGGGACGTGCGGTGGGTCGCCGACAGCGCCGAAGTAGATCGCGTCGAAGCCCCGGAGCTGCTCGACACCGTCCGGCGGCATGAGTGCGCCGGTGCGACGATAGTAGTCAGAACCCCAGGGGAAGTGGTGCCACAAAAGCTCGGCCTCGCCGGCCACGGCCGCCTCGAGCACACGCTGGCCGGCCGGAACGACCTCCTTGCCGACCCCGTCGCCGGGGATCACCGCGATCCGGAACCGCTGCATACGACCTCCTCGCCTGCCAGGTACCGAACCTGCAGGCGCATGATAACGGCTCTCGGATCGCGCGAGAATACGGCTCACTCGGGCATCGTGCGAGCGAGCGCTCGCCGGAACGCTTCGGCTGCCTCCTCGCTCCGTACCACGAAGACGACGCGCTCGGGGAACGTCGCACCGGTCGCTGCATGGTCGCGTACCGCCTGGATCATCGCTTCGGCGCACACGGCGAGGTCGAGTCCACCGACCCCGGTACCGAGTGCGGGAAACGCGATCGAGCGGAGTCCGCGCTCCTCGCAACGAGCGAGCGCGGCACGGGTCGCGGCGTACACGGTTTCCCGCGTCGGTGGGATCATCGCCCCGCTGTCGTCGTAGCCCATCGCCGCAGCGTGGATGACCGCCTTGTGCGGGAGACGACCAGCCCCCGTGACGACCGCCTCACCGACCTGTATGGGGCCCTGCGCGATCGCTTCACGCTCGATCTCCTCGCCGCCAGCCCGCTTGATCGCTCCAGCCACTCCAACGCCCATCCAAAGGCGGTTGTTGGCTGCGTTCACGATCGCTTCCGTGTCGACGGTGGTGATATCGCCGATCCGCACCTCGACCTTCGGCGTCGTCATGGCGCTGCCTCCTCCCGGTGCTGCCGGACTTCGGCGCTCGCTCCGCACGTCACGTATGGTATCGCCTCGGGATTCCCGCAGCGGCTCGGGACGCCGTGCCGCCGCCGCACCGGCGGCACGCTCCCTCCAGCCGGAGCGCGCGACGAGCACGTCGCTCGCCCGACCGCCGCGTCTCGACAACCGGCTGCGGCCGTGCCTAAATCATGGGACGGTTGGGGATGCGCAGCGAGGCAGGGGAGGGTACCATGGACTTCCGTCTGACGCCGGAGCAGCAGGAACTCCAGGCGCGTGCTCGCCGGTTCGCCGAGACGGTCGTCAAGCCGGTCGCGGCTGTCTACGACCGGGAAGAGCGGCATCCGCACGAGTTGATCGTGCGCGCGCGCGAGGAAGGGCTCACCGAGCTCACCATCCCGGCCGAATACGGTGGGCGAGGGCTCGGCGTGCTCGAACTGGTGCTGGTCGCTGAGCAGCTCGCCTGGGCCTGCGCCGGTTTCACCGCAGCGGCCTGCTCGAGCTGCCTGGCCGGCGAGCCGATCGTGATCGCCGGAACCGAGGAACAGAAGCGCCGTTGGCTCCCGCGCCTGACGGCCGGCGAGTACGCGAGCTTCGCGCTTACCGAACCGGAGGCCGGTTCGGACGTCGCTGCGCTGACGACGCGCGCCGAGCGTCGTGGTGACGTCTACGTCCTCAACGGTCACAAGCGGTGGATCGGCAACGCGCCGATCGCCAGCTTCTTCGTCGTCTTCGCCAAGACCGACCCGGCTGCCGGTCGCAACGGCATCAGCGTCTTCGTCGTCGAGCGCGAGCGCGACGGGATCGTCACGCGGCCGCTCCGCAAGCTCGGGCAACGGGCGATCTCCAACGGCGAGATCGAGTTCCACGACGTCGCGGTGCCGGTCGAGAATCGCATCGGTCGCGAAGGCGAAGGGTTCGCGATCGCGATGCGGACGCTGCGCCGTACGCGCCCGATGGCGGCCGCCTTCGGCGCAGGCATCATCCAGCGTTGCCTCGACGAGTCGCTCGCCTATGCCCAAGAGCGCCGCTCGATGGGACAGCCGATCATCAAGCATCAGGCGATTGGTCACAAGCTGGCGGAGATGCGCATCCGTCTCGATGCCGCGCGCCAGCTCACCTACCTGGCCGCCTGGCTGGCTGATCGCGGCGAAGACAACACGCTCGCGGCCGCGGTGGCCAAGGCGTTCTCGGCCGATGCCGCGATGTGGGCGGCGACCGAAGCGGTGCAGGTGTTCGGCGGCAACGGTTACAGCCCGGACTATCCGGTGGAAAAGCTCTTCCGCGACGCCAAGCTCTTGCAGATCTACGAAGGGACGAGCGAAATCCAACGGAACATCATCGTGCGGGAGCTCGTCCGTCTTGCCGGGCAGCGGGGGAATCGAGGCGCCTGACGCGAACGGTGGCGTGCGAGCGAGGGCGGTGCTTCGACTCGGAGGTCGACCGGCCGCGCAGTGACGCCGAAGCGCTTCCCCGGGAGAGGTCAGTGAGCATGACGGGCTGGTCGTTGCGCTGTTCCCGTTGCGGGCATCTCTCGCCGGGCGACGTCGCGCAGTGGCGTTGCCCGCGTTGCGGTGGAGTGCTGGCGATCGACCCGCCGCTGCGGCTGGATCCGGCTGCCATCGCGAGCGACGACCCGACGCTCTGGCGCTACGCCGCGGTGCTTCCGGCGGCGCGACCCCGCCGGACGCTCGGGGAGGGGATGACGCCGCTCGTCGCTGGGGAACTCGACGGCGAGCCGGTCTGGTTCAAGCTCGACTTTTCGCTGCCGACCGGATCGTTCAAGGATCGCGGCGCGAGCGTGCTCGTGGCTTCCCTGGCGGCGGCCGGTGTCCGGTGCCTCACGGTCGACTCGTCCGGCAACGCCGCCGCTGCGTTCGCCGCTTACGCGGCGCTGCACGGGTTGGAGGCGCGCGTGTTCGCGCCCGCTGGGACGTCCGCCGAGAAGCTGCTCCAGGCTCGCGCCTACGGTGCGCTGGTAGAACTCGTCGCTGGACCGCGCGAGACGGTCGCGGCCGCGGCGCAGGCCGCAGCGCGGGTGCCGGGGAGGGTCTACGCCAGCCACAACTGGCACCCGATCTTCGTCGAAGGGACGAAGACGTGGCTCCTCGAGGTGTGGGAGCAGCTCGGCCGCCGCTGGCCGGCAGCCTGCTTCGTCCCTGTCGGCGGTGGCAGTCTCCTGGTGGGTGCCGAGCTGGCGGTCGGCGCGCTCGATGGGCGGGCGGGTGGACCGCTGCTCGTGGCGGCGCAACCGGCGGCGTGCGCGCCGCTCGCGCGGGCTTGGGAGCGGGGATCGGACGAGGTCGACCCGCTGCCACCGGGGGAGACGCTCGCGGAAGGTGCCCGCATCGGCGCGCCGCCGCGCGGAGCGCTCCTGCTCGCGGCCTTGCGCCGCAGCGGCGGCTGGCCGGAGGCGGTGCCGGAGCCGGTGCTCCGGGAGACCGTTCGCCTGCTCTGGCGCCAAGGGCTGTACGTCGAACCGACGGCGGGATTGGGAGCCGCCGCGTATCGTCTCGCGCGTCGGCGAGGCTGGGAACCGGCCGGGCCGGTCGTCGTGCTCCTGACCGGGAGCGGACTCAAAACGGCAGCCGCTGCGCGCGAGCTCCTCGAGGAGGCGTGACGACGCGCCGTCTCGGCGTGTTGCGCGGAGAGCCGAGACGAAAAGAAGGGTTCCGACGAGCCGCCCGGTTCCCGCTCGCTCCGTGAGCCGTGACGAGGATTCACCTCCCCACTCGGCTCCGGCTCGGACCGCTCCTGTACACGTTCCAGGGCCATGTACAGTGCGCGTCCTGCCGGTTGTCCGGAGCGGTCACCCGGCTTTCGCCGGGTGCCTCCGAGCGGGTCGTTGCCGACTCCTCGGAACCGCACCTCTAGTACAGCACAACCGTGCCCCGTTGTCAAGAGGGAGCGATCGCTTCCCGAGCGGCCGAGTCTCGGGAACCGCGGCGTTCGCTGCGGCGGGCGCGTGGTACCGGCGGGGCGCGGGCTCGGGGCGATGCTCTTTCGAGCCCCTGCGGTGCTGACCGGTAGCGACGAACTGGGGCTCCGCTGTTGCTGGTCTCCGGGACGCATACAGCGCGAGCAACGGTTTCCGGCAGCGATCCCGTTCGGGCCGGAGCCAGGGGCGGCGATGCGGGACGCGAGCGCTCCCCGGCGATCGCGCGGCGCAGCTCAGCTTCCGGTGCTGAACGTTCGGATGTACTCGAGGAGCGCCTCGAGGTCGCTCTCCGAGAGGATGTCGGTGGAGTAGGCAGGCATCCCCTCGTCCGTGCCCTCGCGGATGGCCCGGACGGCGCGCTGGTCGGTCGCCCGCAGTTGCAGGCGCCCTGCCGCGTTACCGCCGGCGCCGTGGCAGTTGACGCAGCCCAGCGAGACGTACAGGGCGGCGCCACGAGCCGCGCCCGTGGTCGCCGGGTTCGCCCGACCGAGCCCTTCCGTCGACGGCGTGGGCACACCCGACAGCGGGGCCGCGTTGCCGCTCTGCAGACCGCGGATGTACGCGACGACCGACCAGATCTGCTCCTCGCTCAGACGGTCTCGGAAACCCGGCATGCCGGCGAAGCTCAAGCCGTTGGCGATGATCCAGTAGAGCTCGGCGTCGCTCCGCGCTCGAGTATCGGCGTCGTCGAGCGGACTGGCCGGCGGATAGCTCAACGTGCCGAGCCATCCTTTCCCGTCGGCGTCCGCCCCGTGACATTGGGCGCAGGCGCCGAGGTAGACGATGCGGCCGGTCTCGATGGCGCGCCGGCTCTGGCCGGTCGGGGTAGCGATCGCCCGGCTGCGCTCGCTGGCGATCCGGTCGATCGCCCAGCGGCCGAGCGCCCGCTCGAACGGCCACTCGCCCCGGTGCGCGAGGAGCTGGGGCGCCAGCAACCAACTCGCAGCAGCGAGGGCGAGGAGGGTCGCGAGGATCCCCGCGGCGAACCACCTCAACCGACCGAGCCAGCGAGTGCCGGTTCGCTGCGTGTCGCGGATCGTCGACGGTTCCCTCATGCGCGCCCCCTGCCGTACGGTCGCTCTCCGCGCATCGATTCTCGCGCTCGAAAGTAAACGCTGCGTAAACGCAGGCCGGTCTGTCCGCGATCGTTCCGTGGCGAACGGTCGCACGCTGGCCTGAATCGTCGACCGCGGCCGTCGAGCGTTGTCCTGCGCCTCGGTGCCGGTCGTGGGCGCTCCGGCGGCGCGAGCGCACGCATGCCGGGGACGGCGAGAGGCTGTGGTCCGGGACAGCGGCCGCCGGGGAACGGCAGTGGATGGATCGCGGCGGAGCCGCGTCGGGGTCGGCGCGGTGACGCGGAGCGGACGTACCGGAACGGCCGAGCGAGCGACGACTCGACCGCTGGTGCCCGGTCGCACCCGCTCGGTCACCGGAGCGACCTCCCGAGAGCGGGCGTCGCGGGGAGCCGCTCCGGTGCCGGGGCGGGGATGACGGCACGCCGTGAAGTCGCGGTACGGCGAGCTCGGCCCTGGGTCGCGAGCTCGCTCACCGCACGCAGCCTGGCGCCGGATCGGCGCTCAGCGCCGGGAGAGGCGTCGGCGCACGCTCCGCGCAGCCAGCAGGACACCGGCGATGACCGCGAGCATGGCCGCAAAGCCGAGTGGCAGCCCGGTGGGGCGGCGTGGCGATCCCGTCGCCGGAACGAGCTGCGGACGCGGTGTCGGGGTCGCTGCGACACCTGGTGTCGGGCTCGGAGTCGCGCCCGGTTGCGCGGTGGGACTGACCGCCGTCGGGGTGGGAGGTTCGGTCGGGGACGGCGATGGCGTGGGTGTCGGTTGCACCTGCGCGACGACGATCGTTCTCTGCGTGCCGAGCGCACGGTGGTTGCCGACCGGACAGTATATCTCCCACTCGCCAGGAGCCTCGAACGTGAAGGTCGCGCGGCGCGTCTCGCCGGGCATCAGGTTGGTGTCGAAGAGGCGTCGCTCGATACCCTGGCTCTCCAGCTCAACCTCCAGGTTGTGTTGGGCGCCGCCGGTATTGGTGACGACGAAAGTCACCGGCTCGCCCAGCGGCACGGTAATCGTCGCGGGGGTGATGGAGAACTCGGTGAGCGTGATCGATACCGTGACGTCCGGTGCTGCAGCGGGGTCTTCAAGGGGCAGCGAACGCACTGCCCGGCAGCGCTGCCGCGAGCACCATCGTCCCGAGGAGCACGAACAGTCGCGCATGCCGAAGGGCCAGTCGTGCCATCGTCGACCTCCCTGACCGAAGCCCGACTCCCGATGGGTGCACCCAGAAGTACTACGCTCCCGGCGCTCGGTCGGTTTGCGGTGAATCGGTCAGCGGGTACCGGGGACGGGGACACCGAGCGCTTGCAGCAGCAGCGTGGTGGCCAGGTAGAACAGGATCGCGACGAGAAGGCGGCGCAGCCACAGACCGCGCACCCGTCGGCCGAGCCGTGAGCCGAGTTGCGCGCCGAAGAAGCTTCCCAGGGCTGCCGGGATGGCGACCTGCGGTATCAGGAGTTCGTTCGCGTAGTAGAGGAGGACGCTCCCGACGACAGTGACTCCGACCATGTAGGCGCTCGTCGCGGCGGCGGCCTTGACCGGCACGCGCATGAGCGTGTTCATGAGCGGAACCTGGATGACGCCGCCCCCCACGCCGAGCAAGCCGGAAAAGAAGCCGGCGATCGTGCTCAGGGCCGTCCCGGGAGCGACGTGCTGCGGGGTGTACCGCACGTCGCTCCCGACCGCTGGATCGTAGAAGCTCGCCGTCAGGCCGAAACGATCCTCGCTGGTCGCCACCGGGTCGACGCTCGCCCGCCGGACGCTCAGGAGGACGACCATCGCGTAGAGCACGATCCCGAGGAGGAGACGCAGGGCGTTCACCGGCGCGGCAGCGACCAGCAGTGCCCCGCCGATCGCTCCCAGCGCCGTGGCGATCAGCAGCACCAGCGCGAGCCGCAGGTTCACCATGCGGTGCTCGAGGTAGACCGAAGAACTCCCGAGGGATCCGACGACGACCGCGAGCCCGCTCGCCGCGATCGCCGTCTTGATCGGTACGCCCAGGAACGCCGAAAAGAGCGGGACCATGAAGACACCGCCGCCCAGTCCCACCATCGCACCGAGCGTCGTGGCGAGCACGGCGACGACGAAGACGCTGAGTTCGGTGAGGTGCCCCATGTCAGCGCCCTCCGAGGCTCCGCGCGACCGGCAGCACCGCGACGACGACCAACACCAGGGCAGCGAGGGACGCGGTCCGCCGGTCTCCCCGTCGCACGCAGGTGACGAGCATGAGCAGGAGGCCGCAGACGGGCCCGAGCACGGCGACGAGCATGGCGAGGCTCTCGAAGGCAGCGGGATCCCCGCGGAAGAGCTGTTCGGGAAGCGCGCCGAGCGGGACCGTCGCCTGCTCGAGACGGCCGTCCTCGAACACGTCGAGCACCAAGCCGAGCGCGAGGAGCGCCAGCGCGAGCCGTAGCCAAGCACGGTACAAACGCGCGAGCCGTACCGAGAGT
>JANZZC010000080.1 GCA_026419575.1 Thermomicrobium sp. | reverse complement strand
GCCTGTGGGAGCGCACGGGAGAGGTGCTGGACGAGGTGGAAGAGCGGCCCGAGCAGGTCCTCGGGGAGCTCGGCCAGCGTCGCTACGTGAGTGCGCGGGATGACGAGCGTGTGCCCCGGGAAGAGCGGCCGGTGATCGAGGAAAGCCAGCGATCGCTCGTCCTCGTGGACGAGCACGGCCGGAAGTTCCCCCTGCACGATTCGGCAGAAGGTGCAGCCGGTCACGGGTCCTCCTACGGTTGCAGCCGCACGATCGTCCAGCTGCCGTCCGGTCGTCGCTCGTAGCGGAAGCGGTCGTGCAGCCGGTCCGCCCGGCCTTGCCAGAATTCGTACGCGTCTGGGAGCACCCGGAACCCGCCCCAGTACGGCGGGCGCGGAACGTGCCCCTCGGGGAAGCGCGCGGCGTATGCCTCGTGCTGGCGCACCAGCGCTTCCCGCGAAGCGATCGGCTCGCTCTGCCGCGATGCCCAGGCGCTGATCTGGCTGCCGTACGGCCGTGTCGCGAAATACTCGTCGGCTTCCTCCGCCGCGACGCGTTCGACGCAGCCTTCGATCCGCACTTGCCGCTCGAGTGGCTCCCAATAGAACAGGAGCGCAGCGTACGGGTTCTCGGCGAGTTCTCGCCCTTTCCGACTTTCCAGATTGGAGTAGAACACGAAACCTCGCTCGTCCACCCCACGGAGCAGCACCATACGGACCGCCGGTCGACCGTCGCGACTCGCCGTCGCGAGCGCCATCGCGTTTGGGTAGCGCAGCCCTGCCTGCTCCGCTTCCCGGTACCAGGCCAGGAACTGCTCCAGGGGATCGCTGGCCAGATCCCTTCGTCGCAGCGGCCGGTCGCTGTGTTCCCATCGGTGCAGCGGCCTGAGCACGAGCGCTCCTTCCTCTCTCGCCTTTCCTGCCCTCAGTATTCCAACCGCGGTCGAAGCGCGCGCAACGGAGGCGCCGGCTCGTTGCCCCGCGCCGTGCCTCGGGTCGCGCGCTCGTCGTCCCTGCGAACCTGCGTTAGGATGGAACCATCGACCGGTGTCGAGCTCGTCCGGGTGCGAGGGAGCATGTCGGGAATCTCGGAGACCGAGCAGCGTGCGGTGACCTCCGTCGCGGGAGTACGCCCGCCCGTCGGCCAGGAGCGGCAACGCCTCCGGCGAAGCTTCGTCTTCGGCGTCGCCAACGGCGGCTTGCTGCTGCTCGGGGATGCGCTCATCCACCCCGTCCTCGTCCTCGCCGTCTTCGTCGACCGGCTCACCGAGAATCGCGTCCTCGTCGGTCTGGTTCCTGCGCTCAGCGTCAGCCTCTGGTTCATTCCCCAGGCGCTCGCCGCGGCACTCGTCGAGGGGCGCTCGCCCCAGATGCCCTGGGCTGCCTGGGGCGGCGTCGTCCGTGCGCTGGCCATCGGCCTGCTCGCGGCGTTCGCCCTCGCCGGTCTGGACGACGAACGCCTGCTCGTCGCCTTCTTCCTCTGCTATGCGGCCTACAACCTGGCAGCCGGTTTCGCCTTCGTCCCGCTGGTCGAGTTGAGCGCGCGGGCCATCCCGGCCGACCGGCGCAGCTTCTTCTTCAGCCAGCGCAACTTCTGGGGAGCGTTGCTCGCGCTTCTCGCCGGCCTCGTGGTGGAGCGAGCGCTCGCGGGCGGCGAGAGCGGTTTCGCCTTCCTGTTCGCCGCTGCCTTCGCGGCGCTTGCGCTGGCCGCGTACACGACCGTGTGGATCGCTGAGCGTCCCGTGCCGACCCAGCCACGACCGCTGCGGGCGTGGCTCGAGGATGTCCCCAGCGTCGTCGCGCGGCGCTCGGTGCGCCGGTTTCTCGTTTTCCGTTCCTTCCTCGCCCTGTCGACGATCGCGGACCCCTTCTTCATCGTCTACGCCCAACGTCACCTCGGTTTGTCCCCCGACGTCGCCGGGCTCTACCTGGCGCTCTCCGCGCTCGCGCGCGTCGCCACCAACCCCCTCTGGGGATGGGTCGTTTCACGCTGGGGCAACCGCGGTCTCTTGCAACTGACCGCGTTGCTCCGTCTCCTGATGCCGTTGCTCGTCCTCGCGCTCGGGACGCTCTCCCGCTGGGACCGGTTCATCGGCGCCGTCGGCGATACCGAGCGCTTCGCCTTCCTCGTGTTCGCTGCTGTCTTCCTGGCCTACGGCGCCGCGCTCTCGGCGCAGATGCTCGCCAACTTCACCGCCGTCCTCGAGCTCGCCCGACCCGCGGAACGGCCGACGCTCGTGGGTGTCACCAATTCGCTGCTCGGCATCGTCGCGCTCGTTCCCATGCTCGGCGGGTTCGTCGTCGATCGCCTGGGCTTCGAAGCGGCCTTCTCGCTCGCGCTCTTCCTCTCGTTGCTCGCCCTGGCGACCAGCGGGCTGCTGGCTGCGCCGCGGCGGGTCGTCCGCTGAGACGTCGACTTCCCGGGGAAAGGCTCGGCGCGACGAGCGGGCCGCCTTGGTAGAATCCTACGGTGGAACCTCCGCGCGACGATCGCTGCATCACGGGGGCCAGACGAGCCGAATGCAGATCATCGATCGGATCCGACAGTCCCGCGAGCTGCTCGCTTTCACCGCCCTGCTCGTGCTCGTCCTCGGGTATGCGCTGCTGCACCTGGCGCACATCCTGACGCCGTTCATCGTCGCTGCCGTCTTCGCCTATCTCGTCCATCCTGTCGTCGACTGGGCGGAGCGGCGCAGCCACCTTCCCCGCGTCGTCGTCATTCTCGCCCTCTATGTCTTCCTCTTCGGCGCGCTCGCGCTCGCCGGTGCGCTCGTCGCGCCCACGCTCGGGCAGCAGATCCGCGCGCTCGTCAGCCTCGTCCCCGACGTCATCGAGACCGTCGAGCAACGAGTCGCCCGGACACCGGAGCTCCGCATCGGTGAGGTCGTCATCGACACGCGGGCGGTGCTGGATCGCCTCGATACCGCCGCGCAGTCGCTCGCCGGGCGGTTCAGCCAGGAGGCGGTCCCGCTCGTCCTCGCGACGGTCGAGGCGCTCATCAAATCGTTCGTCTTCTTCCTCGTCAGCTTCTACGGCCTGCTCCAGGGACGGACGCTCGTCGCGCGCCTGCGTGCGCTGGCGCCGCGTCGGCACCAGCGCACGGTCGGCCGGATCCTCGGCCAAGTCGATGCCACCTTTCGCGCCTACATCCGCGCGCAAGTCGTCCTCTTCCTCATCATGGCGAGCGCTACCTACGTCGCGTTGACGGTGCTCGAGGTCAAGTACCGGCTCGCCCTCGCGATCGCGACCGGCTTGCTCGAACTCATTCCCTTCGTCGGACCGTGGACTGCCGGGACGATCGCGGTGAGCGTCGCCTTGACGCAAGGGAGCGCACCCTTCGGTTGGTCGTCGCTCCAGCTCGCGTTCGTCGTCGCGCTCGTCTACCTCGTCCTGCGCGTGCTCGAGGATCATTTCGTGATACCGCAGCTCGTCGGGCACTTCGTCCGCCTGCATCCGGTCGTCGTCCTCTTCGGCGTCCTCGCCGGTGCGAGCGTCGCGGGCATCCTCGGCTTGGTGCTCGCGGTCCCCGTGCTCGCTGCCCTCAAGATCGTCGTCCTGTCCGTGCTCGAGGAGCTCCGCCATCCACCGCCTCGCCAGATCGTCGTGCTCGAGGATCGGGCCAGCCTGCTCGCATTGCCGGAGTGGCTCGCCGCTCCAGCCCGGCGCGATATCGTCCTCGTCGTTCCGTCCGGTCTCCTTTCCTGGGACGACCTCCCGCTCCTCCAGGCCGCGAGTCGCAACGCGCTCGAACACGATGTCGTAGTCGCGGTCGTCACCCCCGACCCGGTCGCCGAGAGCCTGGCTACCGCTGTCGGACTCGCCGTCGTGAAACGTCTCCCCGCCGGCTGGGGGGCCGACGCCGAGATCGTCGTACCGGCCGGGGCGCCCCCCTCGCCGCCGCTCGATGCCGGAGCGCGAGAAGCGGTCCCCGAGTCCTCGCCGCGCTGAGCCTTCCGCACCTGGACGTCGCCTCCCGCTCGCGTCCCGTGCTGGTGCGGTGCGCCGTGGCGCGACGGCTGCGCTCGGCTGTACCGTCCCACCTGCCTCCCCGACCGTTCGGGACGCGCCCGCCCGGGCAGCGTCCGGTGACTGCCGGCCCGGGTGGAGGACGGCGAGCGTCGCCCGGCGTCTCCCGAAAGACACTGCCGACGCTTGTGGTACGACCGTAGGGTTGACAGGAACGCTCGCGGCGCGAAATAATGTCGAGCGATCCGCTCATCGGCAGCGTACAGGGAGCTGGCATGTGCGAGCGTTACCAGCTGGCGATGACCGAGTCGTTCGGACGCTCCCTGGCGGTGTTGCCATCCAAGAGCCAGGAGCTGATCTGGCGTCGCCTCCCCGAGTTGCGCGACGATCCCCACCCCGACGGGACCGAGAGCAAGCGTCGCGTCGAGTGCTACGACGACGTCTATCGCTGGCGCGTGGGGAAATACCGCGTCTTCTACCGGATCGGAGCGGATTGCCTCGTCACGCTCCTCGCGATCGAGCACCGGAAGGACGCGTACCGGCAGGACACGCTGCCCGTCTCGCCGGGGTTCGTCGTCGTCGAGCCGGACGACGAGGATCTCGCACCGCGCGAACGGAGCGAACGCTCCGAGGACGACAGTCCGCCTGAGCCCTCGGCCCGCCCCTTGCAACGCCCGTTCACCCGACCGGAACTCGAGCGTCTGGGGATACCACCCGAATATCACGAGGCTTTGCTCGCCTGCACGACCGAGGAGGAGCTCCTCGAGATCGCCGAACGGCTCCCCAATGAGCGCCTGACGCAGCGCGTACTGGACCTCGCGTGCGGTGTCCCGCTCGACGAACTGCTCGACGCGCCGACCTACCGCTTCGACGAGACTGCGTCGGTCCAGGATCTCCTCGCCGGTCGGGCGTGGCTGGAACTGGTGCTCGACTCGTCGCAACGCGAGGTCCTGCGCACCATCGCCGAGAACGAGGGACCGTTCGTCGTCACCGGTGCGGCCGGCACCGGCAAGACGCTGGTCGCGGTTCGAGCCCTCGAGGAGTTCGCCCGGAAGCTCGAAGGCAGTGAACCGGACGCGCAGTTCCTCTTCGTCACCTACACGCGGACGCTCGTAGAGTTCTCGCGTGCGTTGATGCGCACGAGTCTTTCGCCGCCGGTGCGTCTCAGAACGAAGGTCGAGACGCTCGATGGGCTCGTGCGGGAACTCTGCAATGACATCCCGTCGGAGAGCATCCTCCGCGACGACCAAGCGCGATCGTGGCTCCAATCGGCGCGGAACCAGGCATTCGCGCGCCCGCTCAGCCCTGACCCGCAGCGCGATCAGCGTCTCGCCGCCAGTCTCCGCGGGATCACCGACGATTACCTGCTGAGCGAAATCACCGAGGTGATCGTCGGACGAGGTCTCACGCGCCTCGACGAGTATCTCAATGCTGACCGGTCCGGTCGGCGTCGGCCGCTGCAACGCGTCCAGCGCGAGGCGATCTGGGTGCTGTACGAAACCTTGACCGACCTGCTGCGGGCCGAAAACCTGTTCCTCGCCCAGGAGCTTCGCCAGCTCGCGCTCGACCGTGTCCTCAGCGATCCGGAGCTCCGGCGCTACCATGCGGTCGTGGTCGACGAGGTGCAAGATCTCAGCCTCGTCGCGCTCCGGCTGCTGCGAGCGTTGTGCCTCGATCCGCGTCGTCTCCTGTTCGCTGGCGACGAACAGCAGTCGATCTACCTGCGCTGCTTCGGCTGGCAGCGCGTCGTGCAGGACCTCGGAGCGGGTGATGCCTCGGACCGCCACCCTCCCGACCAGGTGGTGCGCCTTGTCCTCCGCACGAATCATCGCTGTGCACCGGAGATCGCGGCGGCCGTTCGGGCCTATCGTGACGCCTTGCCCGATTCCGCTGTGTCCGCCGAGCGGTCGGTCGACCGCAAGCGTGGTGGCGGATCGCGGCCCGTCGTCCTCGCCCTCGCTCGCTGGGAAACCTGGAAGACGGTCCTCCCGGAGGAGCTCAACCGTCTGCGACGGGAGCAGCGTCTCCCGTGGGATCGCTGCGCGGTGCTCGTGCCGCGCAACTAAGACGCCCGCGAGGTCGAGAGTGCGCTCCGGGAGGCACAGATTCCGACCGAGCGCGTCGAGCGCGGGCAACCGATTTCCCCCGCGGCGACCGTTAAGGTGCTCACCTGGCACAACGCCAAGGGCCTCGAATTCCCGGCCGTCTTCGTCCTGTTTCCCGATTGGGAACCTCCGCCGGCGAGCTTTCGCGACCCGCCGATCGACGAGGCCGAGGAGTCGATCCGTCAGTGGCGGCGAGCGGCTGCCGTCGCGATGAGCCGGTCCATGCACCATCTGGTCGTCCTCCGCCCGGCGGTCGGACGGAGTGCGCTGCTGCATGGCCTCGACGGTGATACCTGGGAAATCCGCCGCGTCGAGCGACCGGCGGAGAGCGAGCGCGAGGGGACGGAGACCGAGCTCCCCTTCTAGAGCCCGGTCACCGGTGCGGCGTCGCTTCCAGGTGCCGCTGAAGGAACGCCGCGATCTTCTCCAGCGAGTCGCGCGCTTGCGGCAGTTCCAGGCTGAGCTGCCACACGTGCCACATCCGCGGGTAGATCTCGAGTTCGACCGCGACACCGGCGTGCTGTGCCCGCTCGGCGATCCGCTCCGCGTCGTCGCGCAGGAGCTCGTCTTCTCCGGCATGGACGAGCAGCGGCGGTAGACCATGCCAGTCGCCGTAGAGCGGCGAGATCAGCGGGTTCCGTGCGTCGTGCCCGGCGACGTACGAACGGTTGAAACGGCGGATCGCCCGCGGATGCAGGACCGGATCCTCCTCCGTTCTTCCGCGCTCCTCGCTTCCTGCCAGATCCCCGACCGGCGAGAGACAAGCGATCGCCGCTGGCATCGGCTCGCCGGCGTCGCGCAGCGCCATCGCCAGCGTGAGCGCCAGGTTCCCTCCCGCCGAATCGCCGGCCACGACGATCCGCTTCGCGTCGAACCCCTGGCGGAGCAGCCAGCGGTAAGCGGCGAGACAGTCCTCGAGCGCGGCGGGCCAGGGGTGACGCGGCGCGAGCCGGTAGTCGACGAGGAGCGCCCGGCGTCCCAGCAGCCGCGCGAGCTCCGCCACCATCGCCACGTGCTGGGCGCTCAGGCCGAAGACGAACCCACCGCCGTGCAGGTACAACAGTACCTGGTCCTCCGGCGCGCCCGCCGGGATCAGCCACTCGCAGCGGACGGCATCGGCCGAGACCTCCTCGCGGCGAATCCCCGGCGGCAACGCGGCTCGCCGCGCCCCCTGCCGGATGAGCCAGTTCGCCAGGCCCAACGGCAGGTACGCGGAGATCACCCGGGCGAAGCGGAGTCGCGCACGCAGCCGCTCTTCCGTTTCCGTCGCCATCTCCTGTCCCCTCTCGACCAGCGACTCGGCGTCGGTCGGGGAGCCGGTATCGCCCGGCGAAGCATCGCATTGTCGCCGAAAGTCCGCGAGCCGTCACTCGGCCGGGATCGCATTCCCTTGGAAGACCGGCAGCCGGCGCTCCCGGCCGACCTCGCCATCGCGCCGCGTCACGCGCGTGCTACCGGCGCCACCATTCCCGGCGGGACTCGCTCGCCCTTGAGCAGACGGAGATCGGCGTCGACCATGAGTTCGATCATCTCCTCGAAGCTCACGGTCGGTCGCCAGCCGAGGACCGTGCGCGCCTTCGTCGCGTCGGCGACGAGCAGGTCAACGTCCGCCGGGCGGAACAAGGACGGATCGACGACCACGTAGTCCTCCCAGTTCAGTCCCACGCAACCGAAGGCGATCTCGCAGAGCTGGCGCACCGAGTACGTCTTGCCCGTTCCGACGACGAAGTCGTCCGGCTGGTCTTGCTGGAGCATCAGCCACATCGCGCGTACGTAGTCCGGGGCGTACCCCCAGTCGCGCCGCGCGTCCAGGTTGCCGAGCCGCAGTTCCTTCGCCAGCCCCAGCTTGATCTTGGCGACGCCGTGGGTCACCTTGCGAGTGACGAACTCCAGCCCCCGGCGCGGGCTCTCGTGGTTGAACAGGATGCCCGAGACCGCGAACAGGCCGTAGCTCTCCCGGTAGTTGATCGTGATGTAGTGACCGTAGACCTTGCTGACCCCGTACGGCGATCGCGGGTAGAACGGTGTCCGTTCGTTCTGCGGGACCTCTACCGCCTTGCCGAACATCTCGGACGAGCTCGCTTGGTAGAACTTCGCGTCCGGTTTGACCAGCCGGATCGCTTCGAGAAGGCGCGTGACGCCGAGCGCCGTGAACTCCCCGGTCAAGACCGGTTGCTGCCACGATGTCGGAACGAACGACTGCGCCGCCAGGTTGTACACCTCGTCGGGCTGGTACGCCTTCACGATCTCGATGAGCGACAACTGGTCGAGCAGATCTCCTTGGACCAGCTCGATCTTGTCGAGGAGGTGCGCGATGCGCCACAGCGTCTCCGTACTGGAACGGCGCTGCATCCCGACCACGCGATATCCCTGCTCGAGCAGGAACTCGGCCAGGTAGGACCCGTCCTGCCCGGTGATGCCGGTGATGAGTGCGGTCTTCTGCTTCGCCATCGTCCGTCGCGACTCCCGTCGTTCCCCGAGTCGTGCATCTCGCGCTGCCGGGCAGGCGCCCGGCGCGTTCAGTGTAGCGGATCGGTTACCGGTCCCGGCCGCGCCAGGCAGCCAACGCGGTTCCAGCCACGACCAGCGCTCCAGCAGCGAGCGTGCCCGCTGTCGGGCGTTCCCCCAGCACGGGGACCGCGAGCAGGATCACCGTGACCGGCTGCAGGTACATGTACGCACTCGCCGCTGCCGCTGGTACCGACGCCAAGCCGGCGTTCCAAAAGGTATAGCCGAGTCCCGTACACACGATCCCGAGGTAGAGCGTGAGCGCGATCGCTCGACCCGACCAGATGGCACGGGCACCGTCCAGGTACTCCAGCCCAGCCCCGATGCCGAGGAGGAGCGTTCCCGCTGCCATCACGTGGAACGTGGCGACGAGCGGTGACCAGCGCGGAAGGACGCGTCGTCCCAGGAGGGTATAGACGGTCCAAGCCACGGTGATCGAGAGCGCCAGGAGGTTACCGCGCCAGGCCCCGCCGACGTCGTCCTGCGACGACTGGAGCGTCAGCCAGGTCGCCCCGCTCGCGGCCAATGCGATCCCGACGATGCGATGGAAACCGAGCCGTTCCTTCAGGAAGAGCCAGGCGCACAGCGCCGTCAGTGCCGGGTAGGGAAGGCTCAGGAGCGACGCGGTCGTGGCGGTGGTCCACTGCAGCGCGAGATTGAGCCCGAGGTAGAAGTACCCCACCCCCAGCGCCCCGAGTCCCGCGAACGCGAGCCAGTCGCGGAAGGACAGGCGCAAACGCGCTCCGCTCCGGGCGGCGAGGAGCGCCAGGACGAGCGTCGCGAGCGATCCCCGCGCGAAGCCGAGCGCCAGCGGTGGGACCTCGTGGACGATGAGGCGCGTACTGATGTACGACGAACCCCACAGCACTGCGGTTGTCGCCAGGAGGACGTGGCCGACGACCGCTGGCCGGTCGGTTCCTCGTTTTTCCATCGTCGTTCCGCGCACCGTGCGCCGTCCGTCTCCCCGCTCGTGCCGATGATAAACTCTCAGGCCAGCCGAGCGACGTGCGCGGTGCCGACCGCCCGAGGGCGCGGCCCCGCATGCCAGCTTCCGTTCAACCGGACGCTGCGAGGAACGCTACCGGACGATGCAACGGCCGCACCGCCGCTACTTCACGGTCGAGGAAGCTCGCGCGCTCGTCCCGCGGCTGCGCGCGCTCCTGGTCGCTGCCCAGACCGAGAAGCGCGAACTCGACCGGGAGCTGAGCGAGCTCCGACGCATCGAACCCCTCGCGTTCCTCAACGGGAGCGCCCGCAAGCTCGAGGCGCACGAGCAGCGCATCGCGACCTTGGTGCGCTCGCTCCGCGAGAAGATTCGTGCGATCCACGAGTTGGGCGTCGAGGTCAAGGATCTCGAGGTGGGGCTCGTCGACTTCCCGAGTTTGCGCGATGGGCGCGAAGTCTATCTCTGTTGGAAGATCGACGAGCCGACGGTCGCCTTCTGGCACGAACTCGATGCGGGCTTCCGCGGTCGTCGGCCCCTCGAGGAGTGACCGCTGCATCGCGTATCCCGGTCAATCGCCGATCGGCACGATACCGGCGGTGCCGGGTGCGCTCGGGTCCGCGTCGTACGGGCCTCTCGGCCCTCCGCGGCGAGCCTTCGCGCTCCATTCCTCGATCTCGACTTCGACGAGGAGCGTCGCGGCCAGTTGCTGAGGTGTCGCTCCCTGGTAGTCGACGCCGACGCGCCGACCCGGAAAGTAGCGCTCCGTCATCGCCTCGAAGATGCGGCGCTGCTCGGCTTCGCTCTCGATGATCCGCGCTCGTCCGAAGCAGACGACGCTCCGGTAGTTCATCGAATGGTTGAACGCCGTGCGCGAATACACGAGCCCGTCGACCAGGGTGACGGCGATGCTCACCGGTGCGCCGCTGGCCAGAACCTGCAGGAGCCGGCTCTCCCGCGCCCCGTGCAGGTACAGCCGGTCGGGAACGGTCGGATCGAAGTGGTACGACATCGGGATCACGAACGGTTGCTCCCCCTCGCAGAACCCGACGTGTGCGACGAGCCCGCGAGCCAGGATCTCCGCCGCCTCGTCCGTCACCGCACGCTCCGGGTGCCGCCGGATCGTGCTGCGCGATGACCGATTGCCCATGCCCACGCTCCCCACGCTGGCCTCGCCGACTCTACCACATCGTCCGTGCTGCGTCCACGCCGGTGTCGATGTCCGGCTCAGCGGAAGCGGTGTCGACCGTTCCATCGTGCTGCTGCGTGCTCCGAAGCCACGCGGTGCCGCGGACCGCTCCACCACGCCCGCGCCCCGGCTCGTGCACGCCGCGCTGCTTGCGGTACCCTCTGCATGGGAACTCGGTATCGTCGAGGGCCGGCGATGCGTCCTCGCACCGAAGCCGCAGGCAGCGCGCGACCGTACGGCGGGCCGCCCCGTGCTCTCGTGTGGCCCCGCTGGCTGCTCCTCGTCCTCTTGATCGTCGGCCTCGCTTCCACCGGGTGCGCCGCGATGGCGTCCTCGCCGACCGCCTCGCCGGCGTTGTCCCGTATCGCGCTGACCAGCCCGGCGTTCCCTCCCGGCGGTACCGTCCCGGTCGAGGCGACCTGCGACGGCGCCGATCGCTCCCCGTCGCTCAGTTGGTCCGAACTCCCAACTGGTACGGTCGCCCTCGTGCTGATCGTCGAGGATCCCAATGCTCCCGGCGGTACGTTCACCCACTGGCTCCTCTACGATCTCCCGGCGGAGCTCCGCTCCCTGCCTTCCGGGGTACCGCCGCAGCCGACGCTAAGCGACGGCGCGCGGCAAGGGCGCAACGACTTCGGCACGCTCGGGTACCGGGGACCCTGTCCGCCGCCTAGTCTCCCTCATCGGTACGTCTTCCGTCTCTACGCGCTGGACGCTCCGACCGGACTTCCGCCCGGAGTCCGGCGCGACGAGGTGCTCCGGAGGATCGAGGGTCATGTTCTGGGCGTCGGCGAACTGGTCGGTACCTACCGTCGATGAACTCCTGCGCTAGGATTGCCCGCGAGGCGAGGAGGGACGATGGCTCGCCGCGGAGCGCTCCAGCCGCCGGCCGAGATCCGGCGCATGTTCGACCGGATCGCCCGCCGGTACGACCTCATGAACCGCCTCATGTCGCTCGGCCGCGATGTCGTCTGGCGACGAGTCGCCGCGCAGGCAGCCCTCGAGCATGCGCCGGCGGTCGTCCTCGATATCGCGACCGGTACGGGGGACTTGGCGTTCGAGCTCGTCGCGCAGGGCGCGCGACGGGTGCTCGCGCTCGACTTCAGTCGCGCCATGCTCCGGATAGCTTCCCGGAAACGAGCGGCGCTCCGGGCCTGGAACGTCGCCTTTCTGTGCGGCGACGCCATGCGCTTGCCGTTCCGGGACGCTTCCGTCGACGCCTGCACGATCGGCTTCGGTCTGCGCAACCTGCCCGATTACGAGGCAGCGATCCGCGAGTTCGCGCGGGTGCTCCGGCCAGGCGGGCGACTGGTGATCCTCGAGACGACGCCGTTCACCGGTCCCCTCGCCCCCTTCTTCCGGCTCTACTTCGATCGTCTGGTCCCCTGGATCGGCGGCCTCGTCAGCGGCGATCGGCAGGCCTACAGCTATCTGCCGCGCTCGACCGCAGCCTTCCCCTCGGCGGCGGAACTCGCGGCGCTGCTCCGTTCCGCCGGGTTCGCCGACGTCCGCTACCGCACGATGATGGGTGGCACCGTGGCCCTCCACGTGGCTGTCCGAGGTGCCCATCTGCCCGACGCGGTCACGGCAGCGGCATCCGTTCCCGCGTCGCGCGAACGCAGGCAGCTCGGGCCGGGTGCCCCGCAGCGTGCGTGACGAGCGACGGGTCGGGCGCGCCGGGCGTTCGTTCCTGGCAGTTCCCGGCCGCTCGGCGATCGACACCCAGTGAGAGCCGGTCGTGCCCTGCTCAGCGCAAGAGCCCGAGTTCGTCCAGTGCGCGCTCCAGGGCGTCCAGGTCCTGTTCCATCGTCCGGAACGTGGCCAGGTACGGTTCCGGTGTCGTCAGATCGACTCCTGCGTCGCGCAGGAGTTCCAGCGAATCTTTCGAGGAGCCAGCGGCGAGGAAGCGGAGATAGCGCTCGCGTGCCTGCTCGTCCCCGCTCAGCACGGCCTCGGCCAGCGCTGTCGCGGCGACGAGTCCCGTCGCGTACTGGTAGACGTAGAACGCGCGGTAGAAGTGCGGGACGCGGCTCCACTCGTGTCGCACTTCTCCGTCGATTTCCAGGTCCGGGCCGTAATAGTCGGCGATCAGTTTCCCGTAGAGGGCGCACAGACCATCGGCACTCAGTCCCTCGCCGCGTTCGACCGCGCGATGCGTCTCGAGCTCGAACTCGGCGAAGAGCGTCTGCCGGTAGAGGGCGATACGGAACGTCTCGAGCGCATCGTTGACTAGGACTGCCCGTTCGCGCGGGTCCGTCGTGGTGTCCAGCAAGTAGCGCGTCAAGAGCCGTTCGTTGAACGTCGAGGCGACCTCGGTGACGAAGATGGTGTGCTCCGCGGTCGGATGCGGCTGGGCACGGGAACTGAAGTAGGAGTGCATCGCGTGGCCCACCTCGTGCGCGAGCGTGAACACCTCCCGCAGGGTGTCGTTCCAGTTGAGCAGGATGTACGGGTGTACTCCGTAGACGCCGAGGCTGTAGCCGCCGGATCGCTTCCCGACCGTTTCGTGCACGTCGACCCACCGGCTGGCCAAGCCTTGCCGCAACGGCTCCACGTACTCCGGCCCCAGCGGTGCGAGAGCCGCGAGCACGAGTTCCCGTGCCTCTGGGTAGCTGTACGTGTGCGCCGGTCGCTCCACCAGGGGAACGTACAAGTCGAACGTGCGCAACCGTTCCAGCCCGAGGACGCGCTTGCGGAGCGCCAGGTACCGCTGGAGGAGATGCGTATGTTGCCGGACCAGCGAGATCAAGGTGGTGTACACCTCGAGCGGGATGTTGTCCGGATGCAATGCCGCGTGCAGCGCCGACTCGTATCGCCGCGCCCGCGCGTAGAAGGCGTCGCGCTGGTTCGCCGCGCTGAGCAACGCGGCGAGCGTATGACGGTGCGCGAGGTACGGCGCGTTGAACGCTTCGTAGGCCTGCTGCCGCACCCGGCGATCTCGCCGTTCGAGCAGGACGAGGTACCGCCCCTTGGTGAGCTCGACCGTCCGACCGTCCTCGTCGGTGACCGTTCCGTAGCGAATGTCGGCATTGTCCAGGAGCGTGAACGCTGTCCCCGGGGCCTGGGCGAGCGGCATCGTTTCGGCGAGCAGTTCTTCCACCTCGGCCGATCGCACGTGCGGCCGCTCGCGGACCAGCCGCTCGAAGAGCCGGCGGAACGGGACGAGACCCGGTTCCCGCTCGGGCAAGGCCAGGAGCGTGGCGTCGTCGTAGGTCGCGAGGAGCTCCGGCGCGATCCATGCCGAGGCGCGACCAGCGACGGTTCCGAGGTGGACCGCTCGCTCGTACCGCTCGGCCGCCGCCGTGTCGCGCGTGTCTTGGTCGCGTGCGAGCAACGCGTAGGCGTAGAGCTTGCTCACTCGTCGATCGAGTTCGTCGGCGAGCGAGAGCACCGCGAGGACCTGGCCCGGACCTTGGGCGAGCGTGCCGCGGAACGATTCCAACTGTGCGAGGTCACGCAGGACCGCCTCGCGCTCGGCTTCCCAGTCCTCCGGCGTAGGGAACAGGTCGGCGAGATTCCACGTTTCCTCGACCGGAACTTGTTCGCGGGTGCGCAGCTGGACCACGCTCGGTCCTCCCCTCCTGTGTCCGTCGTCGACTCTGTTCGATGGTACTGCGGAGTCGCCGCCTCCGGCTGCTTGGGGAGTCTCGACCCCGGTGTTACGATCTGGGTGTCGACCTACGGAGTGTCCTACCGATGAGGAGGCGCGGTGATGGAACTCGATTGGAGCCTGCTCCAGCGACTCTGCGAGGCGCCGGGTATCGCTGGGCACGAGCTGCGCGTCGCGGCGATCGTCCGGGCGGCGCTCGAACCGCTCGTGGACGAGCTCCGAGTCGACGCGATGGGGAATCTCATCGGGGTTCGCCGCGGCCGTCGAGATCGCCGTGTCATGCTTGCTGCGCACATGGACGAGATCGGCTTCCTCGTCCGCCACATCGACGACAACGGCTTCCTCCGTTTGCAGCCGGTCGGTGGCTTCGACGCACGCGTGCTCGTGGCGCAACGCGTCCACGTCTGGACTCGCTCCGGTGCTTCCCTGCTCGGGGCACTCCAGTTGGCGACCAAGCCGATCCATCTCCTCGCCGCCGAAGAGCGCAAGGCGCCGGCGCTCGAGGAGCTCTACGTCGACCTCGGCTTGTCAGCGGAGGAGGTCCGTTCTCGCGTCGAGATCGGCGACATGGTCACCCTGGCACGCGAGTTCGCGCGGCTCGGCCCCACCGTCCTGAGCAAGGCGCTCGATGACCGGGTCGGTGTCTTCGTCATGCTGGAGACGCTCCGACACCTCGACCGGCACGAAGCGGAAATCGTCGCTGTCGCCACGGTGCAGGAAGAGGTCGGCTTGCGTGGCGCCCAGACCGCTGCCTTCGGGATCGAACCGGATGTCGGCATCGCTCTCGATGTCACGATCGCCGGCGACGTTCCCGGCATCGAGGCGCAGGATCGCGTGACCCGACTGGGCCACGGCGTCGCCATCAAGGTTTTCGACACGTCCCATATCCCGAGCCGGCCGCTCGTCCAGCATCTGCGGGAGGTTGCCGATCGCCGTGGCATCCGCTATCAGCTCGAGGTGCTGCCGCGCGGTGGTACCGATGCCGGTGCCGTGCAGCGGGCACGCGCCGGTGTCCCGGCGGTGACCGTCTCCATTCCGACCAGACACGTCCACACCGTCAACGAGATGGCGCACGTCGACGATATCGCCGCTGCGGTGGAGCTCCTGACTGCCTATCTCGCGGAGGCGCACGAGCGGACGTACGACCCGTACGCCTGAGCGCATCTCGTGACGGCTCGTCCGAGGATGACGCCCGATGCGACGCGCCCTCGTCGTTCTCGCGCTCGCTCTGGTACTCGCGGTGACTGCGCGGCCCGTGCCCAGCCGTGCGCAGCAACCGTCGCTGCGCATCGAGTCGCTCGTCGTGCACCCGGTGTCGATCGCGGCCGGTGACGTCGCGAACGTCGTCGTGACCGTCGTCGATGCGACCGAAAAGCCACGCAGTGGAATGCGCGTCGAGGTGACGGTGCAACCGGCGTCCCGTGCGGTCGGCGAGAGCGCCCCGCCGCTCGCCGAGATCCGCCAAGCGACCGAACTCGCGCCTGGCCAGTACACGCTCGAGATACCGCTCAACGAGCCGGGGACGTGGCGGATCGTCGTGCGCGCCAGCGACGGAATCGAGAGTGCCCAGACCGATACGGAAGTCTTCGTCGCACCGCGATTCGCCGTGCCACCGGCTGCCGGAGACCCGGTGCTCCTGCGCGGGAGTTCGTGGGTCACCATCGTGCGCTTCGATGCGGAAACGGGCAGCGTGGTGCGCTTCCTCGGCGAGTCGGTCGTGCGGATCGGCGAGCGTGCCTACATCGTTCGCCGATCGCTCGAACCGGCCGGGCCGATCAGTCGGCTCTACGGTGGCCCTTGGCGAGTCAGCCTCGTCCTCACGGACGTCCGTACCGGCGAGGAGCGGCGCGTCGAGCTTCCGGCAGTTCGCGCCTCGCTGCAGCCCGGTTCGGCGACGACACCGGCCATGACGCTCGCCATCGCTGGCTTCCCGGACCGTGCCGCCTTGGCGGTCTATCAGGCGACCCGGCTGGGCGAGGGTTGGCATGCGGAGCTGTTCATCGTCGAGCTCGAGACCGGGACGCTACGGACCCGGCTGTCGCTTCCCGGGGCGCTGCGCGGGACGCAACTCGTACCGCGTGTCGCGGTGGCAACGAGCGGTGAGGTGATCGTCCTCGAGCGGGCGATCTCGCTGGATGGTTCCGGTGAGGCCCGCCTGTCCGCGTTCGCGGCCGAGGGACTCGCTCCCGAAACGGTTCGTCGTTGGCCGTTCGTGCCGACCGCCTCGGGGGGAACGGATTGCCTCGCCAATCCGGAGATCGATGGTGGACTCGTCGGCGAGGGTGCCCCGCAGTGGTTCGCGTGGTGCCGCGACGGCACCGGAACCTGGCTCGGCCTCTGGGATCTCCCCACTGGCCGCCTGGTCGGTCGGTTCCCGGCCGATCCGACCACGACGGCCGTACTCCCTGCACCGGACGGACGCGTGCTGTATCTCGTCGATCTCGCGCAGCGACGGGTCGCTGCGGTCGATCTCGCCGACGCCACGCTCCGCGAGCCGACGACCGTTCTCCCGTCGCCGGAGGAGGATCGGCCGTGGTGGCGGCGCGTCGTCGAGAGTCTTGTTCCTGCTGCTCGGGCAGCGGAAGACACATCGCTCCGGGTCGCTCTGTCGAGCGACGGGCGCCGCCTCTTCGTCGTCTATCCGCTGACCGACGAACAAGGGGACGGGGTCTGGGTCTACGACGCCGCCACGCTCGAGCCAATCGAGCACCTCTTGCCGGGTTGGCTCCTGCGTGGTGTCCTGGTCACCGCCGGCGGGACGCTCGTGGCAGTCGCAAGCGACGAAGGGGGCGATCGCTTCGTCGTCCTCGAGCGCGGGGAGCCTCGCTTGCTCGTGTCCTTGCCGGAGCGGGTCAGCGAAGCGTTGCGTTGAAGCGGGAGGACGGTGACCGTGTCTGGTATGACGAAACGCGACCGCGTGCAAGCAGCGCTCCGTGGGGATGCGGTCGATCGGCCGCCGGTCTGTTTCTGGCATCACTTCCAGCCGGGGGGTTCAGGGTATCGGCTCGCCGAGGCGACGTACGACTTCTTCGTCCGGCGCTTCGATCTCGATATCGCCAAGCTCATGCCCGATCTCCGTTACCCGTTCCCACGGCGCTCGATCGCTGGCATCGAGGACTGGTACCTGGTCGATGCGATCGACTTCGACCGGGCGCGCTACGCCGTCGAATGGGTGCGAGCCGTTCGCCGGCTGCGCCAGCTCGCCGGCCCCGACGTCCCGATCGTCGTGACCGTGTTCAGTCCGCTCGCTCAGGCGCTCTACTTCGTCGCGCGACCGGAAATTCTCCTCCAGCACCATGAGGAGCGCCCTGCGCTCGTGCACGACGTGCTCCGTATTCTCGCGGAGAACGTCCGGCGCCACATCGAACTCGTACTGGAGGCTGGAGCCGACGGCGTCTTCTTCGCCCTGCAGGGCTGCTCGGCGTCGGTGATGAGCCGCGAGCGGTACCGCGAGCTCGGTCGGCCCTATGATCTGTTCGCCCTCAGCGCCGCAGCCGACGGCTGGCTCAACGTCCTGCACGTGCACGGAGACCGAGAGCTCTTCTTCGACGACGTGCTCGACTATCCCGTGCAGGTCCTGAGCTGGAGCGACCGACGCGCCGGGCCGTCGCTGCGCGAGGCGCGCCAGCGCACCGACAAGTGCCTCATGGGCGGTTGGGACGAGTTCGGTGCGCTGGCGCACGGCCCGGTCGAGGCGATCCGAGCCGAAGCACGCGATGCCGTGGAGCAGACGACCGGCCGGAGGTTCATCCTGGCCAACGGCTGTTCGGTCCCCGACGACACCGACGAGCGCTGGCTCGCTGCAGCTCGCCGGGCGGTCGAGGAGCTGACATAGCGTATCCGAGCGCGTCCGCTTCCTCGTCGCGCCCGAACCCGCCGGAACGGTAACGGCACGGGCCGCCCGTGGGCGCGATCACGGCATGACCAGGAAGGTACGCTGGGCGACTTCCGTGCCGTTGAGGAAAACGCGCACGCGGTACGGCACCGGCTCCGTTCCGGTCTCTTCCGGCAGGTCGAGCGGGAAGGCGATCCAGTGAGAGGACAGCGTCAGCCCGCTGAGCGGTTGGCGAAGGACTTCCGTTCCCGCGCGTTCCCACAGAACTTCGAGCGTGTCGGTCGGCTGGAGCCCCCGGACCAGGACCGTGACGTACACGCGCGCCGGGGCCTGGATCGACCGGACGGCGGCACCGACCGGTGCCCCGCTCCCCGGTTCGACCGCGCGTACGACGCGGACGTCCTCGACCGAAGCGACCGTCTCGCCCGGCGTCGGCGTGGGCGACGGCGCGACGATGCGGAACGAGCCTTGCGCGACCATCTGCTGGTCGGCGAAGATCTCCACGGTGTAGGTTCCAGCCGGCAGTGGCTCGTCGCGCTGTAGCGTGAAGGTACGGAAGAACGGCGAGGTGATCTCGTCGCCCCCGCGTTCGGTCAGGACCTGCCCGTCCACGGACCAACGGCTCCAGAGATTTTCCGAGGTGTCCGTCGAGATGTCGGTCAGGACCGCGACGACGCGCACCGTCCCGTACGGGAAGGTGTCGAACGCTTGCAGTGCGCCGCTGCCGCTCGGCGGCGAATCGGTGAAGACGAGCGTTTCCGTCAGGCTCGTCGCGCCCCGGCTCCCGCCGACCGAGAAGACGATGGAATCGACGAAGCGGTCGTCGAGATAGAGCCGGACCACATAGTCCCCGGCCGTGAGCTTGGCGTCGGCTGGAAAGGCGAGGGCGAACCACCGAGGGCCTGGCGTCGGCGCCTCGATCGGTAGCTCGGTCCGGCCGACCTCGCTGCTGCCCCGCAGCCACACGGCGACCAAGCGGCTACCAGCCGGGACGTCGCTGGCGCGGACCACGAGGTAGAGTTGTCGGGCATCGGGTGGGATCGTCGTCCGATCGTCGCGCGGCGCATCGTCTCGGTCGAGTTGCGTCGCGAGGACCAGCTGCCCGAGGATCGGCTCCGGCCGAGAACGAGGTTCGTTGGTATCCGGAGTGAGGATGCTGGCCGGCACCGGTGTGGCGGTCGGCGACGGTCGCTCCGGGTTCACCCGCGGTGTGCTGCAACCGACCAGCAGCAGGAGAACGACGAAGGGGAGCAATCGTTCGGGCTTCACGGCGCACCCGCCCGTCGTCCCTGCCCCGGCCTTCGGTACGGCCCGAAGGCGGCGTGGTACTCCTCGGCAGCCTCCTGCGCGGTCAGGTGCACGTAGATGCGCGTCGTCACTGGTGAGGCATGACCGAGGATCGCTTGCACCGTCGACTCCCGGACACGGCGACGGACGAGTTCCGTGGCGAGGCCATGGCGGAACGAGTGCGGGGTCACCGGATACTCGACGCCGGCTTCCTCGCCCAGGCGACTCACGAGCGCTTGCACGGTGCGCGGCGAGATCGCTCGACCAGGTTGACCCGGACGGTCGCGCCCGCTGAAGGCCGGATACAGTCCCACGCCCCGTCCCGCGTCGCCGCGAGCTCGCCAGTAGGCTGCGAGCGCCTCAGCGGTCTCGCTGTCGAAGTGGACCGTACGGCTCTTGCCCCCTTTGGCCCGATAGATCCGGGCGGTGCCGGAATCGAGATCGATATCCTGGCGTCGGAGCGCGCAGAGTTCGGAGACCCGGACCCCAGTTCGGAACAGGAACAGGATCAACGCGCGGATCTTCAGTCGGCGCAGTTCGCGCGTGGGATCGGCTTCTGGCGGAAGAGCGCGGACGTACTCGACGATCCGTTCGAGTTCTTCGGTGCGCACGTCCGTCGGCGGCGGCGTGAAGCGCGGCAGGACCGCAGCCGCGCGTACCTTCAGCTTCTCGGTCGACAGTGCCGGGTGCAGGTCGAAGGAGACGAGATAGGCGTAGAATTTCCGCACCGCGGCGAACGTCGTTTGGGCGGTACGCATCCGCGAAACTTGTTCGGGCGTCTTGATGTCCTCCGGTACGAGGTCGCGGAGAAACGCGACGGCGTGGTCTTCGCGCAGGGTTTCCAGCGGACTCTCCGGATCCAGCCCCTGTACCTCCGTGAGATGGCGCAAGAATTTCGCGACAGCGATCCGGTACGTGGATCGGCTCCGCGGCGAGAGACGGAGATCGTCGAGGAATCGCTCGATCGCCCCCGCGATGGTCGGCTGCACTCGTCCGCCTCCTCCCTCGCTCCGAGTATAGCGTACGGACGCTGTCCTGACGGGGTCGTCTGGAGCGCTCGTTGGACGCGGTCGCGCGCCCGGTGGTAAGACTACCGGCGACGGTGCAGGCTGTCGACTCGAACCGATCATCGGCACCGTTCCGCCCTCGGGGGTCGCTATGGCTGGATTCCTCCCGCTCGAAGGTCGCAGCGTCGCCGTGTCGCGCTCGCGGGCGGCGGTACAGGAGTTCGGCCTCATGTCCTCGCTCTTTCTCCTGTATTATGTCACGCGTGGCGTCGCGGCCGGCCGTGCCTACGACGCGTTTCAGAACGCGTTCCTGGTGATGCGTGTGGAGCGAGCTCTGGGCCTGGCGGTCGAGCAGGCGGTGCAAGCCGTCGTTCTCGCTCATCCGCCGCTGCTGGTGCTGCTCAATTCCGTCTACGCCTACACGCATCTGGCGACCGTCTTGCTCTTCGGTGTCTGGGCATTCTTCCGCGTTCCGGATCGATATCGCGAGGTGCGTGCGACGTTCCTAGCGATTCTCGCCGTCGGCCTGATCTGCTACACCCTCTTTCCGCTGGCACCGCCGAGATTCTTCCCTTGGCGAGGTTTCGTCGACACGCTCGCCATCTCGCACGGGGTCAACTACGATCATCCCGGTATCGCGACGCTCTACAACCCGTTCGCGGCCATGCCGAGTCTGCACGTCGCGTTCGCGGTCTTCGTCTGCCTGGGCCTCTTCCGCCTGGCCCGCAGTCGAGCGGCGAAGCTCGTCGGGATCGGCTATGCTGGGCTGATGGTGTTCGCTGTCGTCGGGACCGGCAATCACTACGTCGTGGACTGCATCGCCGGTGCGACGCTGGCGACCTGTGCCTGGCTGGTCGTACCTCGCTTCCTCGGCCGTCCGGCGTCTGTACTACCCGTGGAA
>JANZZC010000053.1 GCA_026419575.1 Thermomicrobium sp. | reverse complement strand
GAAATCGATCCCGGCGACCGGTTCCTCCGCGAGCTCGATCGGTGTCGGGGCGGCCGGCGCGATCGTGCTCCTCCCGGCGTAGCTCACCGTGTGGTGCGGGGCGCGGAAAGGCCGGTGACGGACCAACGGGGAACCGCTGGGGAGAAGACCGGCGACCGAGTAGATCCGCGTGACCTCGAGCGCCTCCTCGCGGGTGAGCGGCGGCAGGATCGTCGGCAGCGCCCGCGCGAGTAGCGTCTTGCCCGCACCGGGCGGACCGACCGCGATCACGTCGTGGCCGCCGGCCGCAGCGAGCTCGAGTCCGCGCTTGACGTGCTCCTGCCCCTTGATCTCGGCGAAATCGATCCCGGCGACCGGTTCCTCCGCGAGCTCGATCGGTGTCGGGGCGGCCGGCGCGATCGTGCTCCTCCCGGCGAGGTGCTCGATCAGCTCGCGGAGATGGCGTACCGGCAGCACCTCGATTCCCTCGACGAGTGCCGCCTCGGCTGCATCGTCGGCCGGGACGATCGCGCGACGCAGGCCGTGCTCGCGCGCCACGCCGACCATCGGCAGGATCCCGTGCGTGTGCCGCACCGAGCCGTCGAGGGAGAGCTCGCCCAGGACCACCGTGTCGGCGAGATCGGCGGCGACCTGGCCGGACGCGAGGAGGACACCGAGGGCGATCGGCAGGTCGTAGGCCGGTCCTTCCTTGCGGATGTCGGCTGGGGCGAGGTTGACGGTGATGCGACCGCTCAGCGGGATCCGCGCACCGGCGTTGCGGATGGCCGCGCGCACCCGTTCGCGCGACTCCTGTACGGCAGCGTCCGGGAGACCGACGATCGTCAGACCGGGATTCCCGGGGCCGATGAACACCTCGACCTCGACGAGCACGCCATCGAGGCCGACGACTGCACAACTCCGGACTCGTGCGAGCACGCTCCACCCTCTCTCCCGCCACGGCGACATACGCGGTCCATTCTAGCCGAGCGTCGAAGCCTCCGGGCCACTATGCGGTGGAGGGAACAGGACGACCCCGTGCCGCGTCATCGCCGTCAGGGTCGGAGCCAGCTTGGCTGCCTCGGAGGCAGCGTACACGTGCGGTTCCGGGCGGGGCACACCGGCAGCGACGAGCGTGTGCCAGACGACACGGAACGCGTCCTCCCGCGGCGGATCCGCATAAACGACGAGCACATCGACGTCGCTGGCGACAGTCGCCCGCCCGCTTGCCCAGGAGCCGAACAGGACGACGCGTTCGAGCGGCAGCCGCTCCGCCAGCGCTGCGACCGCCTTCCGAAGGCGCGCGAGGAGTTCCTCACGCGTCAGCTCCGGCCACGAGACGCGCACAGAATTCCACGATTCGTTCGCCATACGCGAGAGCCCGCTCCGCTTCCGTCCGCGTGTAGAGTTCCCGCGGTGCACCGCTCGGGTGCACGTCCGGATACCGTGCCGCGATGTAACCCTTGTCCAGCTCGAGAGCCGCGTCGACGAGTTCGTCGGGTACCGGGACCTGCGCGGCGAGGGCCCGGAGCAGTGTCGCGACCGAGTGTCCCCAGACTTCTGCACCCCTGCTCTGGAGCGCACCTTTGACCGCCTTTTCGGCTGCTTGCTGGGCGGCGAAGACGGTCCAATCGTAGAAGCCGCCGGAAAAGGCGTAGCGCGCCAGGGCCAGATCACCCCGCGCCTGCGCGAGCCAGTCACGGCTCCGTTCCACAGCACCCCCGCCCATCAGCATAGCACGGTCGCCCCTCCTGGCACCGCGCGCGGTCGCGCGGTCAGACGAGCGCCGCACGGATGGGTGAAAGACGACGCACCGGCGACCGTGCCGGCACCGGTGCAGGTTGGCACGGCTGCACGCAGCGGTGTACCATGCGCGGAAGGCGATCCTGGGACGCACGATCGACGCGCCGGAGCCGCCTGCAGCGGCGCGGGCCGCTTCGGTACCGCATCGGCCGGAAGCCAGCCGTACGGAGTGCGTTACAAACGCGTTACAATCCGTGTCCGATACCTTGACACGAGGCGTATCACCATGCTATACACAGCGACAGAGAATGGCGAGTCGAGCGGAGGAACTCGCCGGGTACAGGAAAGGAGGGACACCATGCTGGAGCGCTGGAACCCTGTCGCCGAGGCGGAACGAATGCTCAGCGAGATGAACCGACTGATGAGCGAAGTCTTCGAGCGACCGCTCGTCCGGGCGCGTCTCCTGGCCTGGAGACCGGCGACCGACGTCTACGAGACGGGAGACGCCTTGGTCATCCGGTTGGCCGTTCCGGGAGCCAGGCCCGAAGACCTCGAGGTCACCGTCGAACAGAACGTCGTGACGATCCGCGGTCGGTACGGGTACCGGCTCAGTGAGGAGGAGGCCAAGGAGGCCACCTGGTACCGGCGCGAGATCGCGACGGGCGAGTTCGCCGAGAGCGTCACGCTGCCGGTGCCGGTCGATCTGGAGGGCGCCAAGGCGACGGTCGAGAACGGGATCGTGACGTTGACCTTCCCGAAGGCCGAAGAGGCGCGGGTCAAGCGGATCCCGATCCAGATTTCCGGCAGCTGAGGCCCCGGTGACAGCAGGAAGGGAGGGAGTGCGATGGCGCGAGTGCGGACCGACGAGGAGATCCAGCAGGACGTCCTGGACGAGCTCGACTGGGATCCGGAAGTCGAGGTGACCGATGTCGGGGTCACCGTGCACGACGGCGTGGTGACGCTGACCGGGACCGTCGACAGCTTCCTCAAGAAGTGGGCGGCGGAGCGCGCGGCGCTCCGCGTCGAGGGGGTGCGGGCGGTCGTCAACCACATCGAGGTGGTCCCGCGCGGGCTCGGCGTCCGGACAGACGAGGACATCGCGCGCGCAGTGGCGATGGCCTTCGAGGAGAATCCGGCGATCCCGCACGAGCGGATCAAGATCCGAGTCGAAGAGGGCCGGGTGACGCTCGAGGGCGAGGTCGACTGGCACTACCAGCGCCGGGAGGCCGAGGAGACGGCGCGCCGGATCAGCGGCGTGAAGTCGGTGATCAACCTCATCACGGTCCAGCAGCCGACCGTGGCGCCAGAGGACATCAAGCGGCAGATCGAGCAAGCGTTCGTGCGGCACGCCGAGATCGACGCCGAGAACATCCGGGTGCGGGTCGAGGAAGGTGGCCACGTGATCCTCTCCGGGACGGTGCGCTCGTGGGCGGAGCGGAAGGAAGCCGAAGAGGCGGCCTGGCGCGCCCCGGGCGTGACCAAGGTGACCAACCTCATCCGCGTCCAGGTTCCGTGAGCCGAAGCCGAAGCGACGGAGCGAGCCCTCGGGTCACCGACCCGAGGGCTCGTCGCGTTACACTCGGCGGCTGCGCGGCGACCGCTGCCGGCACCAGCGCGCCACGGCCAGGAGCGTCAGCTCCGCGCGCAACAGCAGCACGCACGAAGATTCCGACCGAAAGCTGCACATCGTGCACGCACGAAGGCTCTTGACGGCCGGACACATCCGGCGTACTCTATGGGCGTGGCTTCACCCGACGAGGCAGGACTCCGGAGCAGGGGAAGCCGGAAAGCCATTGGGAAACGACGTTCGGTAATGCACGCGACGCGGGGAGCGTCGAGGTGTCAAGTGTTTTCTTTTTTCCGGCATCCGGGGAGCACAGTCCGTTCCGACGCGCGAGCGTGCCCGGAGGCCGGTGAGCGTCGGAGAACGAGTTCGCCTCGGTGGGACGACGGAAGGGAGGTGCCACGAGCTCGGTCGCCAGGATCGGGCAGCGAGACAGTCGCCACATCGGCTTCCCACGAGGTGCTACGGAGAATGCGGAACGGGACGATTCGGAGGAGGAGAGCTCATGGCGGAAGAATTCCGGACGCTCGATCGGAAAGTTTCGCGACGGACGATCCTCCGCGCTGCGGTCGCCGGACTCGCGCTTCCGGCAGCGAGCGCGCTCTTGGCTGCCTGCGGGGGCGGCGGTGCGACACCGACCCCGACGTCCGCTCCGGCAGCGCAGACCCCAGCAGCGGCAGCGACCCCGGCGGCCGGTCAGACGCCGGCGGCTGGTAAGGAAGTCGTCCTCGCCATCCTGCACTTCAGCGTCATCGAGGGAACGACCTGGTCGGGCGCGCACGACCGGGCGGGCAAGCGGCTGGCCGAGAAGTACCCGAACGTCAAGTACATCTATCGCGAGCAGGTCAGCCCCGACCAGACGGTACCCTTCGCCGAGGAGATGATCGCGAAGGAAGGGGCAAACATCATCGTCGGGAACGCCGAGTTCATCGGTATGCCGCTGCTCGACATCGTGGACAAGTACCCGGACAAGATCTTCGTCGCGGTGACGACGAGCGACCTCACCACGCGCCCGAACTTCATCCGCATCTTCCCGCGCCAGTACCAGTCGCTCTATCTCGAAGGACTCATCGCCGCGGCCCTGACGAAGACGGGCAACGTCGGCATCGTGTCGGCGTATCCCAACCTGCAGGTCCTGCGGCGGCAGGCCGGTTTCATCCTCGGCGTGCAGGAAGCGGCGAAGAAGCTCAACAAGGACGTCAAGATCCACATCAAGTACGTCGGTGACTGGTACCTCCCGGCCGAGGAGCGGGCGGTGGCGGAGACCCTGGCGACGCAGTACAACTGCGACGTGCTCACTCAGCAGACTGATTCCGGCTCGACGCTGGACGTCTGCAAGGCTCGCGGCCTCTGGTTCGTCGGGAAGGACATGGACACCGTCTGCTTCTACAAGTGGGCGACGACCGACACGGTCGCGATCTCGTTCGATACCCGCTGGGAAGTGATCTACGACAAGATCATCCAGGCATATCTGAAGGGCGAGAAGCCGCCCGAGATCATCTTCCCGGGTATGGAGTCCTCGATCACGCTTGCCGACGGGACCGAAGTGACGACGACCGACATCATGAACGACTGCAAGGTGGGCATCGACGCGATCAGCCCGAAGGCGAAGGCCCAAATCCCGCAGGAGATCATCGACCTCGTCGCCGAGCGGCGCGAAGGGATGCGCAAGGGCGAATGGGATCCGTTCACCGAGCACGCGCTGGTGAGCAACGGGACCGGCCTCGAGGTCCAGGGGCTGCCCATCCCGCCCAAGGGTACGGTCGTCAAGCCGGCCGGCGAGAAGCCGACCGACGAGTTTCTGTTGCAGAAGATCAACTTCGATCTCGAGGGCGTCAACATCTTGCCGTAAGGCACAATCGAACGGGCATCGCTGGGTGGTGCGGGCGAACGGCGAGGAGCGCGAACGCTTCGGCCTCGTCGTTCGCCCGCCTGGGACGAGGTAGGGAGACGTGACGAGAGCGCTGCCTGAATCCCGGGCCGGTCGTGTCGTCCTCGAAGCACGGGGGATCACCAAGCGCTTTGGGTCGGTGGTGGCCAACGACCGCATCGACCTGACCGTGCGTGCCGGCGAGCTCCACGCGATCCTCGGCGAGAACGGTGCCGGTAAGACGACGCTGATGCGGATCCTGTTCGGCGAACTCCAGCCGGACGAGGGAGAGATCTACCTCGACGGGCAACGCGTGCGCTTCCGGAGCCCACGCGACGCGTTGCGCCATGGGATCGGCATGGTACACCAGGAGCGCAAGCTGATCCCAGCGCACACGGCGCTCGAGAACATCGTGCTCGGGCATCCGAGGACGAAAGCGATCCTGGACCTGCGCGAAGCCGAGCGCGAGATCGAAGCGCTCTGCGCGCGGTATGGCTTCCGCATTCCCTTGCACGCCAAGGTCTGGCAACTCTCGGAAGGCGAGAAGCAGATCGTCGAGATCGTCAAGGAACTCTATCACGGCGCGCGCATCCTGATCCTGGACGAGCCGACCTCCGTCCTCTCGCCCCCCGAGATCGTGAAGCTCCTCGAGTCGCTCACCAAGATGGCCAAGGAGGACTTCGCCGTCATCCCCTTCATCACACACAAGCTCCCGGTGGTGCTCGAGTACTGCGACCGGGTGACGATCCTGCGACGCGGTCGCGTCGTCGCGGAAATGGAGACGCGACACGCGACCGAGCAGACGCTCGCGGCGGCGATGGTGGGGCGCGACGTTGTGCTGCAAGTCGAGCGCGTCGAGGTGCCGGTCGGCGAGCCGGTGGTCCGGGTCAGCGATCTCTGGGTCCGCGACGACCGGGGCCTCTTCGCCGTGCAGGGGCTCTCCTTCGAGGTCCGGGCCGGCGAGATCCTCGGGCTGGCGGGGGTGGCCGGGAACGGCCAGGAACCGCTCGCCGAGGCGCTGGCGGGGCTCCGGCCGGTCGAACGCGGCTCGATCCTGCTCGACGGCGTCGACATCACGCACGCGCCGGTGCTCGAGCGCTGGCGACGCGGGCTCGGCTACGTCCCGACCGAGCGCCGTGAGGTGGGTTCGATCCCGAGCTTCTCGCTCGTCGACAACGTCCTCCTGAACTATCACTTCGAGCCGGAGTTCTCCCGCTGGGGTGTCCTCGCGACCGGCCGCGCGCGAGAGCTCACCGAACGGATCATCGCCGAGTACAGCGTGGTGGCGGCCGGTCCGGAGGCGCTGGCCAAGTCGCTCTCGGGCGGCAACCTGCAGAAAGTGATCCTCGGCCGGGTACTGTCGCGTCACCCGCGCTTCCTGATCGCCTGTCTCCCCACCCACGGGTTGGACGTCGGCGCTGCCGAGTTCGTGCAGCGCAAGCTCCTGGACGCCAAGCGCGCTGGCACCGCGGTGCTGCTGATCTCGGAGGATCTCGACGAGATCCTGGCGCTCAGCGATCGGATCGCCGCGATCTACGAAGGACAGTTCACGGGCGTCGTCCCGGCGAGCGAGGCGACGAAGGAGCTGATCGGAGAGCTGATGGCTGGACTGCGACGGGAGCGAGTATGAGGGCCGTCATCGGCGGTTACGCGATCCGCATCGAGCGGCGAGCCGACGTGCGGTGGTGGCAGACCGCGCTGGCATCGGTGCTCGCGATCCTCGTTTCGCTGTTCCTGGTCGGGATCGCCTTCGTCCGCGTCGGTGCGGATCCGCTCGAGGTCTACAGGGAAATCGTGAACTACGCCTTCCTGAGCCAGTTCGGTCTGCCGCAGACGATCAACCGAGCGACGTACGTCCTCCTCGCGGCGTTCGCGATCATCGTCCCGCTGCGGGCCGGCCTGTGGAACATCGGTATGCCGGGCCAGATCTTCGCGGGGACGCTCGCGGCCTTCGGGGTCGCCTACGCCTTCGGAGCCAAGACGGCGAGCGCGACCGAGCTTCCCGGTGCGCTGGTGGTCCCGCTGATGCTGGTCGCTGCGCTGGCTGCGGGAGCCGTGTACGGCGCGATCGCGGGATTCCTCCGTGGGCGCTTCCAGGTCAACGAGATCGTCACGACGATGATGCTGAACTGGGCGATGTTGTGGATCGTCGCCCACATGATCCGCGAGGGTGGCCCCTTCATGGGGCGCACCGCTGAGGGAGAAGGGTTCACGCTCCCGACCTCCCTGCGGGTGCCGCAGGCGTTCGGGCTCCCGGTGACGGTCTATGCGACCGTGATCCTGGCGCTCCTCCTGACCTGGTTCCTCGCCAAGACAACGCTCGGCTACCGCATCCGGACCTTCGGCGAGAGCCCACGCGCGGCCGAGTACGCCGGTATTGACGCGACGCGTGTCAGCACGCTCGTCTTCGCGCTCGGCGGATTGTTCGCCGGATTCGCCGGGTTCCACTACTTCCTCGGCGTACCGGGCGTCTACAAGATCCCGAAGAACTACGGGGATCTGGGGGATTTCAGCTTCTACGGGCTCATCACCGGTCTCATCGCGCGGAACAACCCGATCGCGGCGATCCCGGTAGCCATCCTCTTCGGCGGAGTCTCGGGCGGAGCGCGCTTCATGCAAGGGAAGCTGCGGCTCGCCTTCGGGATCGACTACGCCTTGCTCGGGGTCCTCATGATCATGATGGTCGCCTTTCAGGCGCTCGCGCAGTTCTCGCTCCGTATCGAGCGAGCGGCGACCGTCGCCGCGACACAGGTGGAGAGGGGCGAAAGCCGTGTCGAATCTCCTCATCATTAGTCTCGCTGCGGCAGCCGTCTTCGCCATCGCTGCGCTCGGCGAGCTCTTGGAACAACGGGCCGGGATCCTCAACGTCGGCCTCGAAGGCGTGATGCTCCTGAGCGGCACCTTCGGCTTCATCGCCGCCAAGACGAGCGGAAGCTACCTCGAAGGCTTCCTCGTCGCGCTCCTCACCGGGGCGCTGGTCGGGCTCCTGCACGGCTTCTTTTCGATTACGCTGGGGAGCAACCAGGTCGTCAACGGCATGGCGATCTGGATCCTGGGGTTCGGGCTCACGACCTACATCGGCTACCCGTACACCGGACCGCTCGGGCTCCAGCCGTTTCCCACCATCGCCGGCTTCCCGGTGTTCTTCCTCGTCGCTCTGGTCCTCGCCGCCTCTCTCTGGTTCCTCCTGTACAAGACACATCTCGGTCTGAAGCTTCGCTCGGTCGGCGAGAACCCCTCCGTCGCCGAGGCCTCCGGCGTCTCGGTCACCGCGATGCGCTACCTCGCGGTCGTACTGGCAGGAGCGTTGGTCGGGCTCGGCGGCGCGGTCTACTCGCTCGTCTACAACCCAGTCTGGAGCTACAACTACCTGCAAGGGTGGGGCTTCATCGCGTTGGCGCTCGTCTTCTTCTCGCTCTGGAACCCGTTCCTGATCGTCGCAGGAGCGGTCTTCTTCGGGTTCCTCTGGCAGCTCTCGCTCTATCCGGAACTTCTGTTCCCCAACGTCTTCTCGCGCTACATCTGGCGCGCGATGCCGTTCCTGATCACGATCGTCGTCTTCGTGATCCTGTCCACGCGCTGGTTCCGATTGCGCTGGGGAGCGACCAAGCCGGAAGCGCTCGGCGTTCCCTATCAACGCGAGAGCTGAGCGCTGTCACCACGCTTCCGGCGTCGTCGCTCGCGAACCGCCTCGCTCGCCTCGCTGCGGGCGAGGCGATCCTCGTCTCGGTGGGCGAGGCGAGCCGGAGCTACCGACGGGTTACGGAGCATCGCCCCGCGACGACGGGGACATCCCCTCGGAGACGTGTCCGAAACGCGGGGCGCCGGCCGGGGGCGGCCCTGCCGGATCGGGGTCGGTGTCGAGCGGCCGCCAGACCCGCGGCAGACGCGCCTGGAGGAGGTCACGGAAGGTGGGCACGAGCGCGTGGCCGAGCGTGCCGCTCGGCCGGGCTGCCAGCAGGCGCTGGATTTCCTCGGGCCGGAGCTCACCGAGCAGCGACAATCCGCCGCTCCCCGCTCCGATGAGGAGATAACGCTCGCCGAGCCGGACCACGTGGATGACCCCGCTCCCGGCGAGCGGCAACGTGTCGAGGACCTCCAGCAGTTCGCTGCGCGACAGGCTCCCGGCGACGCGGCGATTGAGCGTGCGGAGCACACGGATCGTCGCGTAGGCCATGACGAGGACGATCGCGGTCGGCACCAGCATGGCGCCCAGGAGACCCCACACCGACGTACCGACAGCGGTCGGCGCGGTCGACTCGGACTGGAGCTCGGCGTAACCGCGGGCGAGGAAACCCTCGCCGCCCGGCGTCGGCGTCGGTGCGGGCGCCGAACCCTCGCGACCGCCTGCCCACAGCACGCCGACGAGGAGGGCGAGCGCGAAGACAGCGAGCGGTACCATCCACCGCCAGCGGACCGCCCGGAAGACCGGCATCAGTCGCTCCCGTTCCCGCCGAGTCGCTTTTCCGGCGACACGATTTCGGTGATGCGTACCGCGAACTTCTCGTCGACGACCACCACCTCGCCACGCGCGATGAGCGTCTTGTTGATCGTGAGCTCGACCGGTTCGCCGGCCAACCGATCGAGCTCGACGACCGAGCCGGGCCGGAGACCGAGGATGTGCTTGATGCGCATTCGCGCTGAACCGAGCTCGGCCGTGAGCTCGACTTCCACGTCGCGCAGGAAATCGATGCTCTGCTGCCCGTCACCGATCGGCTGGTCGCGTAGGTCCACGAAACGGGCTTGCTGGACCGGCGTCTCCGGCGAGCGCACGGGGCCGACGTCTCCAGCGTTCACGGCGTCGTCACGGTCGGCCATAGGGCTGTCCCTCCTTCCTGATCTAGTTCGTCGGGGCGCGGCCACTCCTCGGTCACCGGTCCGGCGATCCGCGCGGCCAGCGAGCGGCCGCGCTGGCCGGGGAACGCGTAGAAGCAGGGCTCGTTCTCGACGAAGACGAGCAACGGGAAGGACACGTCCTGGTCGAGCACCAGCACGTCGCCGACCTCGAGACGCAGCAGTTCCTCGACCGTCAAGCGGGCACGGCCGAGCTCGACGCGCAGGTGGAGCGGCACTTCCTCCAGCTGCGCCTGGAGATCTGCGATGACCTGCGGGCTGGAACCGCGCCGCGGATTGGCGAACAGAACGCGCGCGT
Organism: Thermomicrobium sp.; assembly: GCA_026419575.1. Classification (GTDB taxonomy): domain Bacteria; phylum Chloroflexota; class Chloroflexia; order Thermomicrobiales; family Thermomicrobiaceae; genus Thermomicrobium. The sequence continues at coordinate 19,665 of JANZZC010000053.1, read as the reverse complement.
TCAGGCGCGGGAGAACCGGCTCGAGCGTCGACGAGGGGAGGACCACGTGGAAGTAGCCCTCGCTCTCGAAGAGCCGCAGCTCGTGGCGGATCACGAGCACGATCTCGCTGGGCATGAGTCCCTGGATCTGCTGTCCGGAGAGAACGACCTCGCACGGTTGCGGGTGGAGGCGGATCACCTGCTCCCAGGCATTGGCCAATTCCTGGAAGAGCCCGTTCCCGAGTTCGCGGAGCAACAGCAGCTCGATCTCGGTGATCGTGGTCGCGGTGAACGGCGGACGCTCCTCCCCAGCTCCACCCAGCAGACGGTCGACCAGGCGCGAGGCGGTCGCGAAGTCGATCTCCAGGATGACCCGGCCGACGAGCGGTTCGATCTCCGCCAGGCAGACCACTACCTGCGGCGGCAAGCGATCGAGGTAATCGCCGAGCGTCGTCTGCTCGATGGGGCCGAGTTCGCTGTGCACCGCCGAACGCACTTGCGCGGACAAGTAATTGGACGCGAACCGGTCGAACGCTTCGTGGATGCTCTGGATCGACCGGATGTGGTCCTTGGAGAACTTGTCCGGGCGCCGGAAATCGTAGGGTATCGGCTTCCCACGCTCGCGGCGGGCATTCTTGGCGGTCGCCGCTCGGGAGCGAGTGGCCGACATGCGCGCCTCCCTCATTGGATGACGAACTGGGTGAGATACACGTGAGTGATGTGGTAGTCGCCGAAGGCCGGCTGGAGCTTCTCAGCGAGCTCGGCCTTGAGCTGTTCCTTCCCCTCCGGCGTGGAGAGTTCCTCGGCCGTCTTGGAGGACAAGACCATCGTGAGCGTGTCCTGGATCTTCGGCCAGACGTGCTCGAGCTCGGCCCGCAAGGGATCGGTCGACGACCCTCCGCCGCCGTGCCCGCCCCCGCCGCCTCCGGCGGTCAGCTTCTCGTACGTCTTCTGGTCGACGGCGACCTCGACGACGACCTCGGCCTTGAGATACCGGTAGCCGCCCGGGTCGGCCAGGTTGACGATCCGCTCACCGAGGGACACCGTGAGGTGGTGCTCCGTCGGATCGGCGGGCGAGTCAGCCGATTGGTTGATCGTGATGTTGAGGACGAACGGCGCCGCACCGGCACCGCCGAGCAGGAAGAAGCCCGCCCCACCGAGCAGTAGGAGCACCGGGACGGCCACGAGGAGCAACCGCTTCCTGAGCAACCGTTTGAGCATCCGTTCGTCCTCCGCTCACGGCGTCGCACCGAAGGCCGGCTGCAGGATGACGATGTCGACCCGTCGGTTCTTCCGTCGTCCCTCGACCGTCTCGTTGGAGGCCCGAGGCCGGAACTCGCCGTAGCCGGCAGCGCTTAGGCGCTCGGGAGGCAAGCCAGCGACATCAGTGAGATACCGCACGGTGTTCACGGCGCGCATAGCCGAAAGCTCCCAATTGTCCGGGTACGCCGCGGACGGCGGCGGGGTATTGTCGGTATGCCCCTCGACGCGGATGGCATTGGGGAGCGGCTCGACGATGGCCGCGATCCCGTCCAGGACGCGTTGCGCCTCGGGGCGCAGCTCGGCTTGTCCGGGCGGGAAGAGCACGGCATCGGAGAGGTGGATGACGATCCCCTCCGTCGTGAGCTCGACCTCGGCGTCCTGCCGATCGAGGCCGAGGCGGGTGAAGAGCGCGCCGACCTGGGCGCGGACGCTCAGGTACGCGTTGAAGCGCGGATCCTGCTCGAGCGGCGTCACCATCGACTGACCGGGCGGGGGAGCGGACAGGACGTTTAGGTTGAACGCGGCACGCAACGACGTGGCGACCTGCCGGAACTTGGCGAGGTCGGCCTGGGAGATCGAGTACATGACCACGAAGAAGATGAGGAGCAAGGTGATCAGGTCGGCGTAGGTGATGAGCCAGCGTTCGAGGTTCTCGTGCTCCCCCTCGTGGTGCTTGCCGCGGCGGCGCGCCATCGATCACTCCCCTCCCGGTGCCATGGCGCGCGCACCGACGGCAGCCGCCTTCGGCTCGGCTGCCCGCGCCTGCGGCGGCAGGTGCACGAGGAGCTTCTCGCGCAGCATCCGCGGGTTCTCACCGGCCTGGATGCCGAGCACCCCTTCGATGATCAACTGCTTCTCGGCGACTTCCTCCTTACTGCGTAGCTTGAGCTTGTTGTGCAACGGGAGCCAGAGGAGATTCGCCGTCGCGACCCCGTAGAGCGTCGCCAGGAAGGCGACGGCGATGGCCGGGCCGAGCGACTCCGGATCCTTGAGCGAACTCAGCACGTGCACCAGGCCCATCACCGTGCCGATGATCCCCATGGTCGGGGCGAACCCGCCCATCGTCTGGAAGATGCCGTAGCCGCGGGCATGACGCTGCTCCATCGCCTCGACGTCAGCGGCGAGAATCTGCTCGGTGAGCTCGGCGTCGGTGCCGTCGACGACGAGCATGATTCCTCTTTTGAGGAAGGGATCCTCGATCGGATGGTTCTCGAGCGCGAGGAGACCATCGCGACGAGCGATCTCCGCCAGCTTCACGATCTCCTCGACCAGGACGAGGCGCCGGTCGGGCGGCGTCTTGATCGCCTTCATGATGAGCTTGGGGAGCCCGAGCATGTCCTTGAGGCCGTAACTGGCCATCGTCGCGCCGAAGGTGCCGCCGAAGATGATCATGTAGGCGGTGATCCCGATCAGCGAAGAAAGGTGACCACCTTCCAGCACGAACGCACTGATCAGCGCTCCGAAGCCGAGCACGATCCCGAGGATGGTCGCCAGATCCATCGATTCGCTCCCTCCCGCCTAGAGGTCCCGCTCGGGCGCGGGTATCGCCGCGCGCGCTGCGTCGGCGAGGCTCCCGATCCCGCGACGATAGGTCAGGACCCGCTCGATCACCTCGTCGACCGACTCGCGCACCATGAGCCGCCGTCGCGTCACTAGGACGATGACGGTTTCCGGCACCGCTTCGACGGTCTCGATGAGCTCGGCATTGACGACGACACGCGTGCCGTCCAGGCGGGTCACGCTGATCATGCAAGACTCCCATCGCGCGATCGCGCGGCGGCACCACGACCGCCACACCTGAGGTTTTCGTCAGCCAGCGCACGCTCCCACACTGGCCAAAAGGTCCTAGTCCCCACGACCGGACGGACTGTCCGGACACCGGGGCGCGCACGCTATCGTCTCGGGACGCACGTCTCGGCGGGAATCCTGACAGGCGTGCGATGCCGCGGTCTCCGTGGCTCCCGTACCTTGCGGTGGCGAACGCTTCTGGACCGGGCCGATGCGGGCAGGGGGTAGGGAGAGACCGTGAAGGCGCGAGCCGGTCGATCGCGAACTCGACGTCGCTGGTGCTTCCTGCTCGCGGCAGTCCTGGCAGGACTGGCGAGCAGCGGGTGCGCGATGACCGCCAGCATGGGCTCGACGCAGATCCAGGTGCAGAGCCGAGCCGGAAACGGCAGCGGAAACCCGGTGGCGGCCGGGCTCGAGCTCGTGTTCCTCCTCACGCTGGTGAGCCTGCTGCCGACCATCCTCATCGTCATGACCTCGTTCACCCGGATCGTGATCGTGCTCTCCTTCGTCCGCTCGGCGATCGGCGTTCCCCAGCTCCCACCGAACCAGGTCCTGATCGGACTCTCCCTGTTCCTGACCGTGTTCGTCATGGCGCCGACCTGGCAGGCGATCAACCGCGACGCGCTGCAGCCGTACCTCCGGGGCGAGATCGACCAGCGGACCGCGCTCGAGCGGGGGCTGGAGCCGCTGCGGGAATTCATGTTCCGGCAGACACGCGAGCGCGACATCGCGCTCTTCATGGACCTGGGCAACCTGCCGCGACCGCGGACGCCGGACGACGTGCCGACCTGGGTGCTGGTCCCCGCGTTCATCCTGAGCGAACTCAAGACCGCCTTCACGATGGGCTTCGTGCTCTTCATTCCCTTCCTGGTCATCGACCTCATCGTGTCGAGCACGCTCATGGCGATGGGGATGATCATGGTGCCGCCGGTCGTCATCTCGCTGCCGTTCAAGCTGCTGCTGTTCGTCATGGTCGACGGGTGGGACCTGCTCGTCCGCTCGCTGGTCACGAGCTTCGGCACCGGTTAGAGGAGAGCACCATGAACGAGGCGCTGCTCTTGGAACTGGCACGAGCTGCGATCACGACGACCCTGCTCGTCTCGGCACCGATCCTGCTCACCATCCTGGTGGTCGGGCTCTTGGTCAGCGTCCTGCAGGCGGTGACGCAGGTCAACGAGCAGACGCTCGTCTTCATTCCCAAGATCGTGCTCACCTTCCTCATCCTGCTCTTCGCCGGTTCCTGGATGGGTCGCCAGCTCGCCAGCCTGGCGACGGAACTCTTCTTGCTCCTGCCGGTGCTCCGCCGCTGAGGAGAGGTCGATGGAGCTCAGCACGCCCCTCATCCCGAGTTCGATCGCGCTCTTCGTCCTCGTCGTGACGAGAGTCGGGCTCGTCCTCACGCTGCTCCCCGGCTTCGGAAGCCAAGCCGTGCCGCTGCCGGCACGCGTCGCGCTCGCCGTCGTGCTGGCGCTCGCGCTGACGCCGTTCGTACGTACCGATACGGCGGCGCTGAGCGAGTCCACCGTCTTCGCGCTCGCCCTGGCGCGCGAGGTCGTCACCGGTTTGGCCCTCGGCTTGTCGGTCGCGGCCGTTTTCGCGGCGATCGAGATGGCGGCATCGCTCATCGGGTATCAGTTGGGATTCGGCCTCGCCGCCACCTTCAATCCAGCGTTCGGTACCCACGGCACGGCGCTCAACTCGCTGTACCTCGCGCTGGCCGCGCTCGTCCTCTTCGGCACGAACGGGCACCACCTCCTCGTCGCCGCGCTCGCTCGGAGCTTCGTGCTGCTCCCACCCGGTGCGGCGATGCCGGACGCCGACACGCCGGCGGCGGTGATCCGCTTGACCAGCGCGATGTTCGCCGACGCGCTGCGGATCGGCTTGCCGGTGGCTGGGTCGTTGCTCGTCGCCGACATCGGTCTGGGGCTCCTCAACCGGATGGTGCCGCAGATGAGCGTCTTCTTCGTCGGCCTGCCGGCCAAGATCCTCTTGGGATTCTTCGTCCTGCTCCTGTCGGTCCCGTTCCTGCTCCGGCTCCTGGCGCACGTCACCACGGACGGGCTGATCGGCGTGGTGACGCGGGTGATCCTGGCCGCGAGGTGAACGATGGCGAGCGAGCGCACCGAGCGTGCGACACCCCGACGCCGACAAGAGGCGCGCAAGCGGGGCCAAGTCCCGCGGAGTGCCGACCTGACGTCAGCCCTGGCGCTCCTGGCCGGTGCCTTCTTCCTGCCGTGGTACGCCGGCTCGGCCGCGCACACGTTGTGGGGATACCTGCAGCGCAGCTTCACCGGTCCCTTCCCGGCTGACTTGACCGCGCCCGACCTCGTCGAGCTGGCCTGGACGAGCGGTGCAGTCTTCCTCCGGCTCACGCTCCCGATGCTCGGCCTCTTCGCGCTCGTCGGGGTAGGGAGCACGCTGCTCCAAGCGGGCTTCGTCCTCGCACCGGCTGTCCTCAAGCCCGATCTCCGGCGGATCGACCCGATCGCCGGATTCCAGCGTCTCTTCTCCCGCCGTGGGTTGTTCGAAACCGGCAAGGCGCTCGTCAAGATCGCCATCGTGCTCGCGATCACGTACCCGCTCGTCCGGCGCGACCTCCCGCGCTACGCCGACCTCACCGGTGCGGAGCCGATGCTGATCGCCCGCGCGATCGGGACGACCATCCGCGACCTCGCGGTGCGGATCGGGGTCGCCTACCTCGCGATCGCCCTCGTCGACTACGGCTTCCAGCGCTGGGATCTCGAGCAACGCCTGCGGATGACCCGGCACGAGCTCAAGGAGGAACTCCGGCAGACCGAAGGCGATCCGGAAATCAAGGCGCGGATCCGCCGGCTCCAACGGCAGTACGCGATGCAGCGCATGATGGCCCAGGTACCCAGGGCGACGGTCGTCGTCACCAACCCGACCCACCTCGCGGTCGCGCTCCGCTACGAACCGGGCACGATGCGGGCACCGGTGGTGGTCGCCAAGGGTGCCGGCACGGTCGCCGAACGGATCACCGCGCTGGCCCGGCAGCACACGATACCGGTGCTCCGCAACCAGCCGCTCGCCCAGGCCTTGTACCGCACGGTCGAGGTCGGCCAGGAGATCCCGGTGACGCTCTACGAGGCGGTCGCCGACATCATCGCCTACGTGTACCGCCTCCGCCGGGCGCGCGCACCGATCGCGAACGCGGAGACGACCGCTGGAGAGGCGAGCTGAGGAAGGACGGACGAGGATGGCGAGCGCGCCGGTCTCCAACCGAAGCAGCGCCGAGCCGGTGAGCGGCCTGCGCCGGCTCGTCCGTTACAGCGACGTCGCGCTCGCGGCCGGCGTGGTCGCGATCGTGGCGCTGATGATCCTGCCGGTACCGCCGCACGTCCTGGACATCCTGATCGCGAGCAACATCGCGCTCGCGCTGACCATCCTGCTGGTCTCGCTCTACATCCAGGAGCCGCTCCAGTTTTCGGCTTTCCCGACCGTCCTGCTCCTGGCCACGCTCTTCCGTCTGGCGCTCAACATCACCTCGACGCGACTGATCCTCCTCCAGGGGAACGCCGGGGAGGTGATCAGCGCGTTCGGCCACTTCGTCGTCGGCGGCAACTACGTCGTCGGGATCGTGGTGTTCGTCATCCTGGTCGTCATCCAGTTCGTCGTCATCACGAACGGCGCGGGACGGGTCGCCGAGGTCGCGGCCCGCTTCACGCTGGACGCGATGCCGGGCAAGCAGATGTCGATCGACGCCGACCTCAACGCCGGCCTGATCACGGAGGAGGAAGCGCGGCGACGTCGTCAGGAGATCGCGCGCGAAGCGGACTTCTACGGCGCGATGGACGGTGCGAGCAAGTTCGTCAAGGGTGACGCGATCGCTGGCATCGTGATCATCCTGATCAACATCATCGGGGGGATCGCGATCGGCGCGCTGCAGCGCGGGATGCCGCTCGGCGAGGCATTGCGCACCTACGCGCTGCTCACCGTCGGTGACGGGTTGGTCTCGCAGATCCCGGCGCTCCTCATCTCGACGGCCACCGGCATCATCGTGACGCGGAGCGCCTCCGACGCCAACCTCGGCCTGGACCTGGCGCGACAGATCTTCAGCGCACCGCGAGCGCTGGCAATCGCCGGTGTGCTCCTGGCGGTACTCGGGCTCGCGCCGGGCCTCCCGGCTCCCCCCTTCTTCCTCGGGGCAGTGGGGATGCTCGGCGCGGCGCTCGCGCTCCGCCAGCCGCGGCAGCCAGCGACCGCACAGCCGGCCCAACCGTCCCCCGACCTCGAGGAGGCCCTCCCGGAGGTCGCACCGGTCGACCCGCTGGAGCTGGAGATCGGCTACGGGCTCATCCCGCTGGTGGACCAGGCAGCGGGCGGCCAACTCCTCCGCCGGATCACGCTCCTGCGCAAGCAGATCGCCCAGGAACTCGGTTTCGTCATGCCGACGGTACGCATCCGCGACAACCTCGCGCTGCGACCGAACGAGTACCGGATCCTGGTGCGAGGCGTGAAGGCCGGCGAGGGAGAGGTCTACCCCGACCGGTTGATGGTGATGACGACGACCGGTGAGACGCCCCAGCTCGACGGCATCGCGTCACGCGAGCCGGCATTCGGACTACCGGCAGTCTGGATCCCGGAAGGGCAGCGTGCGGCGGCCGAAGCTCAGGGGTACGCGGTCGTCGACGCCGCCTCGGTCATCACCACGCACCTGAGCGAGGTCGTCCGTCGCCACGCGGCGGCGTTGCTGCGCCGTCAGGACGTCCAGCGGCTGCTCGACGGCGTGCGGCGCGAGCATCCCGCGGTGGTCGACGAACTCGTGCCGCACCTGCTCTCGCTGAGCGAGGTGCACCAGGTGCTGCAGCTCCTGCTGGAGGAACAAGTACCGATCCGCGACCTGGTGACGATCCTGGAGGTGCTCGGCAACCATGCGCGCACCGTACGCAACGTCCACGTCCTGGCCGAGCACGTCCGGCACGCGCTGGCGGCGACGATCACCCAGCAGTACGTCGCGCCCGACGGCACGATCGGGGCGCTGGTGCTGCACCCCGAACTGGCCTCGCAACTGGGCGAACTCGTCCACCACAGCGACGAGGGGCCACAGCTGGCGCTGCCGCCCGAGCGGCTGCAGGCACTGCTCGCCGCAGTCGCGCAAGAGATGGAGCGGGTCGCCGCGCTCGGTTACCAGCCGGTGCTGCTCGTTCCGGCGGGGATACGCGCGGCGGTCAGTCGGACGCTCCGGCGCTCGCTCCCGAACCTGGCGGTCTTGGCCTACCAGGAAATCGCCCCGGCCGTCCGCGTGCAGGTACTGGCGACAGTGAGGGGGTAGACCATGCTGGAGACACGCACCTACCGCGCCGAGTCGATCCAAGCAGCGCTGCTCCTGGCCAAGGCGGAGCTCGGCCCAGACGCGGTCATCGTCGACGTGCGGCATCTCGGTCCGCGGCGCCCTACGGACAGTGATCCGGTGGTGGAGCTCGTCGCCGCACCGGCGCGTCCGGCGGTGCCGACGGTGGCCGCAGCGCCGAACCTCGCCGACCCGCTCCTCTTGGGCCTCACGGCACTGGGGCTGAGCATGCGCTTGGCCGAGGCGCTCGTCCGCAGCTACCGCCAGTACCGGGGACGGAAGGAGCAGCTCCGGCAGGCGCTCGCTGGACGGATCGCGGAGTCGATCTCCGTCGCGCCGTGGCTCCCCGTCGGGGGACGGCTCGTCCTCGCCCTGGTGGGTCCGACCGGCGTGGGGAAGACGACGACGGCCTTCAAACTGGCTGCGACGGCGCAGGCCGACGGTTTCCCGGCGCGCGTCGTCAGCCTGGCCGGGGACGAGGCGCACGACGCGCGCGCGGAGCTCCTGGCGCGGGAACTGGCGCTCCCCTTCGCTCGAGCGGCGAACGCGGTCGAACTCGAGCGCGCGCTCCGCTCCGCCGCGCATCCGTTCGTCCTGATCGACACGGTAGGCACCAACCCCTACGATCCCCGGGCGATCGCGGCGCTCGAAGGAGCTCTGGCGACCACACCGATCGTCGTCTGCCTCACGCTCCCGGTGGGCGGTGACTTCGAGGAGACGCTCGAGGCAGCACGCCGGTACGCACCGTTGCGACCGCGGGCGCTCATCCTGACCAAGCTCGACGAGACCAGACGCCCCGGCATGGCGCTCGGGATCGCCGAGCGTCTGGCTCGTCCACTGCTCGCGCTCACGACCGGGCCGGCGATCCCCCAGGACTTCGTCGGCGCTTCGACCCCGGCGCTCGCGGAGCTGGCGGCCTGGACACTGGAGCGCCTGGAGCAGCGCGCCGCTCGCCACCGCCGTTCCTAGGACTGCTGACTGGGTACTCCTAGGAATGCAGCACTCCTGCCTTTGGGTCGGGGGGCACTGGGAGGAACAGCGAACGGTCAGTTACCGTGGGAGGCACAGGGTGGGATCGGAGGCAGGTTCCCACGATGCAGGACGTGAAAGGCCGACCGAAGCTCTCCATTCGACCATTGTTCCTGCTGGTGAGCCTGGCTGGCTTCTTGCTCGTCTACCTGGCCGGGGTGATGCGGGGACAATCGCTCACCTGGGTGACGATCAGCAGCACGGTCGCGCTCTTCCTCCTGCTCGTCGCGGGGCTGGTCATCGAGTCGCTGCTCGAGCGGGTGCCGCCGCCGGAAGAGGGGCCCGCGGCGACCTACGAACAACCGTCGGCGCGCCGCGGGGAGGATCGGACGTGACGGACTGAGAGGCGCGAGCGATGGCGGTACCGGCCCATCGGGAAGGACGACTCCGCGAACGCCTCCGGCGCGCCGAGCCGGCACGAGACGACCGCGCCCAGCTGGTCGAGCGCTACGCACCGCTCGTCAAGTTCGTGGTCGACCGCCTGCGGCTCTCGCTGCCACCGAGCGTCGACCGCGAGGACCTGATCGGGTACGGCACTATCGGGCTCCTGGAAGCGCTCGACCGCTTCGACGACTCGCGCGGCGTCAAGTTCGAATCCTATGCGGTCATGCGGATCCGCGGCGCGATTCTCGATGCGCTGCGGACGCTCGACATCGTCCCCCGCAGCGCGCGGAGCCGCGCGCGCCAGATCGAGCAGGCGACCCGACAACTGTTCGCCGAGCACGGGCGAATGCCGACCGAAGACGAGCTGGCCGAGCACCTCGGGATGACGACGAGCGAGCTCCAGCAAGCCGTGAGCGACGCTGCGTGCATCTTCCTGCCGCTGCAGACGGCACCGGACCCGGACGAGCTCACGCTCGAGGAGCAACTGGCGGACCCGACCGCGCTGGAGCCGGCCGAGGCGGCTGCCGATGAAGACCTCAGGGATCGGATCGCGGCGGCATTGGCGACGCTGGGCGAGCGCGACCGGCTCATCGTGTCGCTGTACTACTACGAAGAGTTGACGATGCGCGAGATCAGCCACGTCCTCGGGATCTCGGAATCCCGCGTCAGCCAGATCCTCAACCGGATCCGGCTCCAGCTGCGCGCGCTCCTGCGCGAGCGCGGCGTTGACCAGGATGACGTCTGACGAGGAGGGACAGGATGGAGTTCGGTCTGCCCGAGATGCAGGTGATCGCGCTGTTGGGACTCCTGGGCATCGCCTCGCTCGCGGCCTGGAGTTCGGCGGTACTCTGGCGACGCCAGAGGCAACTCGAAGAGGCCCTGGCGGAGGTCGCCCGCCGGGTGGAACACGTCACCGGTGAACCGGCGGTTCCGACGGCAGAATCGGACGACGGGGACGGGGAACCGGCCGCCCAGATCGCCCACCTGGTGGAACTCCTGCGTGCCACCGACCGTGCGACGCTGGAGGCGACCTTCCAAGCCCCCTTCGACCTCCCCCGAACGGCGGCGATCGAGATCGACGGCCGGGAGGAACGGAAACCCCGCTTCGGTGCGGTGCCCCAGCGACCGCGGGCCGGTTGGGAGGCGTGAGTCGTGCGCTGGGTAGACGGCGAGAGCGTTCTCAGCGAGACGCGCGAACTCCGCCGCGACGAGCAGCTCCCTCCGGTGATCGAGCCCGTGCTCACCTGGTGGCACGTCCTCGGCCTCGCCATCACCGCGGCGATCGCGCTGTGGCTCTGGCTCGCTGGCAGATCCCACGCCGAGGCGTTCCCCGTCCGGGTGATCCTGTCGCACGTCCCCAAGGTGAGCACCTTCGGTCCAGCGCAAGCGACCGGGGTGGTCCTCATCACCTTCAGCGAGGGGGACGTGCGCGCCGACTTCGTCGATCTCCCGGTGCTGGGTCCGAGCGACCGCTACGCGCTCTGGCTGCGGCGCTCGGCGACGGGAGAAGCGCTCCTCCTCGGTAAGTTCGACGCTAAGGAGCTCCCGGTCACGCACGTCGACCTCTTGCTGTCGGACGCGATCCCCGAGTCGGGATGGGACACGGTGCTGGTCACGGTGGAACCGGAGCCGGATCCCGACCCGGCCCCCGACAGCCGCATCGTTCTGGTCGGTGCCTTGCCGGGGACACCGGTGGAACTCGAGCTGATGCCACCGACGCTACCCGAAACGGGGGCAGGCCGCGCGCTGTCCGGTGCGGGACCGCTGCTCGCGCTCAACCTGACGCTCCTGCTCGCCTTGGGTTCGTTCCGCGCCTGGCGACGCAACCGAGGGGAAGCGAGGGACGGAACATGATCCGGACGATCTACCAGGCTGCAGCCGGGATGATGGCGCAGTTCGCGCGCCAGCTGACGCTGAGCACCGATCTGGCCAACATCGATACGCCCGGATACAAGCGCCAGGAGAGTACGATCCGAGACTTCCGAGAACTCTTCCTCCTCCGCCTCGCGGACGGGCAGGCCAGTCCGGTCGGCCCGCTCTCGACGGCGGTGCGCTGGGAGCAGCCGCGCGTCGATACGCAGCAGGGGGCCCTCGTCGAGACGGGGCGGCCGCTCGACCTGGCGATCGCGGGGAACGCCTTCTTCGCGGTCCAGACCCCGGACGGCATCGAGTACACGCGCGACGGGCGCTTCCAGCTCGACGCGCAGCGGCGGCTGGTGACGGCCGACGGATACCCGGTCCTCGGCGAGCAGGGCCCGCTCGTTCTGCCGCCGGGCGACGTGTGGGTGGAGCCGGACGGCACGATCCTCGTCGGGGACCAGGTAGTCGGACGGTTGCTCCTGGTCGAGTTCCCAGCGGACGCCGCGTTCGAACTCGTGGCTGGGAACCGATATCGGACCGAGGCGCAAGGAACGCCCTCGCAGACGGCTGGCGTGAGCCAGGGGTTCGTGGAGGCGTCGAACGTCGACCTCACGCAGACCCTCACCGACATGCTGGCTGCGACGCGGAGCTACCAGCTGGCTGCACGGACGCTCCAGCTGGCGGACGAAACGCTGCGCCTCGCCGTCAACTCGGTGGGGCGCGTGACGCAGGGCTGAGGTGAGCGACGATGGAAGCGCTGTACTTTCCAGCGGTCAGCGGTGCGCGGGCGCAGCAGGTGCGCCTGGACACGATCGCCCATAACCTGGCGAACCTGGAAACGGACGGTTTCAAGGCGGTGCGCGCCGAGTTCGCCGCCGTCCCGCCGCAGCAGTATCTGGTGGCGCGGGCCGGCGAGGCGGTGCTGGGACCGGTGAGCGTCGGCGCCGGCGTGGAGGTCATCGGTACGACGCGGCAATACACGCTCGGTCCGCTCGAGGTGACCGGCGATCCGGCCGACCTGGTCCTGAGCGGTGCCGATACCTTCCTCGCGACGCGACTGCCGGACGGCACCCTCGCGTACCGGAAGAGCGGTCACCTCGGCATCGATGCCGAAGGTCGACTCGTCTTCGAGGACGGGAGTGTCCTGGAGCCACCGGTGAGGCTGCCGGAGGGGACGCAGCTCGACCGGATCGAGCCCGACGGCACCATTCTCGTCCGGGCGCCCGGCTCGGCCGACACCCGCGCGATCGGTCGGCTCGAGCTGGTCCGTTTCCCGAACCCGCAAGGGCTGCTCGCGGCCGGGCAAGGACGCTGGCTCGCGACGGAAGCGGCCGGCCAACCGGAGGTGGGCGCTCCCGGCGAAGGCGGCTGGCCGCCGGTGCTGAGCGGGGTACGGGAACACTCGAACGTGGACCTCGTCGATCAGATGACCCAGCTCATCATGGCGCAGCGCGCCTATACGGCCAACCTGCGGGCGCTCCAGACGATCGACGAACTCATCGAGATCGCGACGCGCCTGCGCCAGTAGCAGGCGAGCCCTTCAGAGCGGAACGCCGCCTGCCGATAGTGTAGGATGAGCGGCGAGCGAATGCCGCGGCGAGGGCTACACCGAGGGAAAGGGCGATGGTCAACCAGGTCGGTCACGTCTGGCACGATCCCTCGATCCAGCGGGTGGAATCGCCCGAGCAGCAGGCGCGCCAACCGGTCGCTCCGCCGGCTCGTCCCGATCGTCCGTCGCAGGCCGCCGAACTCACCCCTGAACTGCAGGAGGTGCAGCGGGCGATCGAAGTGGTCCGGCAGGCACCGGACGTGCGGGAAGGGCGCGTGGCAGCCATCAAGAAGCTACTGGAGGCAGGGCGGTACCAGGCGCCACTGCAGGTAGTGGCGGACCGCGTGGCGAGCGACCTCCGACCGACGCTCGACAGCGAGTGACCACCGGGGGATGCGATGGGAAAAGCACCGCAGGGTCGCAGCGGCAGCGACGAACTCGCCGCGGTGGGTGAGCTCTTGTCTGCCCTGACGCAGGCATTGGTCCAGGGGACACCGGACGAGATCGTCGCACTGGCTCGCCTGCTCGAGGCCCGAGCGGCGAGCACGCTGTCGAGCGAGGTGGACCCGGCACGGCTCGCCGCGCTGGCGACCCTGCGGGAACGCGCTGCGCTCCTGGTACAGACGCTCTTCGTGACGACCGACCGCTTCCTCATGCGTGCGCTGGACCTGCAGGCCCGCGGGCAGGGATACCGACCGGGGCGAGCCGGCGCGCCGCACCAGCGGCTACCGGGTGACGAGACGCTCGCCAGCGTCGCCGGATATCGGAACGGACTCTCCGATCTGCGCATCTAGCCCTTCAGCGCCGCCCGAGCGCTGCCGATCATTCTCGAAGGGAACGGACGGAAAGGCGGCAGGGGATGGTCTTCCGAGCACTGGAGACAGCGTTCCGCGGGTTGATGGCCCAGCAACGAGCCGTCGACACAATCAACCACAACATCGCGAACGCGAATACCCCCGGCTTCGCCCGGCAACGCGTTTCCTTGGTGCCGAGCGCCCCCTACACGGTTCCGGCCTTCAACCGCTCCGGATTGGCCGGGCAGGTCGGTACCGGCGTGCTGGTCGCCAGCATCACGCGCGTGCGCGAATCGGTCTTCGACCTGCAATACCGGGTGCAGTCGCAAGGGCTCGGCGAGAGCGCGACGCTCGTCGATGCCTACGCGCAGATCGAAGCCGTCTTCAACGAGCCGACCGAGGCAGGACTCGGCGCGCTGCTCGACCGGTTCTGGCGGGCCTGGCAAGCGGTCGGCAACCAACCGGAAGACCTGGCGGCACGGGCAGCGTTGGTGCAGGACGCGACGACGCTGGCGACCAACCTGAACCGGATGCGGACGCAACTCCGGGAACTCCAGAGCGACGCGGTGACGAAGCTGACGCTCCAGGTGAGCGAAGTGAACAGCATCGCGCAGCAGGTGGCGGTGCTGAACCAGCAGATCGTCGCGGCGTTGGCGACCGGGCAGACCCCGAACGACCTCATGGACCAGCGCGATCTCCTGCTCGACAAGCTGGCACGCTTCACCGGCGCGACGATCCGCACGCTGCCGAACGGAGCGATCAACATCTACCTCGGCGGGTATCCCCTGGTCGACCAGGAGCAGGCATTCCCGCTCGGAGTTCAGGTCTCGGGCGGCACGGCGAGCGTGCTCTGGCAGGGCACGACGAGCCCGGTCGCGCTGGAACGCGGGTCGTTGCAGGCGTTGCTCGATCTGCACAACACCGTCCTCCCCGGTCTCGTCCAGAAGCTGGAAGCGATCCGGGACGCCTTGGCCAACGAGGTGAACGCGCTGCACACGACCGGCTACGGGTTGACCGATCCTGCCGGACCGCCGCCGGGCCGTCCGTTCTTCGCGGTCACTCCGGCCGGCGACCTCGAAGTCGAGCCGACGATCGTCGCCGACCCGCAACTGGTGGCGGCAGCGGACGCGCCGGCCGAACCGGGAAACAACGCCATCGCGCGGGCGATCGCCGAACTGCGCTCCAAGCTGGTGCTGAACGGGAACACGGCGACGATCAACGACTTCTACAACACGCTCGTCGCCGAAGTGGGCGGAGCATCGCAGACCGCACAGGTCACGCGCGACAACCAGCAAGCGTTGGTCGATGCGATCGACCGCCAGCGCAAGGAGATCATGTCGGTCTCGCTCGACGAGGAAATGGCGAACCTGATCAAGTATCAGCAAGCGTACGGCGCGGCTGCCCGGGCGATCACGGCGGTCGACGAGATGCTGGACCGCATCGTCAACGGGATGGGACTGGTCGGGCGCTAGGCGCGGAAGACGACGGGAGGACGGCGAGCCATGCGCGTGACCCACGGAATGCTGGTCGATACCTTGCTCAAGAACCTGTCCGGGAACCTGGCCCGGATGGAGCGGGTGTACCAGCAGATCACCTCGGCACGCAAGATCTCGCGCCCGTCCGACGACCCGGTGGGAACCGCGACGGTACTGCGGCTGAACTCGGCCTCGCAGGAGATCGAGCAGTACCTGGCGAACGTCGAGCAGGCCCGTACCTGGCTCGATCTCACCGATCAGGCGCTGACGACGATCGGGCAGTCGCTGCAGCGGGCGCGGGAGCTCGTCGTCCAGGCCGCCAACGACACGCTCTCGGCCGAAGACCGGCAAGCCATCTGGGCGGAGCTCACGGCGCTGCAGGAGCAGATCGCGACGACCGGGAACTACGCGCACGCCGGCCAGTACCTCTTCGCGGGGAGCACGACGCAGACGGAACCGTTCGACCTCTCGACCGATCCGCCCACCTACCAGGGGAACAACGATCCGCTCCTGCGGCTGATCGACCGCGGCGTGACGGTCGAGATCAACGTCCCGGGGAGCGTGGCCATCGTCCCCGTCCTCCAAGCGATCAAGCAGGCACGCGATGCCGTCGCGTCCAACGACGCCAACGCGATCCGAGCGACCCTGAGCACGATCGACGCAGCCCATTCCCAGCTCCTGGCAGCGCAAGCCTCGGTCGGCGCACGCGTCAACCGGCTGGAGGCGCAACGCGATCGCCTGCTGGACGCGCACACGAGCACGCTCCGGCTCCTGAGCGAGGCGGGCGACACGGACATGGCGGAAGCGGTGACGCAGTTCTCGAAAGAGGAGCTGACGTACCGCGCGGCACTGCAGGCAGGGGCCCGGGCGATCCAGCCGACGCTCCTCGACTACCTGCGGTGACGGCGAGAGGGGGAGCGATGGCCCACCGGATCACGGAACCGACGGCGACTGGACTCGCCGAGCGGACGCTGATCTTTCCCAACGGCCTGATCGGATGTCCGGAGTGGCGGCGCTTCGCGCTGGAGTACCCGGACGAACTCCCTGGATTGCTCCTGCTTCGCTCGCTCGACGAGCCGGGCATCGAGTTCGTGCTGGCACCGGTCCTGGAGCTCGTCCCCGACTACCTCGAGCGATCGGCACCGGTCGACCGGGCGGCGCTCGCGGCGCTCGGGGTCGGAACGGTGCCCGAGGTCGAGCTGTGGGCGACGTTGAGCGTCCACGAGGACGGGACGGTCACGGCGAACCTGCTCGGGCCGCTCGTGCTGGACTTCGCGCGGGGCTGCGGCACGCAGGTCGTGCTGGCCGACTCCGGGTGGGGGACGCGCCACCCGATCGTGACCGGATGACGGGGGTGGCACGATGCTGGTTCTGACCCGGCGCCCGGGGGAGGCGCTGGTCATCGGCGACGGGATCCGGCTGGTCGTGCTGGGCGTCGAGGGAGAGCGGGTCAAGCTCGGCATCGAGGCACCGCGGGAGATCGCGGTGGTGCGCGCCGAACTCCTCGAGGCGGTCGAAGCGGCGAACCGGCAGGCCTCGCGGGCTCCGGAACGCGTCCTCGAACGCCTCAAGCGTGCGCTCGCCGGATCGACGAGCGATCGGGGTCGATCGGGATAGCGAGCGGCCGCGGTGCGCCGGCACTGCGCACCGGCGGTGCGGGCCGACGCCTCGACCTCCGCCTTCGAACCGCTGCGTTCTCGGGACGTTCCTCGCTAGGAATTCCTTCCTGCAACCAGCGACGAGCAGCGTCGTTGATACCCATACGGATGGCTGGCGAACCCGACGCCCCTCCTCTCCGCTGTCCAGCGATCCCCGACGCGCCGCCCGATCGCGTGGCCCTCGGGCGGCGAGGCAGCGACCAAACGAAAGCGGGTGGCGATGCACGTCCCTTGGAGACTGCTGGCCGAGCGGTGGGAGGCGAGCTGGCTCGGATACGTGGTCGAACTCCCGGGCTGCCAGTTTGCAGCCAGCACGTTGGACGAGCTCCTGGCGCGCGCACCCGAGGCGATCGCCCAGCACCTCGCCTGGCTGCGGGGACACGGGCTGCAGGCGATCGAGCGCTCGCCGGAGCGGTTCGTCCTGGTGGAGACGGCCGAGGCGCTGCCGGACGGTCGCGGACCGCTCTTCGAGGGCGATCGCCGCTCGCTCTCGGAAGGGGAACTCCAGAGCGCGCTGCGGGTCGGGGACGCCGCGCTCGTCGACCTCGTCGCGCTCACCGAACGGACGGACGGCTGGGAACGCCTGCCGGAGGCAGCGCGGCCGACCGGCCGGACACCACCGGAGATCCTGCAGCACGTCGCCGAGCGGGACCGCTGGTACGCCGCGCGCCTGGCGCCTGACGCGGGCGCTCTGGCGTTGCCCGTCGACCCGATCGAGGCGTTGGAACGCGCGGCGCAGACGTTCGTCTCGGTCGTGCGCGCCTGGTGGGCGATCTGGAAGCAGACCGTGGTCGAGCGCGACGGTGAGCGCTGGACCGTCGCCAAGGTACTGCGACGGCGGACCGGCCACCTGCGCGAGCACGCCCGGCAGCTCGCGGCGTGGTGCGACGCGATCGCGGGCCGGGAGGATCCGGCGTGAACGCCGGACGCCGGGACCCTTGCGAACGCGCGAACTCAGCAGAAGAGACGCCAGGTCGCAGGATCGCGCCCGGCCCCGGCGTAGTCGAAGTCCTGCGCGAACGACTGGAGGCAGACCTCGGCCGCGAGCACCCGCAACGCGACGTACCGCGAGAGCTCGGTCACCGGTGTCGCTGGGTCGCGGAACTCGGCGAGCGAGAGGAAGCGGGCCTCGTCGATCTCCTGCCCGTCGGGATGCGGTTCGCCGGCGACCCAGTCGAGGAGGAACATGACGTAGGTATCGTTGCGCGGGCCGTCGCAGCGGGTGCGGAGTCCGACGATACCGCGGACGACCGCGCGGACACCGGTTTCCTCGGCGACCTCGCGGAGGACCGCCTGGTCGAGCGTTTCGCCCGGCTCGACGAGACCACCGGGGAAGAGATAGCGCCCGCGCGACGGACCGTAGCGCTGGCGCACGAGGAGGATCGAGTCTCCGCGGCGGACGATACCGCCGACCGCGACGACGTGCTGGTTCGACTCGGGCACGGCTCGCTCCTTTCTCGACCGCTGCCGAGTATGGACCGGAAGGGCGCCCACGGGCGACGGCGAGCGCGACGCACCGACCGGAGCTCCTGGGTGGGACATGGGCTGCCGAGGCTTCCACGCTGTCGCGCAGCGCTCAGGGTTGCGGGACGAGATCGCGGGGATTGTGGATCTTCCAGACCCCGTCCTCGAGGACGAGGTGGAACATGTAGGTCGACACGCGCGGGCCGAGCCGCTGGACGACGATGACGGAGGCCTCGTCGCCGCGGATCTCGGGCGGATCGATCTCGAGGATCTCGATGCGGGAACCGACCTCGGCCGCGACGCGCACCACGGCGGCGAACTCGTCGAACGACTCGCCTTCGTTGGTCGCACGGGAATGCATGAGCCAGGCTTCGCCGGCCCGCCCGTGGTAGACGGCATCGAGGTAGCGCATGACGACGGCGCGGATCTCGTCGGCGGGATCGGCGAAGGGGGTCGGCGTGGGAGCTGGAGCAGCGCGCGCGCACGCGACGAGCGGCACGAGCGCGAGGAGCGACAGCACGATCCGGTAGCGCATGACTGCCTCCGAACGAGCGTCGAGCGCAAGGATAGCGAGAGACGCTTGACGAGGTCAACCGTACAGTATAAGATATGGACAGTTCCCGACAGTTTCGTGGCCCGGTCGAGACCTGTGGAATCGTGAGCTTCCCGTCGGCTCGGTGGAGCGTGGTGAGGAGGGACTTGCGATGGCGATGACCGTGTCGCGTCGGCGATTCCTCAAGGCCAGCGGCGCGGCAGCCGGGACGGCGGCGGGGGCATTGCTCGGGCTGGGGGTCGACCTGCGACCGAAACAGGTGCGGGCGCAGCAGCTCCGCATCAAGGACGCGCAGGTCTTCCCGAGCGTCTGCCCCTACTGCGCGGTCGGCTGCGGGACGCTGGTGCACGTCGTGAACGGGCAGATCGTCAACATCGAGGGGAACCCGAAGAGCCCGGTCAACAAAGGGAACCTGTGCCCCAAAGGGGCCGCGCAGTACCAGCTGCACGTCAACCCGAACCGGCTCACCAAGGTGCTGTACCGCAAGCCGTACGGCACGCAGTGGGAAGTCGTTGACCTCGAGTGGGCGATGGACCGCGTCGCGGAGCTGGTCAAGAA